>JBJKSJ010000282.1:0-6699 GCA_046704085.1 Ktedonobacterales bacterium | reverse complement strand
TTATTTGGGTTCGCGGGCCCTGTCACCGGGTTTTAATGACAAAAAACCCGGGGGGGGCCCCGCCCCAAAAACCCGCCCCCCCCACCGCTGCACGAGTGAACATTGTTCGCTCAGCAGGCGCCGAACTAGGCGTCGTAGAAGAGCGCAAACTCAATCGGCGTGGGGCGCAGGCGCACCTCGACGGCCTGGGCGCGCTTGATCTCGATGTACTTGCTCAGCACGTCCTCGGTGAAGACGCCGCCCTCCATCAAGAACTCGGAGTCGGCCTCCAGCGCGCTGAGGGACTCTTCCAGCGAGCCAGGCACCGAGCGAATCTCGTGCGCCTCGGCAGGACTCAGTTCATAGATGTTCTTATCCAGTGGGCCAAAGCCGTGCGTCTCCGGGTCAATGCGGCGCCTGACGCCATCCAGTCCCGCCATCAAGAGCGCGGCAAAGGTCAGGTAGGGATTGCAGGCGGGGTCCGGCGGGCGGAACTCAACGCGCTTGGCCTTGGGGTTGTCCGAGTACATCGGGATGCGCACTGCCGCCGAGCGATTGCGCTGCGAGAAGACCAGATTGACCGGCGCCTCGAAGCCAGGCACCAGGCGCTTGTAGCTGTTGGTCGTCGGCGCGGCCAGCCCCAGAATGGCCGGCGCGTGCAGCAGCAGGCCACCGATGTAGTGGCGCGCCGTCTGGCTCAGGCAGGCGTACCCACCCTCATCGAAGAATAAGGGCCGCTCGCCTTTCCACAAACTCTGGTGGACGTGCATGCCCGACCCGTTATCGCCAAAGAGGGGCTTGGGCATAAAGGTCACGGTCTTGCCATTGCGCTTCGCTACATTCTTCACAATGTACTTATAGAGCATGAGCTTATCGGCCATGCGCATCAGCGAGTCGAAGCGCATGTCAATCTCGCACTGCCCGGCGGTGGCAACCTCGTGGTGCTGCGCCTCCACCTTGATGCCGCACGCCTCCATCGTCAGCACCATCTCTGTGCGAATGTCCTGAAGAGTATCGGCAGGGGAAACCGGAAAATAGCCCTCTTTGGGGCGAATGGTATGGCCCAGATTCGTTGATTTCGCGCCAGTGCTGTTCCAATGCGCCTCGGCGGAATCAATCTCGGCAAACTGCACGTTCTGCGTGGAGGCATAGCGCGCCGAATCAAAGACAAAGAACTCCGCTTCCGGCCCCCAATAGCTCACATCCGCCACGCCACTCCGGCGCAGATACTCCTCAGCCTTGCGGGCAATGTAGCGCGGATCGCGGCTGTAGGGCAGATGCAGGGCGCCAGGCTCGGCCACGTCACAGATCAAGCTGAGCGTGGGCACGGCGGTAAAGGGGTCCAGGATCGCCGTGTCCGCGTCAGGCATGAGCAGCATATCGCTCTCGTTGATCTCTTGAAACCCGCGAATGCTCGACCCATCAAAGCCTAACCCCTCTGCAAAGGAGTCCTCCTCGAAGGAAGAAAGCGGCACGCTAAAATGCTGCCAGGTGCCTGGCACATCGGTGAACTTCAGGTCCACCATCTTCACGCCATGTTTCTCGGCAAATTGCATTACCTCTTCAGGGGTCATTGCTGGCATACTCCTTATTCAATGCTGGACAATTGGGGGCGGCGGTAAATGAGGAGGCCGTCCTATTGTACATTACGCACAATAGGACGGCGCACCTTTGCGTTACCATAAGCATACCAAATGCCATTGGTCGTTGTCTTTGGGTAGAATAGCAGGAAAACACGACATCCGCTTTGTGCATTCTGCCCAATACTCTTCCATTCCCCGATAGTCTGCCTGGGCCAGCGCAGCAAATCTTTTTGACATGCCGCCCATCTGAGAGTTATGCTGTGATGCACACAGCAGATGGCTGATCTCAGCGCCAGCAATGCGCGCAGAAAGCAGAGGGCAAGAATAGAGCGTGGCCCAACAACAAGCGTTACCTTCCCACGATCAATCGCTCCCAACTCCAGCAACGATCCCAGGCAAGCAAAGCCTCGCCCTGCGCTGGGAAGCGGCGCTGCTCGGCGGCATCGTGCTGCTGGCGCTCCTGCTGCGCCTGTGGCATCTTTCCGCCCTGACAGATAACTATGATGAGGGCGTCTACTGGTCCTCCCTGCGCGCCATGCACGACGGCTACGGCCTGTTTACGCCTGTCTTCTCCTCCCAACCGCCGCTCTTTCTGCTCTCGCTTTACCCGCTGGTGGCGCTCTTTGGCCCGACCCAGCTTGCCGCGCGCCTGGGAGTAGTGGGCTTCTCGCTGATTGGCATCGCGGCCATGTATCTGCTCGCCAGGCGACTTGGTGGACCCTGGGCAGGCATTGGCGCCGCGCTGCTGCTGGCGTGCGATTATCTCTATCTGCTGCAATCGCAAACCATCGAGGCCGAGGCTTCATCCGTCGCGCTGATGATTCTTGCCGTCGCCCTCGCCGCCTATGCTGATCGCTATCCCTGGCAGGCGGCCCTCCTCTCCGGCGCAGCGACGTCGCTGGCGATCATGGAGAAACTCTTTGCCGTCGCCGCCATCGCGCCGATCTTCATCCTCTTCGTAGGCCAATTGATCACGTTCGAGCGCGCGCTGCCGCGCGTATACGGCGCAGCGCCAGATGGCTCAGGCATAAGGTCGCGCCTGCCCCAGCGTCAGACCATCGCTCGCGCCGCTCTGTTGGCGGGCAGTTATATCATGGGGCTGGCGCTGGTCGGGCTGCTGGTGCTGCTGCCCTACCTCGGCCAGCTTCAGGCCGTCTACCAGCAGGTGATTGCTTTCCACCTAGCCGCCGGCCAGAGTTTCGCCAGCACCTTGAGCCAGAACCTCCATACCTTGCTGGCCGCCGCAACCGAGCGCCCACTGGCGCTGATCGCGCTGCTCGGATTTGTCATCGGGCTAATACGGCGGCGTTGGCACGTTCTCACGGCAGGCGTCTGGGTACTGGCCGCGCTGATCATCCTCTTGCGGCAAGCGCCGCTCTTTCCCCATCACCTTGTCCTGGTTATTCCAGGGTTGGTGCTGAGCGCGGCCATTGGTCTGGTTCCCATGCCTGGCACGCTTGCTCAGGAGGTTGGCGCCCTCCGCGCTCGCCTGCCACGCGCGCGGCCAGTCTGGGACGCCTGGGGCGGCAGGCTCGTGCTGATCGGGTTGCCCACGCTGCTGCTGATAGGGATCATCTTGTTCAATTTACGGGATGTGGCCCGCTATCCGCTGGGGCCATCAGCCAATGCTGCCCAAATCTCACAGGTCGCCAGCGACGTGCAGCGCCTCACCACTCCCCAGCAGCAAGTCATCACCGATGACCAGTATATTGCCGCGCTGGCAAACCGCGACGTGCCCCCTGAACTCGTGGATACCTCCAGTGTCCGCATCACCACTGGCTACCTGACGACTGCCCAGATCATTGCCATCGCCCAGCGGCCCCAGGTCGGCGCCATCCTCTTCTATACGGGCCGATTTGATAACCTGCCCGGCTTCCGTAGCTGGGTCGAGCAGCATTTTCATCTGGCGCGCCACTATGGGAACGGGCAAGACCTCTATCTGCGCGCTGGCCCGTAAGGGAGAGGCTCCGTTTCCAGGCTCGCCCCAATAGTCACAAAAAGAGCGTTTGCCTGATGCCCACCCAGGGCAGGCATTGTCGAGTGTAGGTTAAAAAAACAGCAGCGCGGCCAGCGTTGGCAACATGACTAGCGCCAACGTCGCAAAATCCAGCCTGCGCAGACGGGTCTCATACAGCGGTGTCTGCTCGCCGCCCAGCGCGTAGCCGCGCGATTCCAGCGCCACCGCCAATTCGTCGGCCCGGCGCAGCGCCCCACGCAGCATCGGCACCAGCAGCGCCAGCAGGGTACGACCGCGCTTGCGCAAAGAACCCCTCGTAAACTGCGCGCCCCGCGCCTGCTGCGCCTTGATAAGCTGATCGGCTTCATCCACCAGCAGCGGCAGAAAGCGCAGCGCCACCAGCGTCATCAACGCCAACTCATCCGCTGGAACATGCCAGCGCCGCAGCGGGCGCAGCAGGAGCGCGATGCCTTCGGCCAGCGCCACCGGGCTGGTGGTCAGTGCTAGCAATTGCGCCGCGAGGAAGACCAGCAGAAAGATGCTGGAAAAGCCGACGACAAACCAGGCTCCATCGGAGCTAATGACCAGCGGACCAAACGTTGACAGCGTCGTATCCCCAGGCGTAAAGAGCAGCGCCAGAATATCGGCCAGCACGACCAGCAGGAGCAGCAAGCGCATGCGCCGGAAGATGTAGCCGGGGCGAATGCCGCTCAGGCCCACCGCCAGCAGCAAGAGCGCCAGCGTCACCACATAAGGCGCAATGTGCCACGCCCGCCGGTTCGCCAGAAAGAGCAAGACCACCAGCCAGACCATCAGGATGATCTTGGTGCGCGCCTGCAAACGATGGAGCAGCGACGCGCCAGGAATATAGACACCAAGCGGAAGGTTATTGAGCATCGCGCTGCGCTCCATTGACTGATTTGACCTGGGGCCAGCCAGCCAGAACAGCCCGCGTCACTTCATCAAGCGAAAGCGCCTCAGCGGGAATGGAAAACCCCTGCTTGCGCAAAATAGCCGCCACCTGGCTCAACGGCGGCACGTCCAGACCCCACTCAGTCAATAGATGTGCCTGTCCAAAGAGTTCACGCGGGCGGCCCTGGCAGACCAGGCGCCCTTGATGCAGCACCAGAACCTGCTCAGCCAGCGCCGCCACCTCGCCCATATCGTGCGACACCAGCAGAATCGTCGTCCCTCGTTCGGCGCGCACCCGCCGTAAAAAGCGATAGAGTTCGGCGCGGCCCTCGCCATCCAGGCCAGCAGTTGGCTCGTCCAGAATGAAGATCGCTGGCTCCATCGCCAGCACCCCTGCCAGGGCGGCCCGGCGCATCTGCCCACCGCTCAGCGAAAACGGATCACGTTGCCCAAACTCCGTATCTGGCAGACCCACCAGCCGCAGCGCCTCGGCAACAAGCTGCGCTACTTTTGCCTCACTCATGCCTGCCTGGCGCGGGCCAAAAGCCGCATCTTCAAAGACCGTCCGCGCAAAAAGCTGTGTCTCCGGTGATTGAAACACCAGTCCCACCTGCTGGCGCAGCTTTGCCAGATCAGTTCCCCTGGCCCCTACTTCCAGGCCATTCACCACCACGCGCCCACTGGTGGGCCGCAGCAGCCCATTGAGATGCTGCACCAGCGTTGATTTTCCTGATCCAGTCACGCCAATAATGGCAACACAACTTCCATCTTCAATGCTAAAAGACATATCCGCCAGGGCCGTCTTTGCCAGAGGCGTCCCGGCAGCATAGATATGCGTCAGCCCTTCAACCTGAATTGACACAGCGATTTTCCTATGACTACTCTGGTTATGCCATGCTCAGCAGCAACAATGCTACAGGCCATTACTCAGTATACTTTCCATCCCAGCCAATTTGCGACAAAGTTGCGACAATGGTACGATACCATGCCGAAGCCCCCCGCGTATTCTAGCAAGGGACAAGAGAGACAGGCCATGATGGCCTCGTATGACATACTAGCGCACAGAGGTTTCATTGCCCAGGCTTCAAGGACTTGACAAAGCCTCTATGCTTGCAGCAGAGCGGTAAGGTAGAGAAGTAGAAACGAGATCACAAGAAGGCGCTCTATTTGGAATAAGGAGATCAGCCCCTATGGCCCACCAGGCAACCTCGCTACTTGCCAAAGACGATCCCCAGGATGCAAGCAATACGCCCCACTACGACCCACACCCCTGGTGGCTCCAGGCCGCCGCCTACGTCGCAGCGGGCGTGCGTATCTGCCGCAAGGATATTCCAGGGCTGGTGAGTATCGTCGGACTCTTCATGCTCCCACCTCTGGCCGCCGTCGTGGTCGGAAGCCAGCCAGGAGCGGCGGCCTACTGGATCGCCGAAGCCTTGCCCTGGATCACCATCACGCTGGGGAATATCTCTGCCGTGTTAGCCATCGAGGCGATTGACGCAGGCAAGCCCGTTGTTCCCCAGGAGATTTTACCGGCGGCTGTCCGCTGGCTTCCGCGCTATCTCTGGGCCAATGGCATTACCACCGTCATCTTCTGGGGCCTCGTTACCCCGGCGCAATGGGCGCTGGGCCAGCTACTCATAGACCACTGGGGCTGGCCCTCATTTACTCCCCTCTTGCTGCTGGGCATCCCAATGCTTTTCTTGCATGTGCGCCTGGTGTTTGCTACCTACGCCGCCATCGTTGATGACCAGACCGGGGCGCGCGCTGTGCGCATCAGCTTTGGTATTGCCCATCGTCGCTGGCGCATGGCCGTCGCCGCGTTTGTCGGCTCGGTGTTGGTCGAAGGACCAGTTATTGGACCGATTTACCTCCTGATCCAGGGGATCACCAACCCGCTGGTTGCTGGTGGGTTTACCTGGGTACTGGTGATGATGATGCGCCCCATCTTCATTGCTACCCTGCATGAAATCTACGAGGATTATCGGCCAGCCGCCGAGATAGCTGAGCGACGCGAGCATCCACAACCAACCCTGTTGCAGCGGCTGTTGTCGAGAAAACCGCTGGCACAACCAGTGGCCGTTGGGCTTCCAGAAACAGCAGAGGGTGGAGAATGATCAAGGATAGCCTGGCGGCCAGCACCCCGATTGGCACAGAAACACTGATAGAGATCGAGCAGACCCTCCAACTCCACACCGACTTGAGCATCTTTGTCCGCGCCTGGGCGCCTGCCGAGCCGGAGCGCGTGGTGGTCTGCGTGCAGGGTCTGGG
>JBJKSJ010000281.1:0-17138 GCA_046704085.1 Ktedonobacterales bacterium | reverse complement strand
GTGCGAAGTTCATATGCAGCGCCAGCGCGTCGGCCCCGATCATCTCGATAGCCCGGCGAGCATCCGCCACCTGAAACGCCGGATGGCGCGGCTGCGCGATCAGTTGCGGCGCGCCGATATTGGCGATCAGAAAGGCATTGGGGGCGCGCTCGCGCACCACCCCATACGTATCGGCCAGATCGGGCGAGACAATCCCCGCGCGCTGGCTGCCGACCCCCATCGCCAGCCCAAACTCTTCCGCCGCCTGGGCCAGCCGCGCATTGATCGTCGCCACGTCGGGATGGCCGCCGGTCATCGAGGAGATGAAGATGGGTGCGCGCAGCTTTTTGCCCAGAAAGGCAACCGAGGTATCTACTGCATCCAGGTCCACTTCGGGCAGCGCCTGATGAATCAAACGAATATCTCGCCAGGATGAAGCCTGGGGCACAGCCACATCCCGCTCAAGCGCAACGCTGACATGCTCCGCCTTGCGCTGCTTGACTTCTTCTTGCATGAGCCTATCCTATCAATGAAAACCGGGCAATACGCCCGGAGCGCCTGGCAGAGCCACCGTGACTGAGCGCATCCCTTGCAAGCCAGGCTAAGAATAACTATATCAGCAAGCGGGGATTTTGCACAAAGCGTGCCGCTCAGAAACAGGCTGGTCCGTCGCCCGCCAAAGAAGATAGCCTTGCGCGCCCGCAAAGAGCGCCAGCCCTGCCGTTGGCAGCGTACAGATCAGCAGCGCCAACCAGGCCACTCCGGCGCCTTGCTGCTCAAGCAACCCCTGGGCAAACGTGAAGAGCGAATACGGCGCCAGGAGCGGCAGCAGACTCACCACAAGAAGGATAAACCACCAGCGCGGAGGCAGCGGAACCTGGCGTAATGCCAGGACCATCAAGGCTCCCGGTAGGAGGAGGAGGATCAATCCAAAATGCCAGGTAAGGGGAAAAGCGAGCAGAAGGACCGTGACCAGTAGACCCTGCTGAAGATCGTCCGCTGCCTGGCATGGCCGACGCCGGTGACACCACCAGATGAAAGCCAGGGCGCCCACCAGGAGCAATCCCGCGACACCCTCTCCCACCAGAACCGCCTGATTCAAGGTCAACCCACGCACACCAGGGGGCAAGAAAGGAGGATCACCGATAAAAAGCCGGGCCACAGCGCCCACTAACGAGATATTGCCCACCACAGCTATCGACTCGTTCTCCCCAGCGCGCACCGGACCCAGATACGTGGCGTAAGCGTCTGGCCCCAGGAACAGCCAGGCCAGCAGCATTCCCAGGATCAGAGCCAACCAGCCCGCCAGGGCAAGCCGCCAGCGACCACGAACCATTGCCCCCAGGAGCAGCGCCGCCGGCCAGATTTTGAGCAATCCTGCCAGCCCAAGCAGTCCTCCTGCCCAGCGATAGCGCCCGCTGTGCTCCAACCGCCAGGAGGCAACCAGTAGAAGTATCAGTAGCTGCCACAAATTTTGTGCCCCCTCTGCGCCTATCAACGGCTGCCAATACAAACTGGCGATCACAAAAAGAGCCAGCCCCCGCAGCGAGAGCCAGCCCAGCGCCTGGAGCAGCAAAGCGCCGCTGGCGAGGTATGCCGCCAGCAAGCAAAAGCCCCAGAGGACGGTGGCGGGAATCTGCGGCAGGAGGCCGAAAGGCACGAACAGCAGCACCGAGGCGGGAGGATGAGCGTCGTAAGCGCCTGGCAAACTGCAAGCGATGGGGCCAGCCCACAAGCGCAGCGGCAGATAGGGCGGCTCCCCATGAACGAGCCGAAACGCTGCAACATAATCCTGGCAGAAATCGGTCACTCCCTGGCTTGCCCGAAAGACCTGCTCGACCAGGACCGCTAATCCCACGAGCAGAAGCACCCCACAGACGAAGCTGTTCAGGAACCAGAAGAGCCTGGCGCGTCGCTTCAGCAATCCCTTCCCCTTTTCAACGCAGCAATACACTTATAGCGCCGCATGGCCTTCCTCAGAAGGCTCTCTCAGCAGTATCACCACCATTCGGCCTTTCTGGCAATGATGCAAAGAAGCGGCGGCGAGTCCACTCGCCCAGCAGCAGCCCCAGCAGGATCAGCAGCGCCAGGGCCGAGAGCGACGCTCCCAGCCAGAACATGCGGGGACGATAGATCAGGTGGATGGTATGCGCGCCCACCGGGACATAAACGGCCTGGAACATTTCATTGGCGGGATGAATGGCCGTGCTGAGGCCATCCACGTCAGCCTGCCAGCCGGTGTCGTAGCCCTCATCGACGATCAGCCACTGCGCCGCATCGGTCTGCGTCTGGAGGGTAATCTCGCCGGGCAGGTCCGTTACCACGCTGATCGCGCCCGTATTTGTCGTGGCCGCGTCGGCAGTGGCCGGGGCGCCCTCGATGATTGCGTCGCGCCCCCCGGCGCTGAGGGTGGGCAGTGCCGCCAGAGTTTGGGTTTCGCTGCTGGAAGGGATGATCTGGTCGGCAAAATAGAAGCGAGGCCGGACCAGTGTATTCTGCCAGAGGGTGAGTCCGCCCTGGGTCCACAGCGGGATAAGCGGCCCAGGAGTCGGACCCTGGCCGGGCGACAGCCGCGCACAGCGATTGGCATCGACCTCTGGGAGCGTTGCGTAATAGGCCACGCTCGCCATACTCAGCAGCGTCAGCGACGGGCACGTCAGCACCCGGCAGCAGGTAATCGGACTCTGCTCCAGGCTGGGGTCCATGACCAGCATATACTTCAGATACCTGGCGCTCGCCAGGGGGTCATAGCCCCGCAGGTCATGCAGGCCATACGCCGTTCCACTATCCGGCGGCAGAATCCATCCCGCTGCCGCCATTCTCTCCGAGCCAACAGTGTGCTGCAACCGGACGATGGTGGGAGTCACAGGAAAAGCCAGGCTGGCCGAGGGCTGCGGTGTGTAGGGCGCGGCAAAGGGGAGTTGATCGAACAGAAGCAGGAGCAGGATGAGCGCCCCGGCGATGCGCGGATTCACCCAGCCGCGCCAACGCAGCGCCAGCACCAGACTGGTAGCCCCCACCAGCAAGACGCTCACATCCAGCCAGAAGAGAACCCACAGCGTATGCCCCTGATCGAGTCCCGCTGGCCGATACCAGCGGTCGATGGCTATAAGAATGAGCAGGAGCAGCGCCAGACTGCCCACAACGACCATCCCTTTGTGCCGATCTGCCGCCCTGCGTCCTTGCCCACCATTGGCGCTCGCGGCGGCAAGTGGCTGGTCTGACGCGGCGGTTCCCCAGGCGAGCATCGTCTCGCAGCCATAGCCGGCCAGCCCTGAAATCCCCAGGATCGCCAGCACGCCCAGGCGGTTCCACAGATCAGTATGCAGCACCGGCAAACTGGTCAGCCAGCTTCCCGGAGGGAGGCCATAGAGCAGCGTGCCAAACACCAGCACCAGAAGGAGGAAGAAAACCCTCTCGCGGCGCCAGTCGCGCCTGCGCAGGCTCAGCACTCCAACACACGCCAGCGCCAGGGCAACCGCCCCTGCATAAAAGACATCCTCATTGTAATTCGTCGGCCCCCAATAGCTGCCCACCACCGGGCTGCCCCAGCTATCGGGGACCAGCCAGGTGAAAAGCCCGGAGAGCGGCAAGGGGTGGCTCGGCGACCCCTGCCCGCGCAGGAGGGGCGTCTGTGAGAGGGGGATCTGAAGCAGTGTCGGCAGGTATTGGATCGCGGCAAGCAGGATGCCCAGCAGATACCCACCCCCGACGCGCCCCAGGGATCGGGCACGCGCCAGCCAGGAGCGCGCTGGTTCCGTCCCCACCAGCCAGAGCGCATAGAGGCCGCCGCCCAGCGTCACATGCAAAGACATCTCTGGCTGGCCCGTCAAGCCGACCAGCCCAACAAGCAGCGCCAGCACGCCCACGCGCCGCGCCGAGGGGCGCCGGATGACGCGCTCGGTGGCCCACAGCAGCCAGGGCAGCAGCATAACCGCCCAACTAAGCTGATGGATGAGCCAGACCACCCAGAACGACCCCAGCATGAAGGACAACGCCGACACCACCGCCGACAGGCGCGCCAGCTTGAGTGAGGAGCGCGCAAACACATACATGCCCAGCCCAACTCCCCACCATCTTAGCAGCGCCCCAAGGGTCAGGCCAAGGGGATAGGGGAGCAGCGCCTCCAGCCAGGTCAGGGGATAGAGGACCGCTGGCAGACTCGCGGCGAAGAAAGGCGTCCCCCCGGCGACTGTGGCGTTCCAGAACGGAAAGCGCCCGGCAGTCAGTGCCTGATGTGTCAGGAAGAGCCAGGGATCGATCTCCAGGGGACCATCAGACAGCAAAGCGTTCTGGGGAACGAGGCGAGCGGGCGCCAGATCGCCTGACCAGGGGGGCCAGAGAAACAGGGTATCGTCAGCGGTCGCGGCATGGCCGCCAAAGAGCGACGGGCTGAGCAGGAGGACCGGCACGGCCAGGATAACCAGCACCGGCCAGGAAGCGCGCACCCACTGGGTGAGCGCCTCCCACAGCGACCGAGGATGAGCGAGATGCCGCAGCCGTTGCTGAAGCAGGGGACGGAGGTCGAGCATACGGTGTAAGAATCCTTCGTTCAGGGACGAGCGCGGGCAGCCACACCCGCGATCAGCGGAGGGTACGCTGCGTTGGATGGTCAGATGAGCCTATCATACAACTCGCGCTCCTGCATGTCCGCCTCGTCGGCTATGGGATAGCCAATCTGTCCTGGTGGGGCGTCTGTCTAGCGCCGGTCTCCTGATCGGCAGGGCGAGCGTCGAAGTGCTATACGAAAAGGCGCGTTTCCTGCAATTCTAGCAATTCTTTGCCCTGGAGACCAGGAGATACCCCGCGTCGGCTTTGTCGGGGTATCTGCAACGCTTGCAATTCTTGCAACGCAGATCAGCCCGTCGTGATCCTCTCCGCCAGCTACTCCAGTTCCTTTCTGCGCGCCTGAAGCTTTGCCAGCCTCTCCTCGTATCCCGCCAGCTTGTCGCGCTCGCGCTGCACAATCTCCGGCTTGGCGCGGGTGGTGAACTGCTCGTTGGCAAGCGTCTTCTGGCTGCGCTCGCTGTCCTGCCGCGCGGCGGCAATCTCGGCGTCGATGCGTGCCAGTTCCTGCGCAATGTCAATCAATCCGGCCAGCGGCAGATAGACCTCGACGCCTCCCGCGATGATGGTCACGGCCTGCTCTGGCGCGGGCAGGTCGGCCTCGATGCGCGGCGCCTCCGTCCGCGCCAGAAACTCGATCAGCGGCGCCTGGGCGCGCAGCGTTTCCGCTTGTTCGTGCGCGGCAATCAACACCGGAATGCGCCGCGCCGCCTCCACGCCCATCTGCTTGCGCGTGTCGCGGATGCGGACGATGATCTCCTGCAACCGGCTAAATGCCTCTTCAGCAGTTTCATCGCGCTGGCCCGCGTCGGCCTGCGGCCAGGGGGCGACGATCAGCGCCGGGGCCGGGCGCTCGCTCTCGCCCGCGTAAAGCTGCTGCCAGACCTCCTCAGTCACAAAGGGCATAAAGGGATGCAGCAGGCGCATGCTGCGGTCCAGCATGGCGCGCAGGATGCCTGCCGTGTTGGCGCGCGCGGCCTCGCTGCCCTGCAACTGCACCTTGGCGATCTCCAGATACCAGTCGCAGTAGTCCGACCAGAAGAAGTCATAGATTTGCCGTCCCGCCTCGCCGAACTGAAACTCCTCGATCAGCCGCGTGACGCTGGTGGTCAGTGCCTGCGCCTTGCTCACGATCCAGCGGTCCGTCAGCGTCTCTGGCGTGGTCGCCTCCAGCGCCGGGATGCCGCCGGCGATGCCATCGGTCTGCGTGATGACAAATCGCGCCGCATTCCAGATTTTGTTGGCGAAGTTGCGGTTGCCCACGATGCGCTCCGGCACCAACTTCATATCGTTGCCGGGCGTGCTGCTGGTCGCCAGCGTGAAGCGCAGCGCATCCGTTCCATACTGGTCCATCACCTCGATGGGGTCAATCACGTTGCCCAGCGACTTGCTCATCTTGCGCCCCTGCTCGTCGCGCACCAGTCCATGCAGGTAGATGGTATGGAATGGGAGGGTGCCCATGAAATGGATGCCAGACATCACCATGCGCGCCACCCAGAAGAAGATGATGTCGTAGCCCGTCTCCATCACCGACGTGGGATAGAAGTAGCGTAGGTCGGGCGTATCATCCGGCCAGCCCAGCGTGCTGAACGGCCAGAGCCACGAGCTAAACCACGTATCCAGCACATCCGGGTCTTGCTCAAGCTCCGCGCTGCCGCAGGTCGCGCAGGTCGTCGGGTCCGCGCGCGAAACGGTGATGTGCCCGTTCTCGCAGTACCACGCCGGAATGCGATGCCCCCACCAGAGTTGCCGCGAGATGTTCCAGTCGCGAATATTCTCCAGCCAATCAATATAAGTTTTATTGAAGCGTTCAGGGACGATCTTCATCAGGCCATATTTGACGGCGTTGAGCGCGGGCGTCGCCAGCGGCGCCATCTTGACGAACCACTGCTTCGAGATCAGCGGCTCGATGATCGTGCCGCAGCGCTGGCAGTGGCCCAGCGGGACGATATAGTCCTCGGCCTTGACCAGCAGCCCCAGCTTCTCCAGATCGGCCAGCAAGGCGTTCCGGCACTCGAAGCGATCCTGCCCGGCGTAGGGGCCAGCCTCGGCGGTCATGCGAGCGTCGAAGCCGATGACCTGGATGCGCGGCAGATCATGGCGATTGCCGATCTCGAAGTCCGTCGGGTCGTGCGCGGGCGTCACCTTCATCGCGCCCGTGCCAAAGCCCGGCTCGATGGCGTCGTCGGCAATGATCGGGATGCGCCGATTCAGCACCGGCAGGATGGCCGTCCGCCCGATCAGCGCCTGATAGCGCGGGTCGCGCGGATTGACGGCGACGGCGGTATCGCCCAGGATGGTCTCCGGGCGCGTCGTGGCGACGGTCACGTACTGCGGCTCGCTCTCGCCCGCAACTGGCTCCAGCGGATAGCGGACATAATAGAGCTTGCCCGGCGTGTCCTCGACCTCGACCTCCAGGTCCGAGATCGAACTCATGCAGCGCGGGCACCAGTTGATGATGCGCTCGCCGCGATAGGCCAGCCCCTCCTCGTAGAGCCGGACAAAGACCTCGCGCACCGCTTTGGAAAGTCCCTCATCCAATGTGAAACGCTCGCGCGTCCAGTCGCAGGATGCGCCCAGCCGCCGATGCTGGTTCTGGATGCGATGCTTGTACTGCCCAACCCATTCCCAGACGCGCTCGACAAACTTGTCGCGCCCAAGCTGATGCCGGTCCGTTCCCTCTTTGGCAAGCTGCCTTTCGACAACAGCCTGCGTGGCGATCCCCGCGTGGTCCTCGCCGGGCAGCCAGAGCGTCGGGTCGCCGCGCATGCGGTGATAGCGGACCATGATGTCTTCCAACGTGGCCGTAATCGCGTGGCCCAGATGCAGCGCGCCGGTCACATTGGGCGGGGGCATCGAGATCGTGAATGGCCGCTTGTCAGGGTCGATCTTGGGGATAAAATAGCCGCTCTCTTCCCAGAAGCGGTAGAGCCGCTCCTCTACCGCCTGGGGATCGTACGCCTTGGGCAGATCGGCAAACTGCCGTTTCGATTCAATCGCCATCTCTTGCCGCGCTCCTTATGTTCTTGTTGCATGAGACCAAACAAAAAGCCCTTTCCCGTGCAAGGACGAGAAAGGGCGCTCGTGGTGCCACCTTGGTTCGCAGCGAGCGCGAAGCTTCGCTGCCTCTGGCGCGCGCTAACGGGCGCTCCCGCGAAGGCTTACTTCAGCGCGCGTGATATGATCCACGCGAGGCCGGTTCGGCGCTTCGGACTCGCAAGCGACGTTCGGCGGGCCAGGCTGCGCGCGTCTTCCAGCCAGGGACACGCTTCTCTCTCAGCCGCCGCGCCTACTCCTCTTGCTCACCGTCTTGCTGCATCTTCTCGTTTGGGATAAGCAGTCGCTTCAGTCTACCGCGTAAAATACCTTCTGTCAAGCCATCACAGGATGGTTGCACTCAGGCAGCCCATCGCGCGGATCGGAAGAAAAAGTGCATCGAACCTGCTGCCCGATGGATGATGCCATCGCTGCTCTGCCAACGGACGATGTAGCGCGCCGCGACGCCTTCCCAACGAGCAAACACCCGCGACTCCTCAATGGTGTAGCCCGGCAGGAGGCTCACGCGCTCCTCCAGCCTCTCCAGATAGCCAGGCAATTGGAGGGAGGTGCTGGAGAAGGATACTGGAGACGCCACCACCACTTCTGGCGTACAGAGCCTCGTCAGCCGCCTCCAGTCGTGGGCATTGACGGCCAGGAAGAACTGCTCCACCAGTTCTTCCTGGCGCAGATTGCTCAGCCTGGGGTGTACTCCGGCGTCCAATGCCCGCAGCAAGTCGTCCAGGTCAAAGGGCTTCTTGAGCAGGAAGGCCAGGTTCTCCTGGGCAACGATGTCGTCAGGAATCTTCCATCCGGTCATGATACCGACCGGGATGGGCGCGGCCTCCGTCAGGAGGGGTTGAATGCTCTCGAAGGGCGAGTGTCCATCCTGAGAGAACAGGTCCGTCAGGACAAGGTGAAAGAGCTGCTCCTCCAAAGCCCTCAGAGAGTCGGGGAGGGATGCCGCCGGGGTGACGCCATAGCCTTCCTCCTCCAGAGCTTCCTGAAGGAAGTGCAGGATGTCACGATCATCTTCGACCACCAGCAGGTGCGGTGATGAGGCAGGGATAATGCTCACAGGCGGTTCCTCCACGGAGAGAGGCCGCGCGGCTTCCCTTCATCATATGAAGCCTGTACAAAGCCCACCCTAGTATAGCATAAGAGGCAAGAGGGTATACCCTCTTGAGTGCATAGGGGGATGGCGTGAGCAGAAATTCGACGAAGGCGCTGCCTGGGGATGCAGAAAAACCGGAGCGCAGCGGGGCAACCATCTTCAGAACGTGCCCGCGCTGCGCTCCACTTGCCTCTATCGGTTTACTCCTGCTTCAGTCATACGGGTGCTGCGTCGGCGGATACTGCGGCTGTTGCGGCGGGTACTGCGGCGGGTACTGGTTTGGCGGATAGTTTGGGACCGGCTCCTTGGGCAAAACCATCGCCAGGATAAAGTACGCCAGCACCAGCGTGAGATGCAGCGGAATGAGCAGCAGCACCGTGACGACGCGCACAGTGGTGGCATCCCAACCCATATATTCGGCAATGCCGCCGCAAACGCCCGCGATTTTTTTATTGTGCTGATTCAGGGTCAGTTGCCTTTGCTGATTCAGCGGGTCAAGGCTCTTCATCGGTTGATTTCCCTTCTGTTCCAGGGTGCTTCTACCGGGATAGATTACCCCTGGCTAACCCCTGCACGAACAGCTCCAAAGCCGAAAGAGATGGTTCGCAATTCTTCGCGCTTGCGCGCTATTTAACCCTCCATATTTAACCATCCATAAAGAATTACGCGCGCTGGGCCAGAAGGTTGCAGCGGCCATGTATGCGTCCCAGGCCGCGCAGGCGACCTTTGCGGCGCAGCCTCCAGGCGCGGCCTTCAGCCGCCAGCCTTCCTCATTCGCCGACGGCCTGTGGTGGTCACTCTTGCTGCTTCAACTCCTCGGTGGTGATGCTCTCGACTGGCGCTTCAGCCCTGCCGTTCAGAAGGACTTGCCGGAGCAATCTGGCCTGCTCTAACCGCTCGCCAACACGCTTCTGAAAGCGGTTTGCCAGGTGCTCAAGCCGGCGGCTGCGCGCATCGTGAATGAGCTTCTGGAGCATCTGGGTGTTCTCTTCCAGAATATTGAGCGCCGTCCAGAGCGCGTCTTCCACCGCCAGGGATTGCTCAGCGACCATGCTTTCAATACTGAAAGCGTGACCCTGCCGACAGCGGTAGCGAACGAGTTCGCCATCCCGCAGTTCCCGGAGGGGGCCTTTGCACTCCGGGCAGGTGAAGGGGGAAAGCGTTCCAGGGCGCTCCGTGCTTTCCAATAGGGCTTTGTCGGAAGCGGTCAATCTAGATTCTATGTCCATATCCCTGGGCACCCGGTCTGCCTCTTCCCGTTCGGCTGGGTCGCTTGCCAGGCGCGCAAGCAGCGCGGGCATCTCAGCGAGTGGAACACAATAATCAACCTTGACGTATTCGAGGGCGCTGGCGGGCATGGAAGCGATCAGCGCCTCCCATGGGTCTTGCACAATGGCGATGCCTCCGCGCTGCTTGATCGCCTGTAGCCCGGCGGCGCCGTCATCCAGCCCCCCGGTGAGAACGACCCCCACCACGCGCGGCCCATAGGCGCGAGCGGCGCTGCGAAACAGTGGATCGACGGCTGGACGCGTGCGGTTTTCGCGGGGTCCATGTGAGAGATGGATACGTCCAGGTTCGACCATCATGTGCCAATCAGGGGGCGCGACGTAGATGCGTCCTGGCTTGATGGATTCGCCATCAAAGGGATGCTCTGCCGGAAGGACTCCGGCCCGGCTCAGAATGTGTGGAAGTCGGCTCGATCCTTGCGGGGGGATATGCAGCACCACCAGCAGCGCCGCTGGAAGGTTGGGCGGCAAATCACGGACAAGCTGCCGTAAGGCTTCCACGCCGCCAGTCGAGGCTCCTATGACGATAATGTCATGCCCAGGCACACTTCCTCCCGGCCAGAAGAACGGTAATGCTCCGCTTCTCCCTTACATGGAACGCAGAAAAACGCTGCTGGCGCCATCGGACCTGTCGATCCCTTTGAGCAAGTTAGCGCGCATATTACGTGCCACTCTTTTGAGGAGCGCCCAGAAAGGGGTGATAGTGTGGTATAGTGTAGCAACGAAGGTGGTTTCAGTCCCTGCCTGAAGATATTTCATGTGAAGCGCAGGAAACGTCCGTTTGCTTGTGAATGCCCGCTTCGGGGCGCGTGACCGTTTATAACCATGAAAGATCATACGACAGGAGGCGTACACAGCAGGCGGAGGTGATCGCATGGTGTCAAAAGTCAGACCGATTACCCATCTGGTCGTGGTCGGCTCCTCGGCTGGGGGCATCGATGCGCTCTCAACGCTGGTTGCCACGCTACCAGCCGATTTTCCAGCCCCCATTGTGATTGCCCAGCACCTTGACCCCAATCGCCCCAGCCATCTGGCAGATATATTGGGACGGCGCAGTACATTGCCTGTGCGCACGGCGCTCGAACGCGGACCATTGGAGCCAGGCATCATCTATGTTGTGCCTGCCAATCGCCATGTGCATATTAGCGACACGGAGATCGACCTGCAAGAGGAGAGCGACGCGCGCCCCAAACCCTCTATTGATCTGCTGCTCAGCAGCGCGGCGGAGGTCTATGGAGAACGCCTGATCGCCATTATCTTGAGTGGCACTGGCTCCGATGGCGCCGCGGGGGCGCGGGTGGTCAAGAAAGCCGGGGGCACGGTCATCATTCAGAATCCCGATACGGCCAGCTATCCCGGTATGCCGCTCTCGCTGGCCCCCAATACGGTGGACATCATAGCGAACCTGGAGCGCATGGGGTCCATTCTGAGCAACCTCATTGCCGGTGTTCCTGTGCCCATCCGCCCAGATGAAAGGAAGGAGCTAGAGGTATTTCTGGAGGAGGTGCGCGAACGCTATGGGCTGGACTTCAACAGTTACAAGACGCCAACCATTCTGCGCCGCCTGCAACGCCGCATCATCGCCACCGATACTGTCAATCTTAACGGCTATATCCAGTATCTAGATACCCATCCAGAAGAGTACTCACAGCTCATCAGTGCCTTTTTGATCAAAGTGACTGAGTTCTTCCGCGACCCGGACTTCTTTACCTATCTGCGCGATGAGGTATTGCCGGATATTATCAATACTGCCCGCAGCCGAGGGAATGAGATTCGCATCTGGTCGGCGGGCTGCGCCACTGGCGAAGAACCCTACTCGCTGGCGATCATGCTGGCGGAGACGCTGGGCAATGAACTGGAGCAGTTCAACGTGCACATCTTCGCCACCGACGTGGACGCCGGGGCGGTGGCTTTCGCCCGGCGCGGCATCTATCCAGCCTCGGCGCTCTCTGGCGTCCCTGAAGAACTGGTGAGCCGCTATTTTAGCAAAGAGGAGCAGCACTACGAGATCAAGAAGCGCGTGCGCAGCCTGACCGTTTTCGGCCAGCACGACCTGGCCCAGCGCGCGCCTTTTCCCAGTATTGATCTGGTCATTTGCCGCAACGTCCTGATCTACTTTACCACTGAGCTTCAACAGCACACCTTGCAACTCTTCGCCTACTCGCTGCGCGATGGGGGCTATCTGGCGCTGGGCAAGGCTGAATCAACCACCCCCCTCTCGGACTTCTTCGTTCTCCAGCACAAACAGCACAGGGTCTATCGTCGCCAGGGCGACCGTATCCTGATGCCCCTGGCGCGCTTCCCCACGCCGAAGACGCCGCCGCCTCAGCACCTGGTCAAGATCAGGCGTACCACCAACGGCATAGAATCAGGCCAACGCCAGAAAGAGGTGATGCAGCGCGTTCGCAACATCAACGAGAGCGTCTTGCTCCACTTGCCTGTCGGCCTGGTATTGGTGGACCGCCACTACGACATCCAGGGGATCAACAGCGCCGCGCGTGGGCATCTAACCATTCACGGCACGGCGGTGGGCGAGGATTTGATCCATCTGATCCAGAATGCGCCCTCACAGCGCCTGCGCGCCGCCATTGACCTGGCCTTCCGTACCGGGGCGCAGGGCAGCATTGAAGAGTTTCCCATTGAAGAAGTCACCACTGGCGAGCCGCGCTATCTTCAGATCATCTGCCACCCCCAGCGGAGCGAGGGGGAACATGGCCCGGTTGATGCAGTAATGCTGTCGCTCTACGATGTCACCACGCTGGTTCAGCGCCGTCTGCTGTTGGAGCAGCGGCTCCAGGCGATCAACACGGAACTGGAGCGGTTTCAGCGTGAACGCGCAGAGGAAGCGGCGCGCCAGAAGCATATGACTCAGCGGCTGGTGGAAGCAAACCGCCAACTGGAGGAAGCCAATCGGGAACTAACTACCACGAATGAGGAACTGCGCACGAGCAATGAGGAGTTCCTGCTGAGTACCGGGGAGGCCCAGGCGGCCACCGAAGAGGTCGAGACACTCAACGAAGAGATGCAGGCGACCAATGAAGAGTTAGAAACGCTCAACGAGGAATTGCAGTCCACGATTGAGGAACTCAACACCACCAACGATGACCTGAACGCCCGCGGACTGGAACTGCAAGAGCTGGCGCACGTCAGCGAAGAAGAGCGGGCGCGCCTGGAGGCCATTCTGGTGAGCATGAGCGACGCTGTGCTGGTTGTCAACATTAAGGGCGTGCCGATTGAAAGAAATGCCGCCTATGAGCAGATGTTTGACAGCCTGGGTGGCCTCGACTTCGCGCCCCAGGATGAAGATGGGCGGACTCTGCCGCCAGAGCAAATGCCCCAGCAGCGCGTGGCGCGCGGCGAATCATTTAGTATGGAGTTCATGCTGACGCCGCCTGGGAGGGGGCCGCGCTGGTTTGAGGCGAATGGAAGACCCATCCGCAATAGTGACGGGGTGCAACAGGGGGGAGTGATCGTCATCCGCGACACCACCGAGCGCAGCCTGCACCACCTTCAGGATGATTTCATGGCGCTGGCGAGCCACGAATTGCGCACGCCCCTGACGCCGCTTCAGGGAACTTTGCAGCTCCTGATCAGGCAATTCAAAGAATTGCCCGACGATGCCCCGCAGCGCCGCTACGCGCAGCGCGCGCTGGGCCAGGTCAAACGCATGGAGCGGCTGGTGAGTGACCTGCTTGATGTGACACGCCTGCAAAACGGCAGGTTTAGCCTCAACCTGGAGCGGATACGCTTTGATGAACTGGTGGCACAGACCATTGAGATTGCGAAGGAGCAGGCAACCTGCCAGAGAATCGACCTCGACACTGCGGACGCGCCCCTGTATGTGTCTGGTGACACCATGCGGCTGGAGCAGGTGCTGCTGAATCTGCTGAACAACGCCGTCACCTACGCGCGCCAATCGGATCGTATCGATGTGCGTCTGCGGCGCGTGGACAACAAGGCCGAACTCCAGGTGCAGGATTATGGCAAGGGCATCCCGGAGGCCGATCTTCCCCATCTCTTCTCGCGCTATTATCAGGTCGCCCGCAACGACCAGCAGGCAAAAAGCGGCCTGGGGCTGGGACTCTATATTGCCCATGAACTGGTGACGGCGCATGGCGGCCAGATTACGGTCGAGTCTACTGAGGGCCAGGGCACAACCTTCACCATCCGCTTGCCGCTGCTGGCCGAGAGCGCCGATGTCGCTGAAGCCGCAGGCAAATGATCGTTGCAGCGCCCCCCTTCCAGGCGGCAAGGGTGGGCTGGGCACTTGTAGCGTCGGCATCCTTGCCGACAGGGGCGGGGCGTGTGGCGCGTGAGCGAGCGCGGCCCCCTGAACCCTCACGTTGCGGCAGCCCAACAGTTCGCCGCCTGGAAGGCGGCGCTACAAGGTGCCTCCCAACACTGCCCCTGCCGACACGGAGGCCGGCGCTACAGGGGAGTGGCACGGCTCGATTATCTCGCTGTCCTGCGGCTATAGGCCCAGACGGCCAGGGGCACAAAGGCGACGAGGATGCCCACACACCACGCGAGCGCCTGCCAGCCATCCGAACCCACCGGCTGGCCCAGGATGAAGCCACGCACGGTGTTGACAACCAACGTCACTGGCTGATGTTCGGCAAAGGTCTGCAACCAGCCAGGCATGCTGCTCGTTGGCACGAAGGCACTGCTGGCAAAGGTCAGCGGAAACAGCCAGATGAAGCCAGCCGATTGCGCAGCCTCCACGCTGCGCACAGAGAGGCCAATCAGCGCGCCGAGCCAGGAGAGCGAGAAGCCGAAGAGCAGCAGCAGTCCGGCCCCAGCGACCCAGCCCAACACGCTGCCTTCTGGTCTGAAGCCGACCAGCAAACCAACGATCAGCATGATCAGGACGACGAACGTATTCCGCACCAGATCGGCGATGGTCCGGCCAGTGAGAACCGCCGAGCGGGACATCGGCAGCGAGCGAAAGCGGTCAATCAGCCCACGCTGCAAATCTTCGGCCAGGCCAATGCCAGTCGAGGTCGATCCGAAGGCGATGGTCTGCACAAAGATGCCGGCCATCAGAAAGTTGACGTAGGTCGTGCCGGTCACCTGGATGGCGCCGCCAAAAACATAGCGGAAGAGCAGCACGAACATGACCGGCTGGATGGTGGCAAAGACCAACTCTTCTGGGATACGTGGAATCCGAACGAGATGACGCTTTGCCAGAACCAGGGCATCGGCGATGGCCCAATAAACACGATTCCGACGCAAAGGTTGCACGGCGCTGGCGTGCAGATCGATGCTGCTCATACGGTGATCCTTTCAGGCGCGCGGTCTGTCCGGCCTGCATCGCTCTGCTCATCGCTCGTGGCGACTTCGGCCTCGTGCCCGGTCAGGGCGAGGAAGACATCATCCAGTGTTGGTCGGCGCAGGGCTAAATCTTCGAGTTGAATGCTGGCAGCATCCAGGTCACGAACGATATTCGCCAGCAGCTTTGCGCCGTTGGCAACGGGGATAACAATGCAGCGGCGTTCGGTGTCTATCTGGGCCTCACCCTGACTGTAGGGTGTAAGCGCGCGGACGGCAGCGGAAAGATCGCCGCCTCGCTCGACACTCACCTCCAGCCGCTCACCGCCGACCTGCGTCTTGAGTTCATCCGCCGTGCCGGTGGCGATCACCAGCCCGTGATCGATGACAGCGATCTGGTCGGCAAGCTGATCGGCTTCCTCCAGATATTGGGTCGTGAGCAGGACCGTCGTCCCATCTTTCACCAGTTCGCTGATCAACTCCCACATCCCCAGGCGGCCTCGCGGGTCCAGGCCGGTGGTTGGTTCGTCGAGTAAGAGGATCGGCGGCGAGACGATCAGGCTGGCCGCCAGGTCCAGGCGACGGCGCATGCCGCCGGAATAGGTCTTGACGGTGCGGTTGGCGGCATCCACCAGATCAAAGCGATCCAGCAGTTCGCTGGCCCGCCGCCGCGTCTGGGACCTGGGCAGATGGTAGAGTCGGCCCACCATCTCCAGATTTTCGCGCCCCGTCAGGTATTCATCGACGGCGGCGTATTGCCCGGCCAGGCCAATCTTTGCGCGCAGCAGATCGGCGTGTCGGACGACATCGAAGCCAGCCACCTCTGCATGCCCGGCATCCGGCTGCAAGAGGGTCGTGAAGATACGGACCGCCGTCGTCTTGCCCGCGCCGTTTGGACCCAGGAGACCGAGAACGGTCCCTTCCTCGACGAGCAGATCAAGGCCACGTAATGCCTGCGTTTTGCCATACCGCTTCTCCAGCCCTTCGGCCAGGATGGCGGGTCTGTTGAGTGCCATGCTAACTCCTTAACGTGTTCGCTGCATCCTTCTGTGCTGTTCGAGCGTTGTCCATTGTTTCTAGCCCGGCTGCTTCAGTCAGGCGGGCGATCTGGCCGTCGAGCCAGGAGATCTCGGCGTCCAGTGTATGCAGGTGATAGTCGAATAACTGCAAGATGTGAGGCCGCTCGCTCTCAGTGATCTCTGGGATGTCTGCAACCGCGCCAGCGCCGCCCTGCCAGTAGTCCCGCAGATAGCTCACGTAGCCGCGATTGTGTTGTAGGACCAGCAACTGCTGCGTCGGGGTCAGGAACGCAAACTTTGCGAGCTTGATAGCAAAGAGATCGGGATAGGCGCGGGAATATTCGCCAGGCTCAAGCATCAAGGCCAGGAAACGTTGACGGCCAGCCTCGGTGATATGATAGACCCGGCGCGCCTGGGCCTGGCTGCGCGAGACATGACAGAAAGGCCCACGCTTCTGCTCAGTTTCAGAGGTCGCCAGCCCCTCCTGCTCCAGCCGCCGGATGAGCGGATAGAGCGTACCCCAACTGAGTTGGTGAAATGGCCCCAGCGTCTTGTTGACAACTTCGTGCAGGTTGTATCCGTACATAGGTTGAACCATCAATTCGCTCAGGACAAATAATTCGTAGATCGGGTTCGACCCCCGGCTTCGAGGTGTCCGGCAGTCCTCTGCTGGCATCTGCTCCAGGTCAGATGAGGACCGGCGGTATCTTCCGCGTGCTGCCATAGCGTATGCCTCCACTATATCGGTTCGATATGATTATAACGAACCGATATAAACGAAGTCAAGGGTAACGAACAACTTTTCTATCCTTCTTTTCTTTCCAGAGCAAAAGGGAAATACCAAATACACAGCAGAGGGGGCCCGCACCG
>JBJKSJ010000280.1:0-21265 GCA_046704085.1 Ktedonobacterales bacterium | reverse complement strand
CCCTGGCCGAAAGTCTGGGCGGCGTCGAATCGCTGGCCTGCCATCCCGTCACCATGACGCACGGCAGCATCCCGGTGGCCGAGCGCGAGAGGCGTGGCATCACCGAAACGCTGCTGCGCCTCTCGGTGGGCATCGAGGACGCGCAGGATCTCATCGCCGACCTGCAACAAGCTCTGGAGATTTGACCAACGCGCTCCCTTCTGATATGATGAAACCAGCCCGCGCCAACGCTCGACTGGCTGGCGCCATCCATTTTCGTACTTCGCCCGCGCGCGCGGGCGCTGGGAGGAGCATCACACACTCATGGGAGCAATCATTTCCTGGCTCTTCACTGATCCAGCTACGGCTGGGGGTTCCAACGGATCGGAAGTATTCCACTTCTATCTCCCGTGGATCATCTTCTGTGCGCTAGGCTTATTAGCGCCATTTTATTACTGGGTCGAAGGCCGCAGGCGCTTCTTCAAAAAGAATGTCCTCAACAAACGGCTGATGGATAAGTACATGAACAAGTTCTTATACATCGCCCTGGTTGGCTGGCCGTTGATCGCCTGTCGCTATCTTCTGGATAGTACCCCGCTTGCCTGGCGCGTCTGGCGCTATGCCTGGCTCCTCTGGGTCGCTGTCGTCGCCATCCGCCTGACCTTCTATCTGGTCGCCCGCTATCCCGAAGAGCGTCAGAACTACCTGCGCAACGCGCGCCTGCTGGAGTATTTCCCCAAGCCCCGCGAGACTAAGCCCAAGGCCAAAGCGGCCCGGCGCTAATAGGACGCCTGGAACCAGGCCAGCCAGCGGACATACAACACGTCACGCATACACAAAGGCCAGCCGCCGGAGCGCACACTCACTCCGGCGGCTGGCCTGTTCAGCCTTGCAACGGTCACTTTCTGGTTATCCGTATCAGGATAATACTCAGTTCATACAGAATGGTCATCGCTGTCCCCAGCACCACCGGGCTATAAGGGTCGGTGCCAGGCGTCAGGACCGTCGAGAGAATCCAGAGAATGACCAGCGCCACCGCGCGTTTGCGTCGCAAGAGTCGTGAAGAGACGACGCCAATCTGTGCTAGAAACGTCAGCAGCAGCGGCAACTCAAAGACAATCCCAAACGCCAGCATGAAGAAGGCGACGAAGGTAAAGTAGTTATCCGCCGTGATCAGTTCAAGGAAATTATCTTTGCCAAAGTTAATCAGCCAGTTCACCGGGAAGCGCAGCGTCAGGAAACCAACCGCCAGCCCGGCAAAGAAGAGACCCAGCCCGACCAGCACAAAGGGGCCAGCCCAGCGACGCTCGCGCCGTGTCAGACCGGGCGCCACAAAGGCCCAGACCTGATAGAGAATCATGGGCGACCCCAGGCCAATACCCACCGCGACAGAGAGCTTGAGGGCAACCGAAAAGCCCTCCCCAATGCCAGTCACGACCAGCTTTGGGTCTCCATTCGGCGCCTTGGCGATGGCATCCGCCGCCACCGGCAGAGGGAGCAGCAAAACGCGCAGGAGAGGCTGCCAGAAGATAAAGCCAACGATGCTGCCCAGAACAACCGTGATAGCGACCACAAAGATACGCCGTCGTAGTTCTTCCAGGTGTTCCACCAGAGTCATCGTGGCGCCAGCTTCTTCGCCTTGTTCTTCCGGTGTCTCCGGCTCATCGAGGCCAATCGCCTGATCCCGATCCAGTTCGCTGGTAGCCATACGTACCTTTCTCCGCTCTGCCCAGAGATGTCAGCCTCGCTGCGCCTTCAGCTATTCGCCCTCGCGGATCTCCGTTTCAGAGCTGGCAACGCTGGCCGCAGGCGTAGAAACGGTTTGTTTCAACTCCGGGGTGACAACGTTCGCCTGAGAGGGGGTAGGAATCTGCTTTGGCTCCGGCGCCCGCACCTGATCGGTGATCTCATTCGTCGCCTTCTTAAACTCGCGGATGCTCTTGCCCACTGCGCCACCAATTTCAGGCAATTTGCGCGGGCCAAAGATAATCAGCGCAATCAGCAGCACAACCAGCAAATCCCACGCATGGAATCCAAACATTGCATGCCTCGCTTTCAGGAGGCCAGTGGCGTTTCAACGTCGCTGGCGAAGAACCTCTTTGATAGAGATTATACCATGACACAGCCCATAGGGCTAGCCTCATTCTGCAAAGCCTATTCCAACAGGCCAGTTACTCAGCCTCGGCCCGCGCTGGATGGAGATCATGGCGCATCTTCTTCTACACGCAGAGCATAGCATTGGATGATGAGAAGCGCATGAGAAGGAGATAAGAAAACTATCAGCGCCTTGTGCCGGTGCCCCAGGCGAGCAGGTACACAGAAAGGGCCATTTATCCCTCGCAGCAAAGCAGAATCCCAACGTCGGGATTCTGCTTTGCTGTACGCTGGCTTCCCAGCGGTGGCACTTCCTTAGTGGAGGTGTTCCTCGATGTAGTCCTGAGCTTCGCCGACAGTCGTGATCTTTTCGGCATCGGCGTCCGAGATTTGGAGCTTAAACTCCTCTTCCAGGGACATGATCAACTCGACCAGATCGAGCGAATCAGCATTCAGGTCATCGACGAACGATGCGGTAGGAACTACCTCAGATTCGTCCACGCCCAACTGATCGACAATGATCTTTTTCAGTCGGTCAAACATGGTGTTGGATGACATCATCTCACCTCGCTTTCCGCACCGGACGTGGGCGAGCCTTGAGCCCGGCTGAAGATTGTACCCAGAACCCCATTGACGAACCGGCTGGAAGTATCGCTCCCAAACATTTTGGCAAGCTCTACCGCCTCGTTGATGGCGGCCTTTGCTGGTACAGTATTATTGAACAGAATCTCGTAGATTGCAAGCCGCAAGATATTTTTATCGATCTTTGCCATCTGCTGCAACGGCCATTCCTGCGCCGCTTTCTGAATCTCAGCGTCAATCGCGGGCAGATGTGTCAGCACCCCCTCTAAGAGTTCTTGAGCAAAGTCTACCACACGCGATGGCAGATGGCGCTGCGCAGCGTGCCGGTTCAAAACATCATCAGTCAAATGATGCGTTGAATCGTACTCATAGAGTGTCTGGAGGGCAATGATCCGTCCTTGCCTGCGCACGCCAATTGGCATCTCATCCTCGTCCCCAAGCTGGGTCAGGCCACATCTTGAATATAAACGTTAATTTCTTGCGCCGTCAAGCCAATCATATGTTCGATGGCAGCCCCAACTGCGTCTTGCACGTCGGTAGCGACCTGGACCATATTCCTTCCGGCCTCCACCACCACATACAAGTCTGCGCTCACCACATGATCGGTCATTGTCAAGGCAATGCCCCGATAAGGCGCCTCCCGGTCGAATAAGCGCGAGAAATAGCCACCAATCGGGGCCAGCGCCACCACGCCTGGCGTCTTGAGCGCCGTCATCTCGATAATGGTCGCCAGCACCTGTTTGGCAATACGTACCGCCCCCAGTTGTTCGGTTTCCATTGCGCGGCGCTCCTTTACAGGCCACCCATGCCCCCATCAACCACCAGCACCTGCCCGGTGACATAGCCTGCCGCCGGGGTACAGAGAAAGCCGATCACTGCTGCCACATCCTCTGGCGTTCCGATCCGACCCAAAGCGACGTGACTCAGAATCTGCTGGCGCAGTTCCTCAGACAAATGTGCTACCATCTCTGTCTCAATCAAACCTGGCGCTACAGCATTGACTGTAATCCCGCGCGAGCCGACCTCCTGCGCCAGGCTCTTGCTCAACGCGATCACGCCCGCCTTGGCCGCTGCATAATTCGTCTGCCCAGCGTTCCCGACAAGGCCCGCCAACGAAGACACATTGACAATGCGCCCCCAGCGCGCCTTGAGCATTCCACGCAGCGCCGCCTTTGAGCAGAGATAGGTTGATTTCAAGTTCGTTGTCAGCACGGCATCCCAATCTGCCTCGCTCATACGCATCAGCAGCGTATCGCGCGTCAAACCGGCATTATTGACGAGAATATCCACCGCGCCGAATGCCTCGGCAATCCGCGCAAAAAGCCGGTCAATCTCTGCGCTCTGGCTCACATCAGCAGCTATAGCAATTGCCTTGCCATGCTGCCCCTCAATGAGCGCCTGCGCCTCGCGGGCGGCACCCTCGCTTCCACGATAATTGATGACCACCCCCGCTCCCAAACGGGCAAGCTCCAGCGCAGTCGCCCGGCCAATGCCACGCGACCCCCCTGTTACCAGAGCCGTTTTCCCGGCAAGCGTCATTGGTAGTGTCTGGCCTATCTGGCCTCGTTCACCCTGATCCATCACCTCGTGGCCTCCCGATAAAGCATCTCGCTGTTCCCAATCGCATCCATTCAGCGGGCCAGCAACTCGCTGCCCGCGCGCTCAATATCGGCTGCCGTACTGATATTGAGCGTGGTGGCACCTTTGACAATCCGCTTCACCAGCCCGGCCAGCACCTGCCCTGGCCCAATCTCCACGAACGTGGAAACGCCCTGGGCAGACAAAAACTCGACTGTCTTCGTCCACAGGACCGGCGACACAATCTGGCGGGCAAGTTCCGTCTGGAACCCGGCGGCCTCTGTTATTGGCAGGGCACTGATATTCGAGATCAAGGGAATCGCCGCATCCTGCAAGGGCGCTTCCGCCACTGCGCGGGCCAGCCCCACCGAGGCAAGCTCCATCACTGGAGAATGGAAGGCGCCGCTCACCGCCAGCGGAATCACTCGCTTTGCGCCCCGTGCCGACGCCAGTTCCATCGCGCGCGCCAGCGCCTGCCTCTCGCCGGAAATGACGATCTGACCAGGGGAATTGTCATTCGCCACGACGACCCGACCCAGGCCAGGATGTTTCCTGGCTTGCTCTCCAAGGGCAGCCAGCGTCTCCTCCGTTGCCTGAGCGCAGACCTCTTGCAAAACGGCTTCATCGAGGCCAAGCACTGCCGCCATGCCACCAGGGCAGACGGTCCCCTCGACGTTCATCAGGCGCCCGCGCTCGCGCACCAGCGTCAGCGCCGCTTCCAGACCCAGCGCGCCGCTGGCAACCAGCGCCGTGTACTCGCCGACGCTGTGCCCGGCGACATACGCGGGCGTGCCCTTGTCGCGGGCGCCCTGAGCGTCCAGATACTCCTCAAGCTCCGCCAGCAGCGCCAGGCTGACCGCAACTATGGCAGGCTGCGCATTGATGGTCTCTTTGAGCGTCTCTTCTGGCCCCTGGAAGCAGAGCGTCGAGAGCGCCATCCCCAGAGTCCGATCAGCGCGCTCAAACACGGCGCGGGCCGCCGGAGAGGCAGCGGCACTATCCGCGCCCATCCCAACGGCCTGACTTCCCTGGCCCGGAAAGATAAAAGCGATCTGCTCGCTCACACCATGCTCTCCCATTTACTGGCCGGTGCGTTTCTCTTTCATCTCAAGCACCTGACGCCCACGATAGGTGCCACAATTAGGGCAGACATGATGCGAAAGGCGTGGCTGGTGACACTGCGGACAACTAATCAGTTGGGGAAGTGTGAGATGATGGTGACTGCGGCGTTTCCCTTTCGCCGCTTTGGTTATTTTTCGTTTTGGTAGAGCGCCCACAACGCTTCTCCTCTCTTCACAGTGCTACAGTAGAAGCAGGGGCATTTGCCCATCTGAATCAAGCAAATCAACCCCTGCGCAGTCTCTCAGGTAGTAGTGCCCGCCCATTGTATCACACCAGCATTCCATCTCGCCAAAAGCCAGAGGCTAGTGTGGCTGTTCGGTCTGCCAGGATTCCTTGAGCAGATCGCCCAGCACGCTCATCCGTTCATCACTGGGCGGCGGACAATCACACGGCCCCTCATTCAGCTTCTTGCCACATTGCGGGCACAATCCGGCGCAGTCCTCTTTGCAGAGAGGCTGCATCGGCAGCGCCAGCAAGAGATTTTGCCGGATGGCCTCGCGCAGATCAAGCTGGTGGTTCGGATCAATGGGAAAGATCAGCTCGTTCTCGCTTTCGGGCAGCGACAGGCCAGTGATCACATCAATCGTGGGATAAAACTGCTCTTCCAGCCGGAAGGAAATGGGCAGCGTAAAAGTCTCCAGGCAGCGCACACAATCCAACTCAACCAGCACCTCAATCGGGCCATCCACCAGAATGCCCTGATTAGTGCGGCGCAGGCGCAAACGGCCCCTGATCGGTCCTGCCAGCTTCACCGCCTCATCTTCCAGGTCCAGCGCATCGGTCTCATCAAGGTCAACCACCTGGGTGGTTCCTACCGGCGCTTTTAACAGTTGGGCAACGTTATAAATCATTCCTCGCCTCTCATCCATCGGGAGAGACATCCTTACAGAGCAACAACATGAGGCGTCCCTCAGGCGCGCACCAGGGCTTCTGCCTGCCTTTGGGCGATCTGGCTGCATAGGAGAGTACAGACCAGAGCAAGCAAATACCTGCTCATTATATGCGACCCCGATGGGCACTGTCAAGCGTTGGAGCGTTAAGAGCGCGCTCCAGAAAAGGGCTGGCGCCTCTCTCACCGGGCATACAGGCGTGTGAAAAGGCGATTGATTTCTTCACCGCTTGCGCTGCGGGAAGGTTCCCGACCCGCTCACACGCGCCGATTCATCAGGCAGCATCTGCTCAGGCGATACGGGAAGGCGACCGGGCAGAGCAGCCGACGTTGGGGGGAAGGTATCGCGCAGGCCACGCCTGGGAGCCAGGCGAGCCACACCTTCTTCCTGGCGCCCGGCTTCCGCTCTGGCCTCTTCTTCTTCGCGCTGCATCAACGTTTCCTCGGTTTCCTCCTCTTCGCCTGCCTCAGCGCGCTCCGCGAGGGTTTCCAGCCCCTTGTGGATGCTCAACACCGTCTGGTCAAGCTGCGTCTGCAAAGAGCCAAGTTGTTCTTCCAGCCCGCGCAAGGTCTCGGCAGCATACGAGTCCGCGCCGTCACGAAGCTGGCGCGAGCGTTCTTCCGCCTCGCGTTCAATCTCAACCGCGCGTTCGGTTGCCAGTTGGACCATCTCCTCATCGTTAATCAGACGCTCGGCTTCTTCGCGGGCCGACGCAATGATGCGGCTGGCTTCCGCCTGCGCCTGCGCCAGCACACGCTCGCGCTCTTGATTCAGCCGCCGTGCCTGCTTGATTTCCTCGGGCACTGCCGTGCGCATCTGGTCAATAAGCTGGAGGACATCCTGTTCGCGCACCAGCACCCGATTGGTCATTGGCATTCGCTGGCTGCTGGTGATCAGGTTTTCAAGGCGATCCACCAGAGAGAGAATATCCATCATGGGTCCTCCTTATCACCAGCCGAGGAGTAATGAGTACATCTGCTGGTTGCCTACTAGACGCTGTCGATGAGAAGTCTGCTCACCGGGCAAACTTTCGTTGCAATGCCTGTGCCACACTCGCAGGCACCAGACCATTAGGATCGCCTCCTAATTTTGCTACCTCTTTCAGCAAGCTGGAACTCAGGAAGAGATAGCGTGGCTCTGTGACCATCAGCATCACTTCAATCTCCGGAGCCAGATTGCGATTCATCAGCGCCTGCTGAAACTCCGCCTCAAAATCCAGGCCACCGCGCAAGCCCTTGACGATGATTTGCGCGCCCACCTGGCGCACAAACTCCACCGTCAGCACCTCAAAAGCTTCCACGCGCACATTGGTCAGCTTTTGCTCCTCAATCGTGGCCTGCCAGAGTTGGACCCGCTCCGCAGTAGTAAAGAGGAGGTTTTTTGATGAACTGGCTGGGACGCCAACGATTAACTGATCTACCACGCGAGCCGCGCGGGTAGCGATGTCCAGATGCCCATTCGTCACAGGATCAAACGTCCCCGGATAGACGGCAATCAATGGCCGCCTGGAACTGCCTGCGTTCACGCCCCGTTCTCGCTTTCTCAACGTATTCAGGCGGCCCAGGATGGCTTGCGGCAAGCAGCACGCGCAGAGTTCATCCAGAGCCTCGCGCTGGTATTAAACCATATCGGCTAGTGCCTGTCTATGCCGCTCTCTGCGGAAGTTACGAGCAAGAGCGCGTTTCTCACCAGCCCACAACAGACACCCTGGAGGGAGCCTGCCAGCATGGGGGCAAACAGGTCCTCTGGCGCGCGCTCAGTGGCCGACAAAACGATTCCAGAAGGTGGCGACCCGCTCACGCAGCAGCCGATGCTCGTTTTTTTGCAGGTACGGATCAACTGACCAGAGCCATTCCGCCTGCGCGCGCGCCACTTCCAGCAAGCGCGTATCTGCCAGATTGGCAACCCGCAGTTCTGGCAGGCCGCTCTGGCGGGTGCCAAAAAAATCGCCGGGGCCGCGCAGCTTCAAGTCTTCCTCTGCAAGCTGAAAGCCATTACTGGTGCGCTCAATCACGCTGAGGCGCTCTTGCGCCTGTGGACCAGCCCCCTCGCTCAGCACATAGCAATACGATTGATGCTCGCCGCGCCCCACACGCCCGCGAAACTGATGCAGTTGCGAGAGGCCAAAGCGGTCGGCATCTTCAATCGCCATCACCGTCGCATTGGGCACATCGACGCCCACCTCAACCACCGCTGTAGCGACCAGCACGTCCAATTCACCATCCCGGAAGCGGCGCATCACCTGCTCTTTTTCGCTGCCCTTCAGCCCACCATGCACCAGTCCCAGCCGCAGCGTCGGGAAGACCTGCGCGCGCAGCCGCTCATATTCCACGACGGCGGCTTTCACCTCCAGCGTTTCCGATTCCTCAATTAGCGGGCAGATCACATACGCCTGGCGTCCTTGCGCCACCTGCTCGGCAATGACATGGTAGGCTTCCGCACGCCGCGTGCCGGAACGCCAGCGCGTGATGATTTGCTGGCGCCCGGCGGGCATCTCGTCCAGCGTCGAAATATCCAGATCACCATAGCGCGTCAGGGCCAGCGTGCGCGGAATGGGCGTCGCCGTCATCACCAGCATGTGCGGGTTATAGCCCTTCTGGCGCAAGGCATCGCGCTGCTCGACGCCAAAGCGATGCTGCTCATCGACGACGGCAAAGCCGAGCCGCGCAAAGGTGACGCCTTCTTGAATCAGCGCGTGCGTCCCCACGACCACCATCGCCTCGCCCGATTCAACGGCAGCCAGCATGCTGGCGCGCTCGCGCTGGCGCTGACTGCCAATCAGCAGGGCTACCCGGATGCCAAACGGCTCCAGCAAGCGCGAGACGGTGCGATAGTGCTGCTCGGCCAGAATCTCCGTTGGCGCCATCAGCACCCCCTGAACCCCATTTGCCGCTGCCGCCAAGAGGGCCGCCGCTGCCACCACCGTTTTGCCCGACCCGACATCGCCCTGCAACAGCCGACACATCGGCTGCGCGCGCCCCAGATCAGCCAGAATCTCCGTAATCACCCGGCGCTGCGCCTGCGTAAAGCGAAAGGGAAGCGATGCTTCAAACGGTTGATCAATCGCAACCGGCCACAATCCCGGCGCGGGAGCCGCTTCCCTGAGAGACGCCAGGGCGGAAGGCTGCGGCTGCGTCGGAGCAATCTGCGCGGCCTGCGCGCCATCCTGGGCCGCACCGTCTCGCGCCAGAGGTAGGCTCTCGGAGGCCACATCAGCAGGTTTGGAGGCAAGGAGAGTGGTTTCGCGCTCGGTGACGGTGGCAAAAATCTGCTCCAGATCGACCCGCAGCGCCAGCCCCTCGACGCCGCCGCGCCATTCGGCCCGTCGGGCCAGCATCCCTAGCTGAATCAAAAACAACTCGTCAAACGCCAGACGCCGCCGCGCCAGGACGAGCCGGGATTCATTCTCTGGATAATGATATTGGCTGACCGCCTGCGGCAAAGAGAGCAGGCTCACCCGCGAGCGAATCGTCGCGGGCAGAAACTCTGGCAGCAGTTCGGCGCAGCGGTCCACTGCCCATTTCGTATAACGCCGCAGCGCCTTGGGGTTTAAGCCCTCAGTCAGCGTGTAGATGGGCACCAGCCGCCCGGTATTGACCAGATCGCCCTGCTCCGGCAGTTCGTGGCTGCGCACATTGAACTCGACTTTGTTGCCAAAACGCTGCTTGACGCCCGTCAGCACAATATAGCTGCCGCGCGTCAACTGCTTGAGCAGGTAGGGCTGATTAAACCACGTCACGCGAATCTGCCCGGTCTCATCCGAAATTCGGGCGACGGTCCGCACCCTGCCGCTGGCGCCGCGCAGGTTCTGCACCTCCCAGATCATCCCCATAATTGTCACCACCTGCTCCAGCGGGATGGTCGCAATCTTTTCAAGCTTGCTGTAATCGTGGTGTTCGCGGGGAAAGTAAAAGAGCAAATCCTGCACGGTATAGATGCCCAGGCGCTGCAACTTCGCCGCCTGCGATGGCCCCACGCCTGGAACTGCCGTGACCTGCGCCTTGAGCAGAAAGTTGCTCTCCACAGCCGCCTGCCCGTTGTCGTCGGCCAGGTCGCCTGATGCTGATTCGCGGCCATCAAGCGCGGCCTGGGCCAGCGCGGCTTCATCAAGCTGGTTGGATAAAGCCACTAGCTGGCTGGCGCGAATCACTGGCGAGGAGACTGGCGCGGGGGGAGTGAGCAATTCCCAGGGCGCTTCCTCTTGCGCCACCTGGGCAGAAGGAGCGGAGAGTTCAGGAGGTCGGGCAAGTTTGTCCCTGGCAGGCGCAGAAAGAGGCGCCGCTGCGCGTAGAGGCTCATCGGAGAATGCGGCTGCCCGCCCGCCCGGCGCATCAGCCAGAGGACGCCCCGTCGCCTGGCGAGTCTGCGCAGCAGGAGGGGCTGCCCCAAAAGCCGCTGGCTGTCCATTGGTGAGCTTCTCAGCTAGAGATTCTGCTGCCTGCCCGTTGAGCCGGGCGAGGGCGGCGCGGAGGCGCGCTGCCCTCTGCATGGGATCGAGCGCGTGATAATCCCGCAATAAGTGCTGAATCGTCTGCTCCACAGGCTGCGCGCCATCTGCTTCCGCAAGCCCCCCAGCCATGCGCAGATGGGCTACTTCCTCCGCCCAGCGCGCAACAAACGCCTCTAACCCCCCTGGGCGCACCGTCTGATCGGTATGCCCCAGGCGCTGCTCATGGAGGAGAATCTTACGAGCCTTCTCGATGACAGGTGGCAGCACGCGCACATCCCCTTTCGCACACGTTTAGCAGCATCAGTGATGCCGCGCAATGAAGACCGGCCAGCAAGGGCCCATTGGCTTACGCCGTCGCTGCCGCCGGTTCAAAGTGAATTTCCAGATTCTTATCGACAAAGCGCGCCACTTTGGCATCCATCGGCACCAGCACTGCTGGAAGGGTCAGGTCGCGCTTAAAGTTGCCCACCTCGACGACCATCTCATCGCCCTTCTTGGTCAGGACGACTTTATCCAGTTCTACATGGGGCAGCGGCAGCCGCAGGATGTAGCCCCTGTCGTTCTTGACCAGTTCCTGCACCGCGCCACGATAAAAGATCTGCGTGGGATCGGCCTCGCCAAAAATCACATGCGCCAGCTTTCCCAGCGCCTCCACGCCCAGAATCTCCTGCGAGAGATAGGGCGCCTCCCAGATCGGCAGGGGCCGGAAGGTATCGTAAATCTGCTGGCGGTAGCGTTCCTGAGCAGCAAGGAGGCGCTGCATAAACACGTCCTGATAGTCCGCTTTGGGCAGGACACGATTGCAGACCACGCCGTCGATGGGATAGTTATACAGCGCCAGATAGGTCTCTGCGCGCAGCGCCTCTTTAATCACCATCTTCTCTGGGTTGACCACCAGCCGGTAGGAACTCAGGTCAGGATTGGTCAGCACCTCGCGCAGCACCTTGACCCGCTCATTGAGCCGCTGGATCGATTCCGCCAGGTTCACCGTCGAGGGCACGAAGGCTCTCAAGAGGGGCTTTGCCAGATTGACCGCAGTCTTTTGCAAGCCGCTCGCGCGCCCTACATACCAGAGGAACGATTCCGGCATACTCAAGAGCCGCATCGTCTCGCCGGTAGGCGCGGCATCGATGACTACCGTCTCAAAATTGCCGTCGCGCGCGTTCCGATAAATATTCATCAGACTGATCAGTTCGTCCATGCCGGGAATGACGGCCATCTCCTCAGCCGCGACATCATCAACCCCTTGCTTCTTCAAGACCGACCCCACGTAGTTCTGCACCTTGCTCCACTGCTGGCGCATCTCTTCCAGCACGTTAACTTCCTGCGCCCAGAGCTGATCGGCCACCTGCATTGGCTCAGCCGTCAGCGGGCGATCCAGACAATCGGCCAGGCTATGCGCCAGATCGGTGCTGACGACGAGGGTTCGCTGCCCCAACTCGGCGGCGCGCGCCGCCGTTGCTGCCGAGACCGTCGTCTTGCCCACGCCACCTTTCCCCAGGTAGAGAATAATCCGCATGCTTCTATATTCCTTTCGAGACAGAGCCAATCGGTTATCAGTGTATCACAACCTCTACTTAGAGGTACGAAGAGGCGCGCTGAAAAGTTCAGCCAGCCAGGGGAGAAAAAACCTGCCCAAATGGCGGATGCAGACCTAGAGACCCTGCGGTATCCTTAGATGAGAAGCGCCTCTCACAACAGCGTTTCCAGCCTATCCAACCATTCCCAGCAGCAAGAGCGGTGTTCCCTTGAACTTTCCTTTGGGAAGCGTTATCATACGGGGTATTGAAGACGTTGGAAGAGTTGCATTCATCAAGCACGCATTTGGTGGCATGAGGAGGGACGTTAGCAGGCGCGTTACAATTCGTCAGAGCATGCTGGCGCACGCGCGGCGTAACAGTCCTGGTCCTCGAAGGAGTCAATTACGGTGCCCACACAAGACAAGCCACGTACCATTGGAGAACTACGCAAGGCCAATTATCAGGTTCTTTCGGTTAAAGAAGAGATGCGCAAGAACCTGATCGAGAAAATACGAAAAGGCGAGAACCTGTTCCCCGGCATCATCGGCTATGAAGAGACCGTCATCCCCCAGGTGGAGAACGCGATCCTCTCGGAGCAAGACATCATCTTCCTGGGCGAGCGCGGCCAGGCGAAGACGCGCATCGCTCGCAGCCTGATTAACCTGCTGGACGAAGAGACGCCGATCATTGCCGGGTGCGAAATAAACGACGATCCCTACCATCCGATCTGCCAGGCGTGCCGCACCAAGGTGGAGGAAGACGGCGATGACGTTGCCATCACCTGGATTGGCCGTGATCGGCGCTATGGCGAGAAGCTGGCAACTCCCGATATTACGATCTCCGATCTGATCGGCGAGGTGGACCCCATTCGCGTGGCCGAGGGGCGCTATCTCTCCGACGAACTGACCATCCACTACGGCCTGATCCCGCGCACCAACCGGGGCATCTTCTGCATCAACGAGTTGCCCGATCTGGCCGAGCGTATCCAGGTCGGTCTACTCAACATCATGGAAGAGCGCGATGTGCAGATTCGCGGCTACAAAGTGCGCTTGCCGCTAGATGTCTATGTCGTCGCCAGCGCCAACCCGGAAGACTATACCAATCGCGGACGCATCATTACGCCGCTCAAAGATCGCTGCGGCTCGGAGATTCGCACGCACTATCCGCGCGAGATCGAAGCCGAAATCGCCATCATGGAGGCCGAGAGCGCCCAATTTGTCGGCGATGGAGTAGAAACCAGCTATCCCAAGTACATGAAGGAGATCATCGCCGAGATCACGCACCAGGCCCGGCGCAGCCAGGACATCAGCCAGCGATCTGGCGTCAGCGTGCGCGTCTCGATCTCCAACTACGAGAATGTGATGAGCAATGCCGTCCGGCGCTCCATCCGCCTGAGCGAGCATCAGGCCGTGCCGCGCATCAGCGATCTCCCGGCGCTCGTCGCCTCCACCAGCGGCAAGAACGAACTGGATACCGTTGGGGATGCCAAAGAAGATCGCATCATCCAAAAGCTGATGAAGAGCGCCATCATGAAAGTCTTTGGCGACTACTTCGAGGTGCGCGAGTTCGAGCAGCTTGTCGCTGGCTTCGAGAAGGGCTTGAGCGTGCAGGCGTCAGATACGCTGCCCTCGATGGAATACGTTCACCAGCTTGCGCGCGTCGGCGGCCTGAAGCAGGCGGTCGCCAAGGTCAATGGGCACGGCTCCCCTGCTTCGGTCGCCTCCGCCGTCGAGTTCATCCTGGAAGGGCTGCACCTCAATCGCCGCCTGAATAAGAATGAAACTGGTGGCCGCGCCCGATACAGCCGTTAGCCTTGCAGGCAGCATTGTAGTGTGGTAGAGCAGAGCGCCCTCTCTGACAAGCCGCTAGCATAGCGGTTTCGATGAATCCCAGAGAAGGCGCTCGCTTTCTCTCAGGAAAGGACAAACAATGTTCGCCCGATATAATTACTCGCGTTGGGATGGCTCACAGCACATCGAGGGGCTGGACGCCGACGAGATTCTGGAGGCACTCTCCGAGGAGTATCTGCGCGAAAACGACCTGCGCCGCGCAATGGAAAAGATGATGCGCGAGGGCTTCCAGGGCCGCAACGGCGAGCGCCGCATGGGCCTGCAAGAACTGATGGAGCGGCTGCGCAATCGCCGTCAGGAGCAGCTTCAACGCTACAATATGTCCTCGGTCATGGAGGACATCCAGAAGAAACTCGAAGAAGTCAAGCAGATGGAGCGCGCGGGCATCCAGCGCCGCCTGGATGAAGCCGCCGGGCGTCCACGCCAGCCCACGCCAGAAAGCGACGCGCAGGACCAGCCAGGCCAGGGCCAGGATGGCGAGAACGGCCAGGACGGTCAGGATGGGCAAGAGGGTCAACAGGGAATGCAAGGCGCGCAGGGGCAGCAAGGCCAGCGCGGACAGATGGGCCAGCGCGGCCAGTCGGGCACGCAGCAGGGCAGCCCGCAGGCAGGCCAGCGCGGCCAAAGCGGCCATGGACAGCAGGGCCAATCTGGCTCGCCGCAATCTGGCGGGCAGCAAGGCGCACCCGGCGGCATGCCGGAGGGCATGGACCCGCAGGCGCTGCGCAATATGCTGGAGAAAGTTGCCAACCGCAAGCTGGATTACCTGGATAAGCTGCCGCCTGATGTCGCCGGTCAGATTAAATCGCTCAGCGACTATGACTTCATGGACGAAGACGCGCGCCAGGCATTCCAGGAACTCTTGCAGATGCTACAGCAGCAGGTGATGCAGCAATACTTCCAGGGCATGCAGCAGGCTATTCAGAATATGTCGCCGGAAGACCTCAAGCGCATGCGCGATATGGTGCGCGAACTCAACCAGATGCTGCGCGAGCGGCAGGAGGGCGGCGAACCGGATTTTGATTCCTTCATGCAGAAATACGGCGACTTCTTCGGCCCTGGCATCAATACCCTCGACGATCTGATCGAGCAGATGCAGCAGAGGATGGCGCAGATGCAGGCGGTCATGGACAGCATGACGCCGGAGATGCGTGATGAACTGCGCGGGATGGTCGATCAACTGCTCGGCGATGACCGCCTGCGCGTCGATATGATGGAACTGGCGATGAACCTGGAGCGGCTCTCGCCCAGCGATGCCCGCACGCGCTTCGACTTCGAGGGCGACGAGCCGCTGAGCCTTCAGGAAGCCATGCGCCTGATGGGTGACATGCAGGGCCTGGATGAACTGGAGCAGCAGATGCGCGACGCCCGCCGTCTGGGCGATCTCGATGAGCTTGACGCCGACAAAGTGCGCCAACTGCTGGGCGACGAAGAGGGACTGGCCTTAGAGCAGCTTAAAGACTTGATGAAATTGCTGGAAGAGGCGGGCTACATCCAGAAGAAGGGCAGCCGCTGGGAACTGACCGCGCGCGGCATCCGCAAAATTGGGCAGAAAGCCCTCCAGGATATTTTCGCCCAGTTGAAGAAGGACCGCTTTGGTCGCCACGCCACCATCGTTCGCGGCACTGGCGGCGAGCGCACCGATGACAGCAAACTCTACGAGTTCGGCGATCCGTTCCTGCTGGACCTGCACAAAACGCTGATGAACTCGATCCACCGCAACGGAGCAGGCACCCCTGTCGGACTGAGCAAAGACGACTTCGAGGTCTATCGCACCGAGTTTCTTACGCAGTCCTCCACCGTGCTGATGCTGGATATGAGCATGAGCATGGTCTATAACTATCTGCACCAGGCGGCCAAACGGGTGGCCGTCGCCCTGGAAAGCCTGATTCGCGGCCAGTTCCCGCGCGACAAGCTCTCCATCGTCACCTTTGCGCGTGTCGCTCGCCAGCGCAAGCCGGAGGAACTGGTTGAGCTTGGCAGCTATGACCACGAGCAGGGCACCAACATGGCGCATGGCCTGATGCTGGCGCGGCAGTTGCTCGAAAAGCAGAAGGGCACGAATCGCCAGATTATCCTGATCACCGACGGTGGCCCCACCATGTCCTACGAAGAGGGCGAGTGGTGGTTTGGCATGCCACCCAACATTGCCGCCGAGCAGCAGACGCTGCGCGAGGTGCAGCGCTGCACGCGCGACGGCATCGTGATCAATACCTTCATGCTTGACCGCGACCGCTGGATGATTCAGTTCGTCAACGAGATGGCCCAGATCAACGGTGGACGCACCTTCTTTGCCACGCCCGAAAACCTGGGCGAGTACATTCTTGTTGACTATGTGAATAACAAGCGCAAGCGCGTCAAGCAATAGTTCATAAGGGTACGCCCACAGGGCGCCGCAAAGCGGCGCCCTGTGGGCCTACCCCTGATCGGAAGAAAGCGGAAACGCAGCATGCCGGACGCCGACCAGCCTCAGATCGAATTGCCATCCGACCTTGAAACGCTGGCGGCTGGCGCCCGGCAGATCGGGTTGACCCTCGCGCCAGCGCAGCTTCAGCAGTTCGCACAGTATCGCGCCTTGCTCCTCGATTGGAACCAGCGCGTCAACCTCACGGCCATCACCGAGCCGCAGGAAGTGTTGACCAGACACTTCCTTGATTCGCTGGCCTGCCTCTTCGCCATCCCTCAGCCAGAGCAGCGCAAGCGGCTGCGACTCCTCGACGTGGGCAGCGGAGCCGGATTCCCAGGTTTGCCACTTCAGATCGCCTTCCCCGACTGGCAGGTCACGCTGCTGGAAGCCACTGGCAAGAAGGTACGCTTTCTGGAGGCCGTCATCGCCAGCCTGGGCCTGACCAACGCGCGGACCATCCAGGGGCGCGCCGAAGACCTGGCCCACGACCCGCAGCACCGCGCCCGCTACGATCTCGTCACCGCGCGGGGACTGGCCGCACTCCCAACGCTGCTGGAATATTGCCTGCCCTTCTGCCACCCCGGTGGCCTCGTCATTGCCGCCAAAAAGGGCGCGATCAGCGCAGAAATGGCGCAAGGAACGAGAGCCGCCGCCACACTTGGTGGGCGCTTCGTCGAAGCGCACCCTTTCAGCCTGCCCGGCCTGGAAGATCAGCGGATGCTGGTCGTCTTCCAGGCCACACGTACCGCCCCCACCCAATACCCCCGCCGGGCCGGCGCGCCAACCAAGAAGCCGCTGGGGTAAGGAATCGCTCGTTGAGAAAGAGGCGTCACCTCACCCGCATTTGCAGAGTACCTGCCCCAGTTTTCTAAATCAGGAGGGTCTCACAGTTGACCAGCTAAAGCTATAGTAAGCAGAGTCGCTTTAATCCGAGCTAATTTTTAGCTTCTGCCTGGGCTTTTCCAATGGCTAAAGCTTGGGAAAACATAGCTGCAAGCCATCCTGAAGAGTTTGGCAAGGAGGTGGGGGAAAGCTAAACATTACGAGCCATTCCCCACTGCTCGTTCCATTGTTCGCTTTGGGGGCTGGCGTCCCTGCTGGCAGACCTAATAACCCACATTGCTGATACTCAACCAGATAGAGGTGCGGATACTTGGGAGATTTACCGATTTGAGGAGTCTCATCCTTGGCACAGCTAAAGCTGGGATCTTTAGTATCAAGCTCATAGGTCGCTTTCTGGAGGAATGGTCCACTAAATTGTGCCTGTACGCCCTCTTGAAATGTTTTAATCTTTGTGAGTTTGACGTTGAATTGAACCGAACTCTCCTCAGGCAGGGTAGAGACAATCAGTGGTCCTCGCGTTGCAACCTTCGCATCAAGGAGCAAGGGGATGATAATATCAAGCGTGAAGTCATAAGCAACGCTAACATTAGAAGTGCAATTGCTAGTACACGAAGGATTTGTAGTAATATCACCACAGGCGGATATGAAACTGATCGCGACAAAGAGGCTGCACCAGAGCGACCACTTCTTCATGCTATCTTTTTCCCCTAGCAGCGCTAAGCAACTTGCCTGTCAACTCACTATGTTATGAACTCTTACTACATTACTAGCGCTGCGCCTACTAGACATAGACCTATTGTAGCTAGTATAATTTAAACATGAGATAAATGTCAAGAGGCAGATAGGCAGTTTCTTATCGATAAATTTATTGAGCCAATCATAGCTGTTAGTAATATAGAGCCACCACCGGAAGAAGCTCTTCCGCTTGCGCGATCAGCGAAGACTCCCGGTAGATCGTCTGGCCCTGACAAGACCGGCAGTGGTAGTCGTGGTATCAGGACGCAACTCCCAAGGCCGACGACCTGTACGATAAATACCTTGAGACCCTTCGCCGTGAGGGAGAATTGCCATGAGCGGGCATAAGAACTTTCGGGCGCTGCGCGAGCCACTGCGAGCGTCGCCGGAGTATGCCAGATTGATCGAGGGGCGACGCGCGGTGCAGGAGATGGAGTTGGTTGACGCGGTGCAGGCGCTGACCGCGCTGCGTGAGGCGCGCGGCGTGACGCAAATGGAGATTGCCGAGGCGTGGGATACCACCCAGTCCAAACGTATCCCGCTTCGAGCATGCGCAGGACACGTACCTCTCGACGCTCATGCGCTACGCCGCCGCCCTTGGCGGGCGGCTGGAACTGCGGGTGGTCTTTCCCGATCAGGTCGTCGATCTCACGCCGAAGGAAGCGAAGCCGACGGGGGCAAGGGAGCAGTAGAGCAGAGGGGGCTGCTGGCGCGGCCAGCAGCGCCCTCTGTATGCCGCATGATACCTCATCACCCCTGCGCGATCAGCGAAGGCTCGCGGTAGATCGTCTGGCCCCGGCTGGGACCAACCGAGATGAGCGCGATAGGCGTCTCGATCAGGTCGCTCAGGCGGTCAAGATAACGTTTCGCGGCGGCTGGCAGGTCGGCATAGCGGGTGATCTGGCTCGTGTCGCGCTGCCAGCCAGGCAGTTCCTCATAAACCGGCTCGCAGGCGGCCAGATCGGTCAGATTGGCCGGGGGCGTGCGCACGATCTGCCCGCGCAGGTGATAGGCCGTGCAAATCTTGAGCGTCTCAAAGGCGTCCAGCACATCCAACTTCATCAGCGCCGCGCTGGATAGCCCGTTTAAGCGCGCCGAGTAGCGCGCCACCACCGCGTCAAACCAGCCGCAGCGGCGCGGCCTGCCGCTGGTCGTGCCATACTCGCGCCCGCGCTCGCGCATGGCCGCCCCCGTCTCATCCAGCAGTTCCACCGGCATCGGGCCGCTGCCCACGCGCGTCGTATAAGCTTTATAGACGCCGATCACCTGCTCGATGCTGCGCGTCGGCAGACCCGCTCCGGTGGAGGCATACCCGGCAACGGTGGTCGAGGACGTGACGAAGGGATAGGTGCCAAAATCAACGTCCAGCAGCGCCCCATGCGCGCCCTCCAGCAAAAGAGACTGCCCGGCAGCGAGCGCGTCTTGCAGGATGGTCTGGGTCTCGGTGATCAGCGGGCGTAGTTGCTCGCCGTAGGCCAGATACTCGCCGTAGATGGCATCCAGCGAGAGCGGCGCGTGCCCATAGACAGCGGTAATGATCCGGTTTTTCTTGTGCAACACGCTGCTTAGCCGGGCGCGGAACTGGTCGGCATCCAGCAGATCGCCCGCCCGGATGCCGGTGCGCGCGTATTTATCCACATAGGCCGGGCCAATGCCGCGCAGGGTCGTGCCAATCTTCTCCGCGCCTCGGCTCTCCTCTTCCAGACGGTCCAGCAGAAAGTGATAGGGCATCACCAGATGCGCCCGGTCGCTGATCTGAATCTGCTCCAGGCGCACGCCCTGGCGGCTCAGAGCATGCAGTTCCTCCAGCAAGCCTTTGGGGTCAATGACCACCCCGTTACCAATTACCCCCCTGGTCTGGGGATGCAGCACTCCTGCTGGCACCTGATGGAAAGCAAACTCGCCGCCGTCATAGACGACGCGATGCCCGGCATTGCCGCCGCCCTGATAGCGCACCACGTAGTCCGCGCGCCCCGCCAGTTCATCAATAATCTTGCCCTTGCCTTCGTCGCCCCACTGAGCGCCGACAACCGCCGTTACACTCACAATCTCTGCCCTCTCTGAAGAATATGCTCACTGCCCCTCAGCATAGCTGATCAGCAGTTCATTGGTTAATTGTTCAACCGGCGCGCGATCATCCGTGAAGACGATGCCGCCATCTGCCCGCCCGATGGATGCCTGCGGCAGCACCTCCTGCGCCACCTGCCCTAGCAGGCTATCGGGCGATAACGCGGCTAGATTATCCCGAAACGTCGTCAGGCTCGTTGGATGCTTTGTCGCCATTATTTCTGCATTAAACGTACCAGGCACTAAAAAGACATAGACGCTCGGAAAGACCTGGCTGAGCGTATTCACAAACGCCTGCACCAGTTGGAAATTTGTGCGCGTGTGCCCGGTGTTGAGCGCCAGCACCCCATCGTCGGCCAGATGGTCGCGCAGTTCGCTGAAGAACTCCACCGTTGTCAGATGGAAGGGAATATAGGGCTGCTGAAACGCATCAATGGCGATCAGATCATAGCTCGCCCTCGTCTGACGGATAAACGCGCGCCCATCCTCTTCAAAGACGTGCAGATTCGGCTCGTTCATGGCAAAATACTGGCGGGCCGTGTTCACAATGGCCGGGTCAATTTCCACTCCATCAATCGGCACGGGGCCATAGACGGAGGTGAACTGGCGCGCAATCGTCCCACCGGCCAGCCCGATGATCGCCATGCGATGCAGTTGCGAGGGCTGAAAGCCTGGGTTGAAGTACGGCGCGGCCAGAAAATAATCCCAATACCAGCCGGTCAGAATCTGCTGGGGGTTATAGATCGAGTGAATCGCCTGCCCCTCGTTCAGAATGAGTTCTCGCGTGCCGTCGGGCGCCTGCGTCACCTGGATGTAGTTGTAAAGTGATTCTTGCTCATAGATCAGCCCAGGGATTGCCTTCAGCGGACCCAGCGGCGCGGTGGTCAGCGCACCTGCTGGCACGATCAGCGCCAGCGCCAGCCCTACCTGCATCGCAGCCTGGGCAGCTCGCGGCTGGCGCGGCGCCCCGGCCTGCGCCGGACGCGCCCTGAAGCGCCACAGTGCGAGCAAGCTCCAGGCCGCGCCCAGAAAGAGCAGAGCCGCAAAGACCAGGAAGCTGCGGCGCGTGCCAATCGTGGGAATCAGCCAGAAGACCGGCAGAACCGTCCCCAGGATGCTGCCCAGCGTCGAGAGCATGTAAATATTGC
>JBJKSJ010000279.1:0-15522 GCA_046704085.1 Ktedonobacterales bacterium | reverse complement strand
ACGGCGGGTTCTCGATGCTGATGGCCGACTTCGTCACGGCGGTGAAGTACAACCTGCCGATCAAGGTCGTGATCATCAAGAACAACTACCTGGGCCAGATCAAGTGGGAGCAGATCGTCTTCCTGGGCAATCCCGAATATGGCGTGGAGTTGCAGCCCGCCGATTTCGTTGCCTGGGCACACGCGGCTGGCGGCGAGGGTTATCGCGTCGCCGATCCCAGCAATGTGAAATCGGTGATGCGCGAATTCCTGGCGTCTCCCAGGCCCGCTGTCTTAGAAGCGCTGGTGGATCCGAACGAGCCGCCGATGCCTGGCAAAGTGAAGCCAGAGCAGGCATTGAAGTTTGCTAAAGCGCTGGTCAAAGGCGAGCCAGGCGGTCCCCGGCTGGCAATTACAGCCTTCCGCGACAAAATCAACGAGTACCTGTAGGGGATTCTTGACGCGGAGGCATCTCTTCCATCGTGCTGCGCCCGCGTGCGGGCGCAGCACAAGCCTGAACTCAGAAGAGAAGCCTCTTGACGCTTGATGGCGCGTCTCTTAATCACCCCTGGTTGATAGGACATGGGCGCGCTATTTTTCGATTGGCGGCACCATATGGAACTCCCAAAAGATGATGAACTTCCGCGCATGGCGAAGATACGCCAGCTTTTTCCTGGCGACAAAATCAACGATGTTGAGGGGGAAATACGGGCCGGGCTGCGCTCGTTGAACCTGAGCAGCCGCATTCAACGCGGTCATCGCGTTGGGATTACCGTTGGCAGTCGCGGCGCGGGCGGCCTGGTCGAGATGCTGCGCGCTATCATTGCAGAGATACGCGAGGCTGGTGGCGAGCCGTTTCTGATCCCGGCTATGGGCAGTCACGGCGGAGCCACGCCAGAGGGCCAGCGTGGCATCCTGGCCCAGTTTGGCGTCACCGAAGAAGCGCTTGGCGTCCCCATTGACGCGCGCATGGAAACTGTCGTTCTTGGCAAAGGCAGCAACGGCTACGAAGCCCACTACGCCGTTTCGGCTCAGGAAGCCGATGGCATGATTATCCTGGCGCGGGTCAAGGTCCATCCCAATTTGAAAGCTGGCGAAAAGAGCGATGGCGTTGCCAGCGGCCTGCTCAAAATGACGATGATCGGCCTGGGCAAGCAGAAAGGGGCGCAATCCGCCCATCACCACAGCCTGGCCGAGAGCGTTCTTCAGGTGCCAGAGATTCAACTGAAGAAAGGCAATGTTATTGCCGGCGTCTCGGTGGTCGAAAATGCCTATCGCGAACCATATCACATCGAGGTGGTCCCGCCCGAAGAATTCAAAGCCTGCGATCAGCGCCAGTTGAAACTTTCGCAGGCGTTTCTGGGGCAAATACCCTTCCATGAGCTTGATGTGCTGGTCTGCGACCAGATGGGCAAAGACGTTGCCGGCTCCGGACTGGACCCCAATGTCATTGGCTTCTGGCGCATCGAAGGAGGGCCACATACCCCCGATTACAAACGTATTGTGAGCCTGAACCTGACCGATGCCAGCTATGGCAACGCCATAGGCATTGGACTGAACGATGTGGTGGCGCGTCGGCTGGTGGAAAAGATGAGCCAGCATGTCACCTACATGAACCTGCTGACCTCACTCAATAAGGATGCCAGTTCAATCGAAGGCTATATCCCCGTCATTGCCGAAACAGACCGCGAGGCCGTAGAAGTGGCCCTCGGCATGCTCATGCCGCTGGAGCAGCCAAAGGTCTGCCACATCCACGATACCAGTCGGCTGGAAGAGATGATGATCTCCGAGGCGCTGCTGCCGCTTGCCAAACAACTCCCGAACTAAGAAGTGGTGAGCGACCTCCAGCCGCCGCCAATTGATAAGGAGGGTAGATTACAGTGGCTCTGAAAACGCCAGTCAGGTTGGCCTGGAAGTTGAGTACGTCCCCGCTGGCGCGCAAGCTCGTCTTTGATACCCCGTTGGTGAAAGACTGGCTCAGCGCAGGCAGGCGTCCTGGCATCCTTGATTTGCGGCCACGCCAGATTACCCGCGAGGGCATTGTCGTCGAGCAGCATATTCGTGAAGGGCGTTTCCAGCGCAGTCTGGCGCTGATCACGGCCATGTCGAGCCTGCTCAGTGGTTTGGAAGTAGGCACCGAGCATTATCAGGGCAGCTACAACCAGCGCCTGATGTACAGCCCGGTCATTATCAGCGGAGGGCTGCTCGTCGCCAGTCTGTGGGGCGCGCTCAGCCGCAAAGCAGCGCGCACCGTGCTGCCCCTCGCCTCCCTGGTGATGTTGGGTGATGGGCTGATCGGTTTTATCTGGCACATTCGTGGCATTGCCCGCAAGCCTGGCGGCTGGCGCATCCCCGTCTTCAACGTGGTGATGGGGCCTCCCCTGTTCGCCCCAATTCTGCTGATGATCAGCGGCTATCTCGGCATGATGGCCTCGCTGCTACGCCGGGAGGATGACCCGCGACACGAATCGCTGCCGGGCATGCCACGCCCACGCGGCATCTGGCGGCATCTGCTGCCACGCAAGATTACCAGAGAAGGATTGACGCTGGAACATGAGGTCCGCGAGGGCCGCTTCCAACGGCATCTCGCCGCAATTGCAGCCATCTCTGCCGTATGCAGCGGTTTTGAGGCGCTGTATTCTCACTACAAAAATAACTTCCAGTATAAAGTCCAGTGGACCCCCATTCTGCTCACCCCGGTCCTGTTTGCCGCAGGCATTGGCACGATCTGGAGCCGCAGGTTTGGGCGCATCTTCCTGCCTATTGCCTCGCTCCTGGCAATCCTGAATGGCACGATTGGCTCCTTCTACCATGTGCGCGGGATGCTTCGCCGACCAGCGGGCTTGAAATACGTGGTCAATAATCCACGTTCCGGGGTCATCTATCGGCTTGCCTATGGCCCGCCGATGTTTGCCCCTCTGTTGTTTGCCGCGAGTGGTTTCATGGGGCTACTGGCGAGCCTGATGCGGAGGGAAAAATAATGGCAATCCTCCAGAAAAAAAAGGCCGAAGATGCCAACGTTACTCCCCAGGATATGGCCCATATTGATACCTTCTTGCTGCCGATTGACCCGGAGACCGGCGAGCCGCTTCCCCCAAAGGCACAGCCAGGCTATTATCCCGGCTACAGCACGCTCAGCCAGCAAAACTTCTGGGACGAGGCGACCCGCAAGGTGATCCTCGAGCGCGTCAATAACGTGCCCTCCATTCAGTTCTTCTCGCCCTATGAAGAGAAACTCATGACGGCTATCGTCAATCGCATCCTGCCTCAGGATGACCGTGACGAAGCGCATAAGATTCCGATTGTGCCCTTCATCGATCACCGGCTTGCCAATGGGATTATCAACGGCTACCGCTATGCAAGCATGCCACCAGACGAGGAAGCCTACCGGCAGGGACTTCAAGGCATTGACATGATTGCCCAGCACCTGCACAATCGGCCTTTTATCGAATTAGACCCCATTGGGCAAGATCAGGTGCTGATGACGCTGCACAACGGCAACCCACCGGCTGGCGGGCAAATCTGGCAGAACGTCTCGGTGTCGCACTTCTGGAACCTGCTGGTGCAGGATACCGTCAGGGTGTATTACGCGCACCCCTATGCCTGGGATGAGATTGGCTACGGTGGCCCGGCCTATCCGCGCGGCTACATGCGGCTGACCAATGGCGAGCCGGAACCCTGGGAGAAGGAGGAGCAGCGCTACGAGTGGCTACCGCCGCCCAGCACTCTTTCCGGCGACCTGCAACGCGAAGATGAACACGGGTTCGACGAGCCAGCGCACGGCCAGGGAGGTACGCATTAGACCCCAGGGCATGTGCAGAGATGGCGCTGAGAAAGCATCCGTTCGTCCTAGCCCGCGCAGGCGGGCTTCGTGGCGGAACGCCTCCAGGCCGAATCGTTCCCGCCAGCGTTCTGCACTAACCGCTTATTCTGGAAGAGGCACATACACCGTGAAAAAACCCCTATTCGGAGCATTCAAAAGCCCAGAGCCGGGCAAACATATGCTGGGGCCGATTCAGCAACTCAACGTGCCCATGCAGCATTTCCGGCCAGACGATGAAGTTGATTTTGTGATCGTTGGCGTGGGTTCAGCCGGGGGCGTCCTCTTGCAGCGTCTGGCCCGCGCAGGCTTTCGCGTCGTCGGGTTTGATGCCGGACCATTCTGGGATGTGGAGCGCGATTGGGTCAGCGATGAAACTGGGTCGCACAACCTGTATTGGAACGACCTGCGTATTACCGGCGGACCGCATCCGCTGACGCTTGGGCAGAACAACAGCGGCAAAGGCGTCGGTGGTGGCTCCGTCCACTGGGCTGCTTTTACGCCGCGTCTGCATCCTTCTGATTTTCGCGTCTATTCTCAAGATGGCGTCGCCGTTGACTGGCCGATCTCCTATCAAGACCTCAAGCCCTACTACGAGCAATTAGAGAAGGAGCTTCCGGTCTCCGGGCCGACGTATTTTCCCTGGGGCGACCCACACGGATATAAGTACGGCTCACATCCAGTGGGTGGCGTCGCGGCCAAGCTGGTCCTGGGCTGTAGCAGGCTCGGCATTCGCGTATCCCCTGGTGGCCCGGTTGCCATTAACGCCGGAGCGCACGCTGACCGGCCCCACTGCATCTATCGCGGCTTTTGCCTGCAAGGATGCAAGGTGGGCGCGAAGGGCAGCACGCTCTACACGCACGTCCCCGATGGCGTCAACTACGGGGCCGAGGTGCGCGATAATTGTATGGTGGCACGCATCAACCTGAATGATGAAGGGCTGGTTACGGGCGTAGCCTACTTCGACCCTCAGAAGCGCGAATGCGAGCAAAAAGCCAAAGTCGTCCTTGTCTGCGGCTACGCGATTGAGACGCCGCGCCTGCTGCTCAACTCCGCTTGCCCGCGCTTTGAGAACGGCCTGGCAAATTCCAGCGGCACCGTTGGTATGTATCTGATGGCTCAGGCCGGCAATGTTATCATGGGCCGCTTTCCAGACCTGATTCGGATGTACAAAGCGCCACCAGCCAACGCCATGACCGAAGAGTTTTATGAAACCGACCCACACCGGGATTTTGCGCGCGGCTTTGCTATTCAGACGGTTGGACCGGAGCCTATCACCTTTGCCAAAGAGATTTCCGCCGCCAAGGGCCTCTGGGGCTGGTCGCTGCGCCGCGAGATGATGGATTACAACCACTGGGCCAGTTGGGGCTTGCTCGGTGAGATTTTGCCCTGGCCGGACAATACCGTCACACCGGATCGCTACGCCAGGGACCAATACGGTCTGCCGGTGGCGCACGTGACCTTTAATCTGCACGAGAACGACAAGAAGCTGATTGAGTTCGGCAAAAACAAAGTAGAAGAGGTGATGTGGGCCGCCGGGGCAGAAGAGGTCACGCAGGAATCGCGCTATGCCCATCTCGTTGGCGGCGCGCGCATGGGCAACAATCCGCACACCTCGGTGGTTGATGGCTTCGGGCAATCGCACGACATCCCTAATCTGTTCATCAGCGATGGCAGCATCTTCCCCACGCAGGGGTCGGCCAATCCAGGGCTAACCATTATGTCCCTGGCAGCCCGCACCGCAGACTATCTGATCTCTGAGCGGGAGAATATTCTTTCGCGCAAACGCGGCTCCGGGCAAACACCACCTATCCGTCGCAACCTCGCGCCAGCGGGAAAATCCGGGCGAGGCATGCCCCGCTATAAGGGGAAGAAAGTGGAGCAGCCAGCGCCCGCACCGCAGACCAAGCAGCTTTTTGTCGTCGAAGAGTAGTCGCTGCCCACACGGGAACGACCACAGCAGGTATTGGCGAGCGATCACCTGGGTCTGGCTTACCAACAAACAAGCGAGGAATGAAGTCTTATGGCAGGTCTGATTGAGCGACGCGCCAGCTTAAATATCGCAACGTCGTTAAGCAGCAAGAGTCTGGCGAAGGTTGACGCCAGAGGGCTGGCGGCTGATCTGCGCCGCCAGATCAACGGCGAGGTGCGCTTCGACGCGGGCAGCCGCGCCCTCTATGCCGCCGACGCCGCGAACTATCGGCTCGTGCCCATCGGAGTGGTTGTTCCCCGTGATTGTGAGGCCATCGTACAAACCATTGCCCTCTGCCACCAGTATGGCGCGCCAGTGCTGCCGCGCGGCGGTGGCACCAGCCTCTCCGGGAACTGCTGCAACGTTGCCATCGTCATTGATTGCTCGAAATATCTGCGCCAGATCATCGAGATCGCCCCCCAGCAGCAGATCGCGCGGGTGCAGCCGGGGGTGATTCTGGATGATCTGCGCCAGCAGGCAGAGCAGTATCATCTGACCTTCGGGCCAGACCCGGCAACCCATACCCATTGCACGTTGGGGGGCATGCTCGGCAACAATTCTTGCGGCGTGCATTCGGTGATGGCGGGCAGAACGGCTGATAACGTCGCGGAGTTAGAAGTCATCACCTATGATGGTTTGCGGCTGCGCGTGGGCAAGACCAGCCTCGCTGAACTGGAGCGCATCATCCAGGAGGGTGGACGACGCGGCGAGATCTATGCCGGACTGAAAGCCTTGCGCGACAAGTACGGCGGCCTGGTTCGCCAGCGCTACCCCCGGATTCCCCGGCGCGTCTCCGGCTACAATCTGGATGAACTGCTGCCAGAGTATGAGTTCAACGTGGCCCGCGCCCTGGTCGGCACGGAGGGAACCTGCGTGACCATTCTGGAGGCCACGCTGCATCTGGTGCATAGCCCCCCGGCGCGCACGCTGCTGGTGCTGGGCTATGCCAATGGCTACGAGGCAGGCGATCATGTGCCGGAGATTATGGCGCATGGCCCGGTCGGGCTGGAGGGCTTTGACAGCCGCCTCGTTGAATATATGAAAAAGAAACACCTGCACCCGGAAAACGCGCAACTGCTACCGGAAGGCGGTGGCTGGCTGCTGGTGGAGTTTGGCCGCGAAAGCAAGGAGGAGGCCGACGACCAGGCGCGCAGGCTCATGGCGGCGCTCAAGGCAGGCAGCCAGACGCCCAGCATGAAACTCTATGACTCGCAACAGGAGGCAGAACTGGTCTGGCAAATCCGCGAATCCGGCCTGGGCGCGACGGCGCACGTCCCTGGGGAGCCGAACTACTGGCCCGGCTGGGAAGATGCCGCCGTGCCTCCCGATAAGCTGGGAAATTACCTGCGCGATTTCCGCACGCTCACGGACCGCTACCACTACAACTGCGCGCTTTACGGGCACTTCGGGCAGGGCTGCATCCATACCCGCATTGACTTTGACCTGAAGACGGCTGAAGGCATCAAGCAGTATCGCGCGTTTATCAATGACGCGGCTGATCTGGTCGTCAGCTACGGCGGCTCGCTCTCCGGCGAGCATGGGGATGGGCAATCACGCGGGGAACTGCTGCCCAAGATGTTCGGCGAGGAACTGGTTGAGGCGTTCCGCGAGTTCAAGGCCCTCTGGGATCCCGATTGGAAGATGAACCCCGGCAAGGTCGTCAATCCCTATCGCATTACCGAACACCTGCGCCTGGGCACAGATTACCACCCGCCGGAACTGGAGACGCACTTCCAGTTTCCCGAAGATCACGGCAGCTTTGCTGAGGCAACGCTGCGCTGCGTCGGCGTGGGCAAGTGCCGCCGCATGGGCGGGGGCACGATGTGCCCCAGCTATATGGTCACGCGCGAGGAGGAAGCCTCCACGCGCGGGCGCGCCCACGCGCTCTTTGAGATGCTGCAAGGCAACCCGATCAGCGGGGGCTGGCGCGATAAGCATATCAAAGAGACGCTGGACCTCTGCCTCTCGTGCAAGGGCTGCAAGCGCGATTGCCCGGTGAATGTGGATATGGCAACCTACAAGGCCGAGTTTCTCTCGCATTATTACCAGGGCAGGCTGCGCCCCCGAAGCGCCTATGCGATGGGGCTGATCTCCGTCTGGGCGCGACTGGCTTCGCGCGTGCCAGGTCTCGCCAATGCTGTCACCCAGACGCCCGTGCTGCGTGAGATCGCCAAGGCGCTCGGCGGGATCGCGCCAGAGCGCCAGCTACCACCATTCGCCGGGCAGACCTTCAAGGACTGGTTCAGGCAGCGCGGCGGCCCGCAGAATAGCTGGCAGCCCAGGGTGATCCTCTGGCCGGATACCTTCAACAACTATTTCCACCCGGAAACCGCCAGAGCAGCCGTAGAGGTGCTGGAGGCGGCGGGCTATCAGGTCATGGTGCCAGAGCAGTGGCTCTGCTGCGGGCGCCCGCTCTATGACTACGGCATGCTCGACACAGCCAAACGCTGGCTGCGGCAGATCATTGACGCCCTGCGCGATGAGATTCAGGCGGGCACGCCGATTGTTGGGCTGGAGCCTAGCTGTGTGGCTGTCTTCCGCGATGAACTGGTCAATCTCTTCCCCAATGATGAGGACGCCAACCGGCTGGCCCGCCAGACGATGATGCTGAGCGAATTTTTGGAGAAAAAGTTCCAGAATTACCAGCCGCCGAAGCTGCGCCGCAAGGCGGTGGTGCATGGGCACTGCCACCACAAGGCGGTTATGGGCCTGGACGCCGAGGTGGCGATCCTCCAGAAGCTAGGACTGGATTACCAAATCCCGGACTCTGGCTGCTGCGGCATGGCCGGTTCGTTTGGCTTCGAGGCCGGGGAACATTACGACCTGTCGGTCAAAGCGGGCGAGCGGGTCTTATACCCCGCCGTGCGCAAAGCAGATAAAGACACGCTGATCATCACCGATGGCTTTAGCTGCCGAACGCAGATCGAGCAAGGCACGAACCGCCAGGCACTGCACCTGGCCGAGGTGATCAAGATGGCACTGCACGAAGGCAGCAAAGGACCAGAAGGAGACTACCCGGAGCGCGGCTACATCACCCAGGATTACCCACGCTCGCGGCTGGGGCTGGTGGCGCTGGCCGGTGCAGGGCTGGCGCTGGTGGGTGGTGTGCTGGCCTGGAGGCTGCGCCGCCTCGGCCATTTATAGCACGCCGTCCCTGGCGGCGCATCGGTAGGCAAGCGCGACCGCCGCCTGTGAGGAATAGGCCATCTGAGTTTCAGAAAGGGGTGATTTATGGATGCGAGACGAGCAGCGCACCTGACGGACCTGATGCAGCGCAATGGATTGCAAGGGTTGGTCTGCCGGATTCCTGAACATGTGCTGATGCTGACAGGCTACGCGCCGATCCTGGGCAATACGTTCTGCATCGTTTCGCTCAGCAGCGCCAGGACACCGGAGATTCGGCTGGCGCTGCCAGAGCAAGAGGCGGAGCTTGTTCCGCAGGGGGCAGCCGTCGAGGTCAAGGGCTTCACGGAAGAAACGATGGAGTATATCGGCAACGCGATCCAGGCGGCGCGCAAGCCAGTAGCAGAACTCTTGAGCGCGGCAGGGTTGGACTTCACCAGCACCGTTGGCTATGAGGGAGGCTACGCGCCGATTGCGGCGAACTACACGCAGGTGGGCATACCCGGTCCAGCCACGCTTGATATGCTGGGCGTTGCGCTGCCGGGCGCAGCGTGGCGCGATGCCACTGCGATATTCGATGAACTGGCCCAGATCAAAACCGAGGCAGAGCTACAAGGGATCAGAAGGGCAGAAGAGGTGGCGCGCCAGGGCTTTCTGGCAGCGCGGGAGGCAGTGCGCGTTGGGGCCACTGAAGGCGAGCTTGCGGCAGCGGTCACGGCGGCGCTGCTGCGCGCCGGGCACGCGACGGCTGGCGCGCGGCTCGTGACGCCGCATGTGCATGTGATGGCCGGGGCGCGCGCGGCGGATGCCTACAAGGCGTTTAACTTGACCACCAATCTGATCATCGAGCGGGGCGATCCGGTTTCGGTGCAGATGGAGGTGGGCATCGATGGCTATTGGGCCGAACTGACGCGCCCATTCTTTGCTGGCGAGGTAAGCAGCGAGTGGATGCGGGCACACAATGCCTGCTTTAACGCGCAGCTTGCCGCGCTGAGGATCATCCGCGCTGGCGTGAGTGGGCGCGAGGCCGACGCGGCGGCGCGCCAGGTGATGCAGGCGGCTGGCTTTGGGGCGGCGTTCAAGCATGGGCTGGGGCACGGCTTTGGCTTCCAGGCGATCAATCACGACGCCGGGCCGGTGCTGCATCCGGCCTCGGAGAGCATCTTGCGCGCGGGCATGGTCTCGAACATCGAGCCAGCCGTCTATCTGGAGGGCCAGGGAGGCATCCGCCTGAATGATAACATCGCCATTCGGCAGGATGGCTGCGAACTGCTCTCGGAGGCAATTCCCCGTGAGCTTGAGTGGCTGGTGGTCAAAGACTAGCCACCGGGCGATAGAGAACCCATCCTCAAAGAATTGCATCTCTGTCTTGGGTGCAATTCTTAAGGTTTTTTCGCGCCAGGCGCAGAGCGGCCCCACGAGGAAGAATTTACAGAATTTACAGAATTGCAGGAAACGCCAGGAATTGACAGAATTGACGGTAGTGTTCCTTTTGCAAAGACACAAAGGTGGGATTCTTGGGATTCTTGCCTGCGGGGCCGCGCTGCGCCTGACATCGCGTCGTTGGCAAGAATCCCACCCGCCCAGGTAGGTGGGATTCTTAGGATTCCTGGGAACTCTGGGAACTTCGGGAACTCTTGCGCGCGGGATCGCTCCACGCCTGCCCTGAAACATGGCCCCAGAGTTCCTCCCGAATAATAAGGTGGCACGCTGGAACGATGCTGCTGCCGCTGGCCCAGATGGAAGCCCCGCAGGGCAGCGCCAGAGCCACCGCTGCTCCTGAAGCACGCCGCCCTCCTGCTGCCCGTTCCGCCGGCCAGCGTCCGGAGCTACAAGCGGGCTGCGTGTAGCGCAGCCGTCCCTGGCGGCGAATGGGGGTGGGGTGTGGCGCACGCCGGGCACGCCCGCCCAAAACTATGATGGATTCAGACCCGTACCGGCAAGATAGCGGCGGGCGCCAGACCCCACCCCCTGTCGGCGAGACGCCGACGGTACAAAGGCCGCCCTGACGGCAAAGATACTGCCGGTACAGGCGGAGCGCGCGCCTCACAGCATCGCTTGCAGGTCGGGCAGGTGGACCTGGGCTAGGGAAGGAAGGATGCGGTCGGCGGCGGCCAGGTCGGAGGCTGGGTGGCTGTTGGTGACGGCGAGGCAGCGCATGTTGGCGGCTTTGGCGGCGGCAACCCCGGCGGGTGCGTCTTCGATGACGAGGCAATGCGCGGGGGCAATGCCCAGGCGCTCGGCGGCGAGCAGGAAGATGTCCGGGGCGGGTTTGCCATGCGGGAGGCGATCACCGGAGACAAAGGCATCGAGCCAGCGATGCAGGCCAAGCCCTTCGCTAATGGCCTCGATGTTTGCCATTGGCGCGGAGGAGGCCAGGCTTTGCTTGAGGCCGGCGGCACGCGCCGCCTGCATCAGTTCCAGCGCGCCAGGGAGGGCGTGCAGGTTGCCGCGCAGGAGATCGCGGAAATACACCTCTTTGCGGTCAGCCAGGGCGTCAATCTGCTCCCGTGAGAGATGGGAACCCCAGAAGAGGGGGATGATCGCGGCGTTGCTGCGCCCAAAGGTTTTCCAGAAATCCTCGTTGGTGAAGGAGACGCCGGTTTCGGCAGCCAGGCGCTGCCAGGCGAGGCGGTGCTGTTCGCTGCTGTCAATAATCACGCCATCCAGGTCCCAGATGATGGCCTGGAGCGGGGAAAGTGTTTGCTTATTTTGCTGCATGATTGATGTTTTCCGATCAGTTTGGGGTGTTTATATTGTGCGCCAGACCCCACCCCTGCCGGCACGGAGACCGGCGCTACAAGGATGAGAAGGATGAGCAGGTGTATCGCATTCTGTAAGGAATTTTTAAAGCCCTTGACTTTTTCCTTCAGCTAGTATACGCTAGTGCATAGTAGTCATATGGACAAAGAGTTTGTGAAGTATCAAACAAAAACGCTTAGATTTGTGTTCTTCCTATTCGCTCGCGTGTCCCATTCCTCTTTTTTGCGCGCATGATGCCAATAGAATATCGCCCTTTGAATAGCGACCCGATCCATCCGTAAGGATGTTCCATCTTACTTGACGCGATGCAAGGAGAGGATGAGGGGATGAGTGCTGAGAAAGGGGGTGATAGATCATCTGGGCGGCGGAGCAACTGACACGGGCACGAGTGTGCTTTCCCCACTGGCACAGGTACGCCCGAAACTCTAAAAAGCCGCGCCCATTTCTCAACCTGATGCCCGGTTTGCATAGCGACTGGAGCTATGCGCGTTTTCGTGGATTTCTTCCTTGTTTCCCAGGTGGTTTCTGGTCCGTTCCATCGTTCTTGGCTAAGTCTGGAAGCAAAATGGCGCTTCCAAGATTCCGTAGTTAGGAGAGCTTTCGATGGCTCAAGCAACCGAAACCAAAACAGTGGCGGCAGTTGCCGCCGATCCCGCGCCCCTTGGCCTCATCGGATTTGCGACGACCACCCTGGCGGCTGGCGCATTCTATGGAGGTTTTACAGGAGTAACCCCAGCTGCCTTCATCGGCCTGGCCCTGGCCTTTGGAGGCGGCGGTCAGCTTCTGGCAGGTATGTGGGAGTTTAAGAACGGCAACACCTTTGGCGGCGTTGCGTTCACCTCCTATGGCGCCTTCTGGATAGCAGTCTGGTATTCGCTCACCAATACGTCCATCACCAAGGACTTCCTAGGCTCAAACACCAATGGCTGGTTCCTGCTTGGCTGGACCATTGTGACCGGCATCTATCTCCTCGGGACGCTGCGGCTGAACTTTGGCCTGGTGGTCGTGTTTGCCTTGCTGTTTCTCGCCTTCCTGCTGCTGTGCATTGGCTCATTCAGCGCTGCCGCGCCAGGCTCAGGCATAACAGCAATTGGCGGCTACGTCGCCATTGCGACGGCAGTGGCGGCCTACTACATGGGCCTGGCTGGTATTATGAAAGCTACCTCTGGTGGCAAGATCAACCTGCCAGTAGGACCAATCGGCTAATCGTTTACGGACTTTTTCTCGAATCGCACAAGAGAGAACGGGACAGGGGGCTGGCACACCGAGATCGCGTTGCAGCGATGAGGCCAGCAAGGCCAGGACATCACGAGCCACTGCCCCCCTGTTCCGGCTCTTTTGTCAGGTATCCTATCCACGCATCGGCGAGGCTCACGTTACCCGCGCGAGCGGTGAGGTTTGCCGGTTCCTCCCAAAAATCGGCCCCCGCTACGGGGACATCCAAACAAGAGGAGCGCGACTCCCCTTCCTCCGCTGAAGCAGATGAGGGTTCGGCCGCAACACTGTTGTATGAAAGCTCCTATATCTCTCTCAAAGCTATGGAAGCGCCGCAGCGCCAGGGAAGACGTGTCTGATGCAAAAGGGGCAAGTATCGTAACCACAGGAGATGATCAAGCAATGGCGAAAGAAGAAGCGGGCGTAGCAGTCTCTGAAGCAGAAATCGCCGCTCACTGGCGCGAAGAGGAGTATTTTCTCCCCCCTCCAAAGTTTATTGGGCAGGCCAATGCCAGCGATCCGGCGATCTTTGAACGCTTCCGTTTGGAGAACTTCCCTGAGTGCTTCAAGGAATACGCGGACCTGCTCACCTGGGACAAGTATTGGCACACGACGCTGGATACGAGTAACCCGCCGTTTTGGAAGTGGTTTGTCGGCGGTCGGCTCAACGCCTGTTATAACTGCGTTGATCGCCATGTGGAAACCACCCCCAACAAAGCCGCGCTGATCTGGGTGCCTGAACTGGAAACAGAAGCGACCCAGGCGATCACCTATCAGGAACTCTACGTCAGGGTCAACGAGTTCGCCGCGCTGCTCCGCGATTTCTGCGGGGTCAAGACGGGCGACCGCGTGACCCTGCACATGCCGATGGTCCCTGAGCTGCCGATTACGATGCTGGCCTGCGCGCGTATGGGTGTGATTCACTCCCAGGTCTTTGGCGGATTCAGCGGGACCGCGTGCGGAGGCCGCATCGCCGACTCCGGCAGCCACATCCTGATCACGATGGACGGCTATTACCGCAATGGCGCGATGCAGGACCACAAGGTTAAAGCCGACGAGGCGGTGAAAGTAGCCGAAGAGCAGGGCGCCCACGTTGATAAAGTGCTGGTCTGGCGGCGTCATCCAGGGCAGTACGCCTCAAAAAGCCCGATGGTCGAGGGCCGGGATTTCTTCGTCGATGAGGTGATGAAGGACTACCACAGGCAGATCGTCGAGCCGGTTTCCATGCCTGCCGAAGCTCCGCTGTTCCTGATGTACACCAGTGGCACCACGGGCAAGCCCAAGGGCGCCCAGCACAGCACAGGCGGCTACCTTGCTTACGTCACTGGCACATCAAAATATTACCAGGATATTCACCCCAATGACACCTACTGGTGCGCCGCCGATATCGGCTGGATCACCGGACACTCCTATATCGTCTACGGCCCCCTGGCACTGGGGACGACAAGTGTGATGTACGAAGGTGTACCGACGTATCCCGATGCAGGTCGGCTCTGGCGGATCGCCGAGATGCTCGGCGTGACCATCTTCCACACCGCCCCAACGACGATTCGCATGCTGCGCAAGGCTGGCCCCGACGAGCCAGCGAAATACAACTATCATTTCAAGCACATGACCACCGTGGGCGAGCCGATTGAGCCGGAGGTCTGGCGCTGGTATCACAAGTTCGTTGGTAAAGGTGAAGCCGTAATCGTCGATACGTGGTGGCAGACCGAAACTGGTGGCTTCCTGTGCAGCACCCTGCCAGGTGTACACCCAATGAAACCGGGCAGCGCCGGTCCAGGCGCCCTTGGCATCCACCCGATGATCCTCGATGAAAACGGCAAGGAGATTCCAGCAGGCAGCGGAAAGGCCGGGAACATCTGCATCCAAAATCCCTGGCCGGGCGCCTTCCAGACGGTCTGGGGCCAGCCACAGCGATTTGTAGACACCTACTACGCGAAATACTGCAAGAACAAAGATAGTAAAGACTGGCGCGACTGGCCGTACTTCGCAGGGGATGGCGCGCTGCTGGCCGCCGATGGGTACTTCCGCATCCTGGGCCGCGTGGACGATGTGATCAATGTGGCCGGGCACCGCCTGGGCACGAAAGAGATTGAGTCGGCATCCCTGACCGTCGAAGAGGTGGCCGAGGCCGCCGCAGTGCCGCTGGTGGACGAACTGCGCGGCAGGGTGGTTGAGGTCTACGTTTCGCTGAAGCCGGGGTTCAAAGCCAGCCAGGAGCTTCAGGATAAGGTCTCCAAGGCGATTGAGCGGGAGATCGGGCCGATAGCGAGACCCAGGCATGTCTGGATCGTCCCCGATATGCCCAAGACCCGCTCCGGCAAGATCATGCGCAGGGTTCTGGCTTCGACGAGTAACTTCGCCGATGTGGGTGACATCACCACGCTGGCGAACCCGGAGATCGTCGAGAGCGTGCGCAAGCATGTCCAGAGCCAGAAAGTTGCGCTTGGCGTGGTTCCTCGCAAACTCTCGCCCGAAGAGCTTGAGGAAATCAAGCGGTTTGGCAGTGTTGATTAAGCACGCAAGCTGCTCATAGGCAGCACGCCTGATACTCAGGAGGGGGAGCGGCCCGTGACAGGGCACAAACCGCACCCGGCCAGCCCCCTTTTTTTATGGCGGGAAAATATTTCCCCCCGGCCCACCCCCCC
>JBJKSJ010000278.1:0-4508 GCA_046704085.1 Ktedonobacterales bacterium | reverse complement strand
CGCGCTAAGACTGTGTTCTTTTATAACGCCCCCCTTTCGGGGGGTGTTTCGTTTGATTGGAATATGACCAATAACGCCGATCTCTTTGCGGCGAGCTATCTGCCCAACCACCTGAACCAGTGGAAGGAACAGCATGGCGAACCGCAGTTGATTACAGTGGCGACCGATGGCGAACTCTATGGGCACCACAAGCCCTGGCGCGATCAGTTTCTGGCACATCTGGTGCGCAAGGGCGCGCCAGCCTATGGGTTTGAGGTGTGTTCGCTGAGTACGTATTTCCATCGTTTCCCGGCGCGGCGCGAGGTGCGCCTGCATACGCCCAGTTCCTGGAGCTGCCATCATGGCATCTTGCGCTGGAGCGATGGCTGCGGCTGCACCGAAGGCGACACCCGCTGGAAACCGGCCTTCCGCCGGGCGCTGAATCGGCTGGGCGAACGCGGCGATGCCCTGTTCGAGCAGGAGTTGGCCCGGACCATTGTCGATCCCTGGGCCGCGCGCAACGATTATCTGGCTTTGCGCCAGGGCTGGATGGAGCCGGAAGCCTTCTGGGCGCGTCATGGCAAGAAAGGTCACTCCTTCTGGCTGCGTCAGGACAAACAGGGACATTCACCGAAAGATGAGCAGGCGCTGCGGCAAACACTGCTGCTGCTGGAAGCACAGTATTATCAGCAGTGGATGTATACCAGTTGCGGCTTCTTCTTTGAAGACCTGGACCGCATTGAGCCACGCAACGATATTGCTTTTGCCCGCCGGGCGATCAGCCTCTATTGGCAGGCTACAGAGGTGGATTTACAGACGGCGTTTCTGGATGATCTGACGGAGGCCAGAAGCTGGCGGACCGGCGCTAGCGGCGCTGAGCTGTACCGTCGTCTTCCAACGGTCAGCCAAAACCTGCTGCCAACAGCACAGGCCAGCGCCTCCCTGGCAGATTCAGCGGCGTAAGCGCCTGCGCCTCATCCTATCAACCCAGCAGCGGCTGGCCCCAGATAGGCTCAACATGCCGACTGGAGCCAACTTCTTTTGCCGGAAGTGTGCTATCATGCAGGAGTGGATCGAACGACTGAGGAGAAACCGAGCATGATAGATGCAGCCTGGCGCATCACGCTTGATGCCTCCGATGACGAAGCCTATGCGTTTCTCCAGCAGGACCGCATCTGGAACTGTTTTGCGCTTGCTGACCTGCTGCCTCCATTCCGGCAGTACACGCAGATTGCTATTGCGTCGCATGCGCAGACCGGCCAGGTTGCCATCTGTCTCCTTATACAACATCCCCAGGTGAACGTCATCGCTCCCAATGGTCATGCAGAGGGCGTTGCCGCGCTGCTGGCGCGCCTCGATCTTCCAGGACGCCCGCTGATCCAAACGCCGCAGGAGCATCTGGCGCTGTTCGAATCCTATTACCGACTGCCACTCCAACGCCGCGCTCTGCTGCGCATGGCCGTGTCGGCCCAGACATTTCATCCTGCTGAGCAGCCGTCAGCGCCTGGCGTAGAATACTTGAAGAGGGCCGATGTGCCCGCATTGCGCGCACTTTACAGCGTCTACCCTGAAAACCATTTTCGACCTGCTCTGGTCGAAGAGAGGCTGTTCTATGGCATCCGCGAGGGTAATCGCATCGTCGCGGCTGGCGGGACACATGTGATCGCGCTGCCCTATGGCCTGGCCGTCCTGGGCAATATTCTCACCCACCATGAGCGGCGTGGCCGAGGCTATGCTCAGGCAATTACGTCCGCGCTGGTGACGGAGTTGCTGGCCCAGGGTTGCCAGGATGTCATCCTCAATGTGGATGCCGAGAATGATTCGGCCATTCATGTCTACACTAAACTAGGCTTTCAGCCGCACGGGCGCTTACGGTCCACAACGGCAGAGCGTTTCCCCCAGGCAGGCGCGGAATTACACCAGTGACATATACAATCGGCTCATCGCTGCGCCAACAGGCATACACAGTGTTAGAGTAAACAAGGAGCATGCCGATGCCCACCGTTCCACTTCCTGCCCTCCCCCAAGAGGTGACGCTCGCCTGGTTGACCGCCGCTCTTCGGGAGACTGGCGTTCTCCGAGAGGCGGAAGTCGCGGGGGCGCGCTGGGAACAGGTAGGGGAGGAGCGCGGCTTTACCGGCAGGCTGGCCCGCTTTCACCTGTGCTATCATCAGGAGGCAGGCGCTGAGCAAGCTCCCGCTACGCTTATTGCCAAATTTCCAACGGCGCCACAGGATGTGCCATCTACGTATCGCGCAGCGCAGCAGCAGACCCTCGCCGCGCGCCAGCACTACTACGAGCGCTGCGCGCGTGAGGTCCGATTCTACCAGGCGATTGCTCCGCTCAGCGATGTGCCAACGCCATACCTGTATTACGGGGCAGCGGATGAGGCCAGCAGGCGCGTTGTGCTGCTGCTTCAGGATGTGCGCGCGGCGCGTGGAGGCGATGTGCTGGCGGGGTGTTCTCCAGACGAAGTGGCGCTCATTCTGCGCGCAATCGCGCCGTTGCATGCGCGTTGGTGGGCGCATCCGCGCCTGAAGGATTTTACCTGGCTCCCGCGGTGGATAGGCAATCCCCACGCCCGCCAGGAGCGGTACAATCGGCAAGTCGGGTTGTTTCTGGAGCGCTTTGGGCAGCGCTTGCCTTCTTTTGTATATGAAGTGATCGACCGTCTGCGCACCGGCTATGCCTGGGTGCTGACCAGTCTGGCTGAAGCGCCCACAACGCTTATCCACGCTGATCTGCATCTGGACAACACGTTGTTTCTGCCGCCGGGCGCTGACTCACCTGTCACGGTGCTGGACTGGCAAAGCATCTGCCTGGGCGCCGGGGCGGTGGATGTGGTTCAATTGGTCTTCGGCTCATTGGTGGTCGAGCAGCGCCGCGCGGCAGCGGACGACTTGCTGGGGTTGTATCACGCGCTGCTGGTCGCGCATGGAGTCTCCGACTACAGCATGCAGCAACTGCGTGAACACTGCCGCCTGGCCTTGCTCTGGAATCTGGCGGGAACAGTTGGCTGGCTGAGTTCGGTTGACCTTGAGCAACTGCGTGGGCGAGAGCGGGCACTGGTGGATGCCGCGCTTGGCGATGGGCGGCTCATGGCCGCTTTGCAAGATTATGCTGTTGTGGCGCTGTTTCCCCGCTAGCAACAGGAGGCTGGCAGGCGCATGCACATCGATGTCTTTACGCTGTTTCCGGGGATGTTTCGGGGCCCATTTGATGAAAGCATTCTCAGGCGCGCTCAGGAGGAGGGGCTGCTCTCGCTGGCGCTGCATAATATTCGAGATGCCACGACGGATAAGCATCATATTGTCGATGATTATCCCTATGGCGGCGGCGCGGGGATGGTGATGAAGCCTGGGCCAGTTTTTGCGTCAGTCGAGGCGGTCTATCAGGGTGGTCCGATCATCCTGCTGACGCCGCAGGGGCGCCTCTTTACGCAGGCGGAAGCGCAGCGGCTGGCGCGCGAGCCGAGGCTGACGCTGATCTGTGGGCATTATGAGGGCGTGGATGAGCGCATCCGTGAGCAGCTTGTGACCGATGAACTCTCCATCGGAGATTATGTCTTGACTGGGGGTGAGTTGGCGGCAATGGTGGTCATCGATGCAGTTAGTCGGTTGGTGCCGGGCGTTCTGGGCGCGCCAGCCTCGGCGGTGGAGGAGTCGCACAGCAGCGGACTGCTGGAATATCCGCAGTATACGCGCCCGCCAGACTTTCGCAACTGGCAAGTTCCACCCATTCTGCTCAGCGGCAATCACGGCGCGATTGCCCGCTGGCGGCGCAAAGAGGCGCTGCGCCGGACGCGCGCGCGCCGCCCGGACCTGTTGGCGCGGGCCGAATTGAGCAAACTGGATCAGAAGCTCCTGGCCGAGATTGAGGCCGAAGAAGCGCCAGAGAGGCACAGTCAGGATGATGTGTAATGGTGCTATATGATTGCAGCATCTCCTCACCGCAGGCTAGTCAGAATGCCTCTAGATGGATATAATAAAGGCGGGAAATGGATCTGCTGATGCGCGCAGCATCACAGCACACCCCTGGGCAAAAATCGCTATAATAAGGGCGAAAGATAGCGCGGCCTTTGACCGCCATCAAGCTATTTTGCAGGAAAGATGGTTCATCTCATCGAGCAGGCACGCCTATCAGGCAGACCGAATAAACGGTGGAGAAAGGTAAGGTGTATACGGCATGACCTATGTGATTACAGAACCCTGTGTGGATGTAAAAGACGCCTCGTGTGTGGATGTGTGTCCGGTGGACTGCATTCATCCCACGGAGAGCGAGCCGGGCTTCTCCGAAGTGAATATGCTCTACATCAATCCCGATGAGTGTATTGACTGCGGCGCGTGTGAGCCAGCCTGCCCGGTGACCGCGATCTTTGAGGAGAGCGCGGTCCCAGAGCAGTGGCGGCAGTATGTCAAGATCAACGCCGATTTCTTCAAGGGGGCGTAGGCGCGGGCAACTCACTGGCCCAGGCGCGGGGGGGGGCAAACCCGCCGCGGGGTTTATATCCCCCCGCCCCCACGCCATGC
>JBJKSJ010000277.1:0-16203 GCA_046704085.1 Ktedonobacterales bacterium | reverse complement strand
AACGCGCTCTATACCACCGGACTGCTGCCCAGCCATCCCGCAAGCTATCAGGTCGAGATTTTGCTGACCTTCATGGCGGCGGCTTTCAGCGCCGGTCTGCGCGAGCGCGAGCCGCTCTTTAGCAGTGTCGTTACCGTCTTTTTCGGTGGGCTGGCGGTCCTGCCGCTGGCCGTCAACGACGCGGATGGGCTGCACTTGAGCCTGCTGGCGCTCGGCTTGGCGCTGGCGGCGCTGGGCGCCCGCGCCTGGGGGCGAGTCTGGGCACTGGCGCCCTATGCCGTCGCGCTCTGGGCGGTGATCCTGGCCGCCGTCCACGCCGGGGCGCCGGGCGTCAGCGTGCCCGATTGGAGCGCCAGCGGCTTGCCCTTTGCCGCCTGGTTTCTGCTCTGCTTTGCCGCCCTGGCCGCTGGCGTGGCGCTCTGGGAGGGCGAGTATCTAGCGATGATTGTTCCGGCGGCGCTGGCCTACTGGGCGCTCCAACTCAGCGCCAGCGACCTTGCCAGCGTCCTGCTGGTTCTCGCGCTGGTCGCGGCGGGCGCGGCGGCGCGCCAGTGGCGCGGGCGCTGGTGGGGCGCGGCCTGGCAGATCGCCGCCGTCGCCGGGTCGGTGAACGTCGTTGTGCAACTGAACAATCTTGGCCCCACCGCGCCGAACTGGCAGGTCGCCTTTCTGCTGGTGCTGGCCGTCGCGGCCTATCTGGTCGCCGTGCAGGAGCGCCAGCCCGCGCTGACCGCGATTGCCGTTGTGTACGCGCTGGCCGCCGCGTGGTTCCTGCCCGGCCCGGATAACTTGCTGCCCACGCTGGTCTTGACCTTTGCGCTCACCGCCAGCGGAGCTATGCTGCTCCTGCGCTGGCCCCACCCCGGCCAGCCCGAAGGCAGGGGGCTACAACCCCAGCCGCAAGCAGGAATGGGTACGCGGCGCGCCTGGGCCTACGCGCCGTATGCCGCCGCGATAGGCTGCTCGATCTTTGCCACGCAGCGTGTCGTGCCCTTTAATGCTGGCGAGGTTGAGGCGCTGCTGCTGGTCTTTGCCGCTGCCGCCTATCTGCTGGTCATTCTGGAAGGCGAGCCGCTGGCGGCGCTGCTGCCGCTGTTTTACGCGGTAGCCAGCATTGTCGTTCAGCCGGACGAACATGCCTTGCTCGCGCTGGCGCTCAGCTTCGCAGTGTTGGGTCTAATGGTGGGGCGCGTGGCAGGCATTCGCTGGTCCTGGGCGTTCTATGCCGCTGCGGCCACTGCTGCCGCTGCGACGAGCTTCGCGGCGCAGAGCGACGCCGCATTCGAGGCTATCGCCCTGCTCATTCTGGCCGGGCTGACATATCTGATCGCGGCGGTTGAATCGCGCCCCGATGTGCTGCTGGCGGCGCTGGTTCTGGGCGCGCTGGCGCTGGGCGCAGGGGCCACCGCGCTGCATCTGGAGACCTGGCAAGGCACGCTGGCGTTTGCGGCGCTGGGCTGGCTCTATCTGCTGGGCACGGCGCTCTGGCGCGCTCTTCCCTGGCTGCGCCCCACTGGCGCGCTCTGGTGGCTTGAATCGCTCGACCCGCAGCGGCGCGAACGCTGGAGCGACCCGCGCCAGGTGGGCGCGCTCGCGCATGGGGTCGCGGGCCTGGTGGTCGCGGTAGGCGCCGTCTGCGCAGCCGTCTTTGCGCCCAATGGATTCAGCATCCAAGACCCGCAGACGCTGGCGGCAGCCGTCGCCATGCTGGCGCTTGCAGGCATGCTGGCCCTGCTGACACAGGTGGGCAAGCCTGCCCTGGCGGCGTGGATGTGGACGTTGATGCAGCGCCCGCAGTTTCACCTCGTCATCTATCTGGCCGGAGAACTGGCGGCGCTGGCGATCACCTGGGGCGCGCGCTGGCTCGGCGCGGATAACGCGCAGGCGTTTGTGATAGCGCCAGGCAGCTATCAACTCCTCGTTGGCGCCTTCCTGCCCGCCGACGAGCGCGTGCCTTACGCCCGGCGCATCGGGCAGGTGGCCTCGCTCAGCGGGGCGCTGCTCCTGCTGCTGCCGACGCTCTATCAGACGTACACGGAACCCAACCTGACCACAGAACTGGTCTATGGCGTGGTGGCGCTGGTCGAATCGCTGCTGATTGTTGGTCTGGGGGTTGGCACGCATTCAAGACCCCTTATTCTGGTAGGGTCGGCATTTGTCGTCATTGGGACACTGAGCATTGCCGCGCTGGCGATCCGCTCTGGTATTTCGATTGCCCTGGTGGTCGGCATCCTGGCACTCGTGCTGATCGGCCTGGCAACCTGGCTGAGCCTGCGCACGCGGCGCGAAGGGGCTGGAGGCTGAAGCAAGCGCGGAGCCTGGACAGTTCCCCACCAAGAAGGGCAAGCTGGATGCCTCATGCGCGAATTCTAACACTGTTCCCTTGGCTTCGATACTTCCAAAGCACCACGCCTCTTGACAGCAGCTTTCCCCTTCTGTATACTTGCTTTGAGGAGGACCTGAGCGTCGCAGTGCCGTAGTTGGGCAGGACTGCGCAACGAACTTCCTCAGGAAAGGTAAGGGATCACTGTATGAAAGATGCGTTAAGGCGGCGTTTCTGGCTGGAAGCGGGGGTCGCAACCCTGACTGGCGTGATGTTTGTGATCACGTTGGTCTGGCGCAACTGGGTAGAAATTATCTTCGGCGTGGACCCGGATCAAGGCAATGGACTGCTGGAGTGGTCAATCGTCGGAGCCTTGTTTCTGGCGACGGTGGTGCTGGTAGTCCTTGCGCGCTACGAGTGGCGCAAAGCCCAGACAAGTCTGGCCTGAATGGGCAGGGCCGTGTGGGGAGGAACGGCCCAGGGAAGGGTTATCCGCTCCTAAAAGGTCCCATACCGCAGTGGCGCGCGGCCAGGGCGCTGTGCCCGGTCCAGTAGCAGCGGCTCATGGCGCGATCAGAGAGTGACAGGCGAGGCAGCGCGGCTGAATAAGAGCCGCGCTGCCTCGCCTATTTTCTCTCCGCCCAATGAGCCCCCCGCTGCCGGAGCGTTGGCCCCACCATTGCCGGCTGGAAGCCGGCGGTACAGGCGGCGCTTAATCCGCCGCAGGCGTGACGGCTACCTCGGCGGGCTTGGCGGGTGCCGGGGCGAGTGGCCGGGCGCGGCGCAGCCAGGGCCACCAGGCAATGAGCAAGCCAAGCGCCACCAGCGCGGCCCAGGCGCTAAAGCCAAAGGTGGCTACTGGCCCCCAGCTTACCCAGAGCCAGCCGCCCAGGACGTTGGAGGGAACGGCGGCAATACCTGTGAGGCCGTTATACCAGCCCAGCGCCGTGCCGCGCTTTTCGGGCGGGACCAGATCGCCGACAAAGGCGCGGCCCACGCCCTCGGTGGCAGCGTAGTAGATGGCGTAGATCAAGAAGAGCCACCAGGCTTGCCAGCCCTGCGTCGCCTGCGCCCAGCCCTCGTAGACCAGCGCGAAGGCAGCGTAGCCGATGAGCAGGATGGGCAGGCGGCCCCAGTGGTCCGAGAGCGCGCCCAGCGGAGCCGCCAGCAGGGCATAGAGGAGATTGAAGCCAAAATAGAGCAGTGGCACTGCCGTCAGCGATTGCTCCAGACCCTCGGTGCGCAGGAAGATGAAGGCATCGGAGGAATTGCCCAGCGCAAAGACGGTGGCAATGACCAGAAAGAGCCAGAAGCGCGTGCCCAACCGACTCGCCGCCGGGCGCGCAGGCTCGGCTGGCGCTTGCGGCGCGGCGGTTTTGCCAGGGCGCAGGCGCAAAAAGAGGATGACCGTCAGGATGGCAAGCAGGCCGGGCACGGCGGTCCAGGCAAAGACCTGGCGGAGTCCGGTGGGATAGATCGTCAGGATGAGAATGGCGAGCAAGGGGCCAATCGCCGCGCCCAGCGTGTCCATGCCGCGATGGAAGCCAAACGCCTTGCCGCGATGCCGCGCCGTCGTCGAATCGGCAATGATCGCGTCGCGGGGGCTGCCCCGAATGGACTTGCCCGCGCGGTCCACCAGGATGATGCCCAGCGCCTGGGGCCAGGTCGTGACCACCGCCAGCAGCGGCTTGACCAGATTGGAGATGGAGACGCCCGCGATCACCAGCGGCACGCGCCGCCCGACGCGATCAGCCAGCCGCCCGGCAAAGACTCGCAGGATGCTCGTGACACCTTCGGCCAGACCCTCCACCAGCCCGGCCAGCGCCAGCGGCGTGCCCAGCACCTGCCCCAGAAAGAGCAGGCGCAGGGGGATGATCATCTCGCTGGAGATGTCGGTAAAGAGGCTGGCAAGGCCCAGCACAACGACGTTGCGCGTGATGCCCGCGCGCCAGCCTGCCCGGCGCTCCTGTGGCTCGTTGCGCTCCTCCGATGGCTCCATAGGCCAGGGTTCCTCTCATCAATCATTTTCGTCATCGTCGGGGCCGCGATAGAAGCCATCGACGGTTCCATTGGGGGCGAAGCGTTGGACCACGCGATGGTCGGAATCGGTGACGTAGAGGCTGCGATCGCTGCCCAGCGTCATGGCGCCGATGCTTTCAAACTGCCCAGGGTTATTGCCTGCCCCACCCAGCGTGCCCAGCAGGCGCCCTTCGCCTGTATAGCGCAGCAATTGATTGCTGTTGAGGTCGCTCACCAGGAGTTGATCGTTGGGCAGCGCCAGCAGGGTTTCGTAGGGAAAGCCGAGCGGGCCACGCGGCGGCGGCAGGTTCCAGAGCATGGTCTGCCGCGTCGCCAGTGTCTCGCGCCAGACCTGATTGGCGATCAGGGCGTAGAGATAGTGCCCGGAAGGGTCGATGCTCAGGCCAGATAGCTGGCCGGGCAGCGTTTGCGTGGCGAGCAGATGCCCGGAAAGGTCGTAGGTCAGCGCCTGCCCGCGCTGGTCGCCGACATAGAGGCGATCTCCATGCAGCGCCAGGCAGCCGGTGGAGGGCTGGTAATCTTTGGGCAGCGGCCACATCTCGTCCAGGCGACCATCAGAGGTGAAGCGCAGCATCTGATTGCCCAGCCAGTCCAGCACATAGAGGCGATTCTGGGTATCTGTCGCCAGTCCACAGAAGAGGAATTCGTCGGTATTGGGCGGCCAGGGGCGCAGCCAGCCCGCGCTGCTCGGCTGGCCGGTGAGGCTGGGGACGCCAAGCTGGTCAGGGTCGTTCCAGGGGCCAGGCGGGCTGAAGCCTGTGCCCGGCGGGCCGACGCGCGCGGCGATGCGCGGGCGCAGCTTGGCTTGCAAGCTGCCATCGGGCGCAAAGACGCGAATGACTGGCGATTCGACATCGCTGACGTAGAGCGTGCCATGCCCATCGACGGCTAGCCAGTAAGGGCGAAAATCGAGGACAAACGGCGGGGTGCGCATGGCAATGAAGGAGAGCGCCAGCAGCGTAGGCAGCAGCAGCGCGGCCACCGCGCGGCGCTGCCAGGCAAGTCGGACGAGCAGCAGCCCGGCCAGCCCGGCCACCGCAACGACGGGCAGGGCACGCAGGCTCTCGGCCAGGGCCACTGGCATGTTGAGCGCGATGGGCTGCGACAGGACAGCCCAGCCAATCACGGCGCAGAGGAGCAAGAAGCCGCTAGCGGTTAAAACCGCTCCTAAGGGCGGCCAGAGGCCGCCGCGAAACCCGCCTGCGCGGGTTAAGACGAGACGAAGCCCGCCTGCACGGGTTTCCGCGTGCTCGCCTCCAGGGACAGCGGCGGTACGCGCGGCACCTGCGCTCGCCTGCGAAGTCTTCGGGCGCGATTGGGAACGCCAGCGTACCTCCAAGGCGGGCACAAGCAGCAGCGCCAGCGCGCCAGCAAGGCTCAGCGCCAGAGCGGGCGCCGGGTCTGGTCGAAAAGCGACCTGCGGCGGACTCAGCGCGCTCAAAGCCAGCGCGCCGAGGCTGAGGGCCACGCGGGCGACCCAGGCGAGGAGGGAACCGATAGGGTGCTGCTGGCCGACAAGGTGGCGAAGCCGTTTCATCGCTGGCGGATGCCCTGGGTGGGCCATCTCATCTTTCACCCCCTGTTTGCTCTTCTTTCTGGCAGCGGGCACAGCGGCCAAAGAGTTCCAGGGAGTGTCCCTCAATCGCAAAATCCATCTGGGAGGCGATGCTGGCAAATTGATCGACTGGAAGGCAGATGGGCACCTCAACGACCCGATGGCACTGCGTACAGGTGAGATGGTGATGATGACTGGCCCCGCAGACCCGATAGCGATGCGTACCGTCGGCAAACTCGACGCGATCAAGCAAGCCGCGCGCAGCCAGCGTTTCCATCGCGCGGTAGACGGTCGCCCGGCCAACGTGGGGGTCGGCCTGCTGAAGTTCATGCCAGAGGTCGTCCATTGTAAAGACGCCGCCAGAGGCAGCAAGGGCCGCCAGCCGCTTTGCGATCAAGCGGCGCGGGCGGGTATTGCGCAAGCCGACTGCATCAAAGACGGTAAGAATGGTATCTGCGGTGATTGACATAATTTTCTCTTCTAAACGGTACGCCTGCCGAAATCTCTGCAACTATAGTGTACCACCCAGGGGACTTTTTGCCAAAGAGAGAGAGTTTTTCACGAAAATTGTACATTGTCTCATTGGCAAACCCGATCCTCTCAGGTATACCTGGCTCAAGTGCAATTGAGGTAACATCTCATTTATAAAATGCGGTGAAGACAGTACAGGAGCTACAGATGAGAGCAGACTATTCAGGGCGACTCCGCGCGATGCTGATGCTTCTGGGGCTGGTGCTGCTGGCGGGCATACTCGGCGCCTGCAATCAGAACCGTTGCCGATCTTTTGCATAAGAAGGACGGCGACAATCCGCATTTCTGGTATAATCCTACGTATGTGGAACAGGTGGCCGATCAGATTACTGCCGACTACAAGGCGCTGGATTCTGCCGACGCCGCCTACTTTACGCAGCAGCGCGCCGCGTTTGAGAACGCGCTCAAGCTCTACCATGACCGCATCGCCTCGATCAAAGCGAAGTTTAGCGGGCAAAGGGTTGGCGCGACCGAGAGCATCTTTGTCTATATGGCAAACGCGCTGGGTCTGGACCTGATCTCGCCGCCTGAGTTCATGCAAGCCATCGCCGAGGGGAACGATCCGCCTGCCGCCATTGCGGAGCGCGTCACGGCGCGGCCACTGCGGGCGCTGGTCATCTCGGTGCTGCTGGCGCTGCTCTTCACCTGGGGCGGGCTAACCGTCGCGTTTTACTCGCCCTATCCGGTGGGCTTCTTCATTACCAGCCTGGCGTTCGGCGGGTATATCCTCGTCCGCCTCCCGCCATTCGCGCGGGACTGGACACGTGCTAAGCCCAGGCAGAGCGCCGATACACCCGCGGCCCTTGAGGAGATGCAGGTATGACGCCAGCCGGGCGCGAACCAGCGGGGCAAGCGCTGACCTTGCGCGCCGTGCCGCCGCGCGAAGTCGAGGCGCTGCTCCCCATCCTGCGCGACGCCGAGGAGGGCGAGGAACGCATTCGCGCCACATTGCTGGATGGGGCGCAGACCTCCTATGCCGCGCTGCTGAGCGAGGGGCAGATGATCGGGGCGGCGACGGTGCGCTGGGAGCAAGCCGAGAGCGAGCTTGTCTATATCGCCGTTGCGCCGGAGCGACGCGGGCATGGCTATGGGAAAGCGATCATCGCGGCGCTGCTGGATGAGGCGCGGCGGCTTGGGGTGAAATCTCTGCTGGTTGGGACGGCCAATAGCTCGCTGGAGAACATCGCTTTCTATCAGAAGTGCGGCTTTCGCCTGGACCATGTGCGCCGCGATTTCTTCAGCTATATTCAGCCGCCGATCAGTGAGCATGGCATCCCCATGCGCGATATGATTGTGCTGCGCTACACGTTTGGCGAGGAATAGCTTCGTCCAGCGGAGAAGGTGAGCGGCTTCCCAATGAACATTGGCGCCAGCGAACGGTTGGCCCCACCCCTGCCGGCTGGAAGCCGGCGGTACAGACCCCCAACCACCCCAGCCAGATTTAGTATCACCCGTGCAGGCGCTCCCAGACAACGCGGTGGACGACAGCGCGGAAGTGGCCCCAATGATCCCAGTAGCTGCGAATCTCCGGGCCGAAGGTGGTGGCGAGGTTTTGCAGGTAATCGGCGACGCGGGGCAGGTCAGCGACCTCGATCTCACGAAAGCCTTCCACCTGCTCGGCCTCGTCGAGCGCGCCGAGCGTGCCGCCGCGCTCTTCCGCGAGCCAGGCATAGGTCGTGAAGCGCGGCAGTGCGGCGAGACGATAGTGGACCGCGCCCAGAAAGGCGCTGACTTCGGTGGTGAGGCCGGTCTCCTCCAGGATTTCGCGCTGAAGCGCCTCCAGAATGCCCTCGCCCGGCTCGATGCCGCCAGTGGGCAGGCGGTAGGCATCGCGCGGGTAGATCAGGCGCTTCATCAGCAGGAGACGGCCACTCGGTCGGCGGATGACCATGCAGACCTCTTCCCGGCGGCTGCCCTGTTGCAGATAACTGTTGCCGTCCATCTCGACGACGCGCAGCAGCGGCTGCCCATAGCTCCGCGCCAGCGCGGCAAGCTCTGCCTGTCTTTCAGGAGGTAGCCAATCAAACATTACTGCACGCTCCTTTCAGCGCGAGGGACAGGGGATGTAGCGGGTTATCGGCACATTGTATTGACATCCCGAAACAATACGGGTATAGTATCAGCAGGCGCTGCTCTTTGAGCGCCTGGGTGATCTCCCTGCGGAGGGTCTTTTTGTGCCTATCTCGTGCAAATTACGCATTTTGCTTGCCAGGGTGAATGTGGAGCGCGCCAGGCAAGGGAAGCCGCTCCTGAGCCTGCGTCGTCTGGCGGCAGAGAGCGGCGTGTCGCTCAGCGTGGTGACGGCGTTGAATACCGGGCGCAGCCAGCGCATTGATTACCACACTATCGATCAGCTTCTCCGCTACTTCAGCGCCTATCTGGAGGTCACGACAAACGACTTGCTGACCTGGGAACAAAGCCAGGAGGATGTATGGCAATCCAGTTGAAATCACGCTACGAAATTGCCGAACTGCGCGAGGCCGGGCGCATCGTGGCCGAAACCTACGAGGCGCTGCGCCCGCACATTGTGCCAGGCACATCAACCGCTGAGCTTGATCGCATCGCCGAGGATTACATCCGCAGCAAGGACGCGATCCCGATGTACAAAGGCTACGGCGCGCGCCCGGCGCAGCAAGGCCGACCAGCAATCCCGCCGTTTCCGGCGACGATCTGCGTGGCGATCAACGACGTGATCTGTCATGGCATCCCCAGCCGCAAACAAATCCTGCGCAGCGGTGACATCATCGGCGTGGATATTGGTGTGCGCTACAAAGGCTGGATTGGCGATGCCTGCCAAACCTTCCCGGTGGGCGAGATCGATGCCGAGTCGCAGCGGCTGCTGGATGTGGCTTATCATTGCCTGGAGTTGGGCATCGAGCAGGCACGCCCGAATAGACGCCTGGGCGACATCGGCGCGGCGATCCAGACCTACGCCGAGGCACAGGGGTTTTCCACGGTGCGCGACCTGACCGGGCATGGCGTTGGGCATGATCTCTGGGAAGAGCCGCCGGTCTTCCACTTTGGCACGCAGGGGACGGGACTGAAGATTCAGCCAGGCATGGTCTTCACCATCGAGCCGATGATTAACGCAGGCAAGCCGAACATCCGCATGCTGGCGGACCGCTGGACGATCTGTACCGCTGATGGCAAACGCTCCGCGCAGTTCGAGCATACGATGGCGATCACCGACGGCGCCCCCGAACTGCTGACGGTCCTCTAGTGCGGCCATTCAGAATGTCATCGGCGGCTGATGTGCTAGCGCGGCTGAGGCGAACCGTTCGCTAGCACAGTGGCTGGCGCTACAGGCGGTGATGCTATGGACCAGGGCATTCCGCTCTCCGCGTATAGAGCAGAGAGATCGCACGCGCCGCGCTGGATGGCGCGGCTGCTGGCCTGGCGCGGCTGGGCCTGGGAGGCGCTGCTGCCGGGGTGCATCCTGGCGCTGATCGCCGGGGCGCTGCGCCTGGCGCTGATCCTGCGCTATCCCTTGCTCTATGATGGCGACGCTCTTGGGCGCTGGCTGGGCCGCGCCCATCCCTTTGACTCGCCCTGGGTGCCGCTCTTTCAAGTGTGCATCTACGTGCTGACGCGCCTGGCCGATTCGATTCTGGCCGTGCGGCTGCTCAGCGCGTTCTTTGGCGCAACGGCTACGCTGGCGTTCTGGCGGCTGCTGCGCCGCGCCTTTGGCCCAGCCGTCGCCTACCTCGGCGGGCTGCTGCTGGCGCTTGATCCGCTTTTTATCCTCTTCAGCATCGTGCCCTATCAGGAGGGGCTGTTTCTGACGCTGGCTTGTCTGGCGCTCTGGCTGGCGCTGACGCCAGGCGCGCCCCACTGGGTCTGGCTGGCGCTGCTGGTGGGGCTGGCCGCATTGACGCGCTACGAGGGCTGGCTGCTGGCGCTGCTGATCTGGCTGCTGCTGATCTGGCGTGCCCGGCGCGCGAGGACGCTGCGCTGGCGCTTCGCCGCTGCGAGCGCGCTTGCGCTGGCCTGGGCGCCGCTGCTCTGGATTGCTGTGCAGCGCAATGTCAGCCCGACGGGCGTTGAGACGCTGGACCCGACGCTGGACCTGGCGTCGCTCTCCACCACGCTTGAGGCCATGTGGCCGACCTGGCAGGTGAACCTGGGCATTCTGGGCGGCGCGCTCGCGCTGGGCGGGCTGCTCTGGCTCGGCAGGCAGGCATGGCGCGGCAGCGAACTGGCCTGGCTGCTGCTGGCCTTTCTGGCGGGCGATCTACTCATCCTGGCCTTCCTGCGTCCTTTTTCGCCTGGCAACCTGCGACTGCCGCTGCTCTTGCTGCCGATTGTACTCACCGGCATGGCCGGGCTGCTCGTGGATGGGGCGCGGCTGGCGGGAACGATTCGGCCTAAGGGCGGCCAGAGGTCGCCACGAAACCTGCCTGCGCGGGTTAAGACGAGACGAGGCGCGCCCAGATACGGCCCATCCGCGTGTAGCGCCGCCGTCCCTGGCGGCGCATCGCTCGCCAGCACGGAGGCTGGCGCTACACGCGCCGCCGATCATCCGGCAGGATACGGGAGAAAGCAGCGGCTCTTGCTGTATGCTGGCCTGGCGGCAGTGACGGCGCTGGCGCTGCTCTGGTACGTGCCCATCGCTGTGCAGCGCGTGGCAGCTTATGACGCGCTGGTGCAGCCCGCCGCCAGCGCGGCGGATGATCTGCCGCGCAGCCTGCCCCGCAACGCCTCGATTGCCTTGCTGGGGGTTGGTATCGATGTCACCGCCTTCCCGGTCTACGCTGAACAGGAAGGTTGGCACGGCGCCTTCATCGATCTGGACCCGACAGCGGCCAGCACGCCCGCTGCGCTGGCCGCCGCCCTGCGCGACGCGCACGCCGACGCGCTGGTCATCTACGACCCGACGGCCACAAGCGCCGGGGTGGGCGCGCTGGTCCGAGCCGGGCTGCTGCGGCCTGCTAAGAACGGTCCAGGCTACGCCATCTGGCTGGTACAAGTCCAGCAACCTTCCTAGAACTTATGTTTCCACGATCAACTGAAACTGGCTGAGAGATGGAGAGAAACAAGAATATTCATCCATAATCAATTGGCAACGACTCGTTTTTAATATATACTTCTTACCAGGATAGCAACTGAGTGACCATGTTATTGCCCGTCAGGTTGGATCATTTCAATAGACGTAGAAAGGAGGAAGTGTAGAAAGGAAGCACACACCCCGCGGGATTGAGACCCAGAAAGAGCGGAATCAAACACGATGAGGAGATTTGTAGCATGGACCAACAACCCACGGAAAGGATTACTGCGCGTTCGTTACTGATTCCCACTTTGCTCCTACTGAGCATTGCCCTCCTTCTTCCTCTGCATACTGCACACGCCGCCCCAAAACGCGCGTTAACGGGGTGTTCCTACAGCCAATTCTGAAATGGTCTGGGGGCTCCCAGATGGGACGGGAGGTGACACGTTCTTTGTGGACTGGCAGTATTATACCTGCGGTCCAGGGACGAGCTTGCGGGGTAACACCTGGTTTGAGGTGACCAAAGGCAACCTACCGTACATTGTTGCCCAGGGAGATACCTGGATAACTCAAACGCCCTGCTGTGGCGCGAAGCGCTATGGCGAATCGGGCCGGAGTAGCCAGATTGGCTACCCGAACAACGGCCAGGAATACTATGTACAGGAAGCCTTTACACAAGCGTTGCCGAATCCACCACAATGGGGCTGCAACTGGATCAATCTCCCTCAATTACATTTTAGCAGCGATTATAATTGTGGGGATATGCAGTAACATATCAAAGCACGGAAAGGGGGCAAGGCATGATCCAGTTTCGCCGTCGGCTGATCGTGATCGGAATGGTCATCTTGGTCCTGGCACTGGCCGGAGGCACCACCTTTGCTGCATCCCGGCTGTCGTCAGGAACTGCAAATGAGCCAGCTAGCTCCATCGTTCCTACTGCTACCATTGTGCAGGTCCACCCTGATGGGGTTGGAACAACGGAAACCACCGACGAAGGGCTGACGGTAACGCTGACTCAGATCGTCAAGAATGGCCCGCGCTGGCTGTTCCATTTCCAACTCCAGAATATAGCGAACACAACTCTCACTGTCCGAGGCACGAGCGACGTTCATCAATTTATCGTTTCAGGTAGAACCCAGGCCGCGCCCCCAAACAACATTGGCGTGGCCCAACTTGGTTCGCCATCGGCCAGCGAGATCGCCACGAACTATCCAGACCTGGCGAACACACTCCCCGCTGGTGGCACGGCTCAAGGCTGGCTGGCAGTCGATACCTCGAACCTCGACTTCACTCCCGTTGAAGTCCTCTATCGCTATGCCGCCGTCCCGACGCTGGGCTGCACCGACCCGACCGTCTCGTCAACCTGCCATACTGATACACTTTATCAGGCGCTGATCTGGTATCAAATCTGACGGAGTGGCCTTCGGTGTGCCCTGGCAGTGGCGTGTTGCTGATCCTGCTCACAATCCTTTTGACTTTTCGGGCAACCTGCCGTATACTTGCAGCAACGCGCTGCGGCGGTGGCTGGAGGGGCCAACCGATCACCTGCGCTGGGGCTGGGCCAGCGCCGTGCCGCGCGCGCCTGCGGCGTTTGCCCTGGGCGAGTTAGGCGGCAAAAGCATCCCCGAACGGCTGGACCTGCTGGGCGACGAGATCAAAGCGATCCTGCACCTGCTGGACTTTCCCTATGAGGCGTTCGCGGGCATCAGCCGCGATGTGGCGCTGGTGATGCGCGGGCAGCGCCTGCGGCAGATCGTGCAGGCAGTGGGTCTGCGCCGGGCGCGCAAGGAGATCGAGCGCCTGACGCAGCCGACGCGCCCGCGTCCCCAGGAGGCGCCGCAGCCGCGCAAACGGCGGCGGGGCTGGCTGCGCTGGGCCGTTTCTGGCGCGATCTGATTGCTTGTAGCGTTCCTTGTAGCGCCGTCTTCCAGCCGCCTGGAAGGTGGCGCTACATAACCCTTCCCACCCCTGCCGACCGGAAGCCGACGGTACAAGCGGCGCTAGAGGGAGGGCGGCTGTTGCCTGGCCTTGCTGGCAGGCTGGACAGCGGCGAGATGCTAGTGCTTGCTGCCCTGCTGCTGAATCAGCTTGGCGACGAGGCCGGTCCAGCCGGTCTGATGGCTGGCGCCCAGGCCCGCGCCGTTGTCGCCGTGAAAGTATTCATGGAACCAGAGATGGTCGCGCCAATGTGGGTCGGTTTGCAAGAAGTCGTTGCCACCGTTGAAGGGGCGCCGCCCCTGCTCGTCGCGCAGGAAGAGGTTGATGAGGCGATGCGAGAGTTCGTCGGCAATGCCATCCAGCGTCAGGTACTCTCCAGAGCCGGTGGGGCATTCGACCAGAAAATCATCGCCGTAGTAGTGATGGAACTTCTGCAAGGATTCGATCAGCAGATAGTTGATCGGGAACCAGACGGGGCCGCGCCAGTTGGAGTTGCCACCAAAGATGCCGCTGCGCGATTCGGCGGGTTCATAGCGCACGGTGTAGATATGCCCATCGGTCTGCAACTCGAAGGGGTGGGCCTCGTGATACTTGCTGAGCGCGCGCACGCCATGCGGGCTGAGGAACTCGTCGGGGTCCAGCATGCGTTTGAGCAGGCGCTTCATGCGGTGGCCGCGCACCAGCGCCAGCAGGCGGCGCTCGCCCTCGCCTGGCTCGTGCCAACGCGAAACGAGGCCCGCCAGGTCTGGGCGATGGGTCAGAAACCACTCCATCCGGGTCTTGAAGCCCGGCAGTTTATCCAGCAGTTTCGGCTCAACCGTCTCCACCGCCAGCAGCGGGATCAGCCCGACGAGCGAGCGCGCGCGCAGGGGCACATGCGCGTCGTTGGGCAGGTGCAGCACATCATAGAAAAACTCATCCCCGGCATTCCACAGGTCAATGCCCTCGCCGGCGATGTCGCTCATGGCCCCGGCGATATAGAGGAAATGCTCGAAGAACTTAGTAGCAATATCCTCGTAGACTGGATTGGCGCAGGCCAGTTCCAGCGCGATGGTCATCATGTTCAGGCAGAACATGCCCATCCAACTGGTGCCGTCGCTCTGCTCGATAAATCCGCCGGTTGGCAGCGCGGCGCTGCGGTCAAATACTCCTATGTTATCCAGTCCCAGGAAGCCGCCCTCAAAGACGTTGTTGCCCTCGGCGTCCTTGCGGTTGACCCACCAGGTAAAGTTGATCAGCAGCTTGTGAAAGATGCGCTCCAGAAAGCGTTTGTCGCCCTGGCCGCGCTGCTTGCCCTCCATCTTATAGAGCCGCCAGGCCGCCCAGGCAAAGACGGGCGGGTTCACATCGCTCAAGGCCCACTCATAGGCGGGCACCTGGCCGTTGGGGTGCTGATACCACTCGCGCAGCATCAGATCAAGCTGCGTCTTGGCAAAGTCCACATCCACCAGCGCCAGTGGGATGCAGTGAAAAGCCAGGTCCCAGGCTGCGTACCAGGGATACTCCCATTTATCCGGCATGGAGAGGACTTCCCGGTTATTCAGGCATATCCACTCGTGGTTGCGCCCGCGCTTGCGCGCCAGCGGGGGCGGCGGCTGGCCTGGGTCGCCATCGAGCCACTGGTCCAGATGATAGTGATAGAACTGCTTGCTCCAGAGCATGCCCGCCAGCGCCTGGCGCTGCACCAGGCGCATGTCGTCTAGCCGCTGGCGATTAAAATCGCGCCTAAGGGTCTGCGGGCTGTGCTGGCTGGCGGTTGAAACCGCGCCTGGAGGCTGCGCCACGAAGCCTGCCTGAAGTTCGGCGTAGAACTCGTCGGCCTGCTGCCTGCGGCGCGCGAGGATGCTGTCAAACGAGGTAGGGCTGGCTTTGAATCCGGCCTGCTTCGGGTCAAGCTCGCCGGTTTCGTCCATGACCTTGCTCAGCCGCAGGCGGATGACGGCGCTCGCGCCCGGCTTGATCTGGCGGACGTAATGGGCAGCAGCTTTCGTACCCGTCTGGGCAGGATTGACCGCCTCGGTATTGCCAGAGATGACGTACTCGTGAAAAGCATCCTTGACGTAGGGGGTGGCATTGCGAACGCCATAGAGCCGCTGGAGGTTGGTTTCGTTCTCGGTGAAGAGGAGGGTTGGCGCGCCTGCGGCGGCGGGCGCTTGCGGGCGCTGGGCACCCGCAGTCTCGCTCCCGTTGGTCGCTCGCGCGCCCGCGCCTCCCGCCGGACTTGCCGCGCCCTCACAGAAGAGTGCGTAATCGCCCAGCACCTCATGCTGCGCCCGCACGACGCGCAGCCCGGCGGGAGCGCCTTTGATCTGCTCCTCGCGCAGCGTGGGATGATAGTCCTCGCGGCCCCAGGCCCAGGTGTTGCGAAACCAGAGCGTCGGCAGGAGGTGCAGCGTGGCCGTCTCTGGGCCACGATTGATCGCTTCGATGCGGATCAGGATGTCATCGGGCGAGGACTTGGCGTACTCGATAAAGACATCGAAATAGCGGTCTTCGGCAAAGACGCCGGTATCTAGCAGTTCATACTCGAAATCATTTTTGCCGCGCCGCCGATTCTCCGCCACAAGCTGAGCGTAGGGAAAAGCCGCCTGGGGATATTTATAGAGCATGCGCATGTAGCTGTGCGTCGGCGTGCTGTCCAGATAGAAATAGACCTCTTTGACATCTTCGCCGTGATTGCCCTCGTTGCCCGTCAGGCCAAAGAGGCGCTCTTTGAGGATGGGGTCGCGCCCATTCCAGAGGGCCAGCGCGAAGCAGAGGCGCTGGTCGTCATCGCAGATGCCCGCCAGGCCATCCTCGCTCCAGCGAAAGGCTCTGGAGCGGGCCATGTCG
>JBJKSJ010000276.1:0-26458 GCA_046704085.1 Ktedonobacterales bacterium | reverse complement strand
CTGCGCAACTGCGCCAGGATTTCCAGCAGGATGAAGGGGCTGCCGCCTGAGCGTTCATGGAGCCACTCAGAGAGCGCGGCGACGGAGGCTGCGCTGACTGCTGACGATTGGACGAAGAGGGTGACTTCTGCCTGCGTGAGTGGGGCCAGCGCGAATAAGTGGACATCACCGTGATGGCTCCCTGACAATGCCAGCCGCTGCAAGGCCGGAATCGCCTCGGCGCGCTGGACTGTGCCTACCAGCATCACTGGCAGATGGCGCAGGCGTGTGGCAAGGAAACCAAAAAGTTGAAGGGAGGAACTGTTAGCCCAATGCAGATCATCAATCGTGAGCAGCAGCGGCGCATCACGGCTGAGCAGGCGCAGCGCCTGCAAGACACGCCAGAGAAAGCTGCTGTGGTCATCTAGCGCGGTTGGCTGCGGCTGGCTGAGGAGGTCGGAGAGGTCGCCCGGACTGGCGTTTTGGAAAGCATCGAGGAATGGTCCGTAGGAGAGCAGATCGTCAAACGGCGAGCAAGACCCCTGCAAGAGCAGCCAGGGCGAGGTCTCGGTTGACAATCGGCTGGCGAACTCATCCAGCAGGCGGCTCTTGCCGCTGCCAGCTTCGCCCTGGATCAAGACGGCCACACCGTGCCCGGCCATTGGAGCCTGGCTGAGCTTCAGGAGCGTGTTGAGCAGGTCTGCGCGCTCGACGAAAGGTGCGCTCTGCGTGGGGCGCTCTGAAACGCGAGCAAATGGTGTGGCCCGCGCTGAGGGCGGCTGTGGTGGCTTGAGCGCCGCTTGAATGAGCGCCTGGGTTTGGCGGGATGGCGCGATCCCCAATTCCTGGCGCAGCTCGGCCTCGAATCGCTGATAGTGGCGCAGCGCTGCGCCAGGAGCTTCAGCCCGCAGGTACAGCCCGATGAGCCGCCGCTGGGTTTCCTCGGCCAGTGGGTCAACCTGGAGCATGCGCTGGAGGAAGGTGATCGCTTCGCCCCATGCCTGGCGATCTTCGGCGCGGGCGGCTAGTTGGCTGAGCGCCTGAAGATACGATTGGCTGAGTTCCTGGCGGGCGAGACGCAGCCAATCCTCAAAGACAGGGGCGTCAGCCAGGGTGAACCCCTGAAGGAGCGAGCCACGATATAGGCTAGCGGCTTGCATGAACGCCTCGTCGCTGCCAGTCGCCACAAGCTGACGAAACTGAACGACATCACAGGCGCTCTCAGGAAGTTGGAGGGAGACGAGATCGCCGTCTCCGGCGAAGAGCGCGTCGGCTCCGCTGGGATGCAACGCCTGGCGCAGATGATAGAGGCTGCTGCGCAGGGAGTGACGCGCGTTGCTCTCGGCAGATTCGCTCCAGAGCAGCGTGGCAAGGTGTTCGCGGGTATGCGCTCGCCCGGTGGCGCCAAGATAAAAAAGGAGCGCCCGTGCTTTCTGATCGTTCAAGGTCAGGGGTATCCCTGCCACCTGGATTTCTGCCTCACCAAGCAAAAGAATGCTGAGAGGCGCGTTCCCACCGGGCGAGCGCATAGCGAGTTTTTGCTCCTGAATCCTTTTGCTGCTACATCCTGGCGGCATGTCTGGATGTGGCAGCAGCCTTCGAGGTACTACTTTGTATGATACCCAATGCGGCAAGGGGCTTCAACAGCAGGTTTTTGTTCGGAATAGTCGAACGTACTGGTTGCCTCAGTGAACTGATCCGAGTATACTTGCCACAGGAAGTCGGCTGGCCTCGCATTCCAGCAGAAAGGACCGACGAATGCTGCAAACGGTCCATAAAGCGGCTGAGGTTCTCAACTTTTTCTCAGTGGAACACCCTGAGTGGGGGATCAGTGAACTCTCCAAGGCGTTATCTTTCCCCAAATCCAGCACCCTGGTGCGCAAAAAAGAAGTAAAAGAACAACGAAAGGGAGGTGGATCGGATGGGCCAGACAGATGGAGAGGATAAACTCCCGGACATGCAGATGGAATCGGCTGAACTTGAGGCGATCCGCCAGCGTTATGTCGATCTGATTGGCTTTGTGCCGCCGCGCATTCAGGCGCGTACCGATCTGCTGGGACGCCTGGACCCGGAGTTCTTGTCGATGCAGGAGACGATTCGCAAGCAGGCGATGTATCCGACCTGTTTTGATACGAAAACGGCCCAACTGATGCTCTTTGGCATGCTCCTGGTTCTCTTGTCGGATGCAGCGCACCTGCATGCCAGGGCAGCACAACGGGCAGGCGCGACCTGGGAAGAACTGAGCGCGGTTGTGAATCTTGCCTTTCTCTTTCGGGGTCTCCCCGCGGCAAATCTCGGCGCGCAGATTATTCAAGAGATCGCTAAAGACGCAAAGTAAGCGAATGCCTTACGAGGTAGTCTGTAGAAGAGCCGTTATTGTTCCTGGCTTTGCTCAATGAAGAGAGGAGAGAGGATCATGGCTGATGCTCAAGAACCGATCCGTGACCTGGCCCATCTGGGCCATGTGGAAATCCTCACGCCCAAACCTGCCGAAAGCCTCGCCTTTTTCACGAACGTGTTTGGCATGGAAGAAACAGACCGCGCGGGGCAGTCCGTTTATTTGCGCGCGTGGGGCGATTACGATCACTGCACCCTCAAACTCACCGAGGCGAAACAAGCTGGTCTGGGCCATGTGGGCTGGCGGGCATTTAGCCCTCAGGCGCTCGAACGCCGCGTACAGGCACTTGCCGCACAGGGATGTGGGAAAGGCTGGATCGAGGGTGATGTCGGGCATGGCCGGGCCTACCAGTTTATCGATCCAGACGGGCACCCGATGGAACTGTATTATGAATCCAGAAAATATGTGGCTCCTGATGGACTGCGTTCCCGACTCTTTAATCAACCGCACAAATACACCGGGTGCGGAGTTGCGGTCAAACGCCTCGACCATGTGAACCTGATCTGCAGCGATGTGACCCCGAACCGGCGCTTTCTTCAGGAGCAGTTGGGGTTTCAACTGCATGAACTCCTCCAGCCGGAAGTCGCTGGGACTGAAGAGGGCGCCTGGCTGAGTGTTACGCCGCTCACGCACGATATTGCCTATGTCCGCGATTTTACCGATCAGCATGGCCGATTGCACCACATCGCCTACTGGCTGGATGCGCGCGAGGAAGTGCTGCGCGCCGCCGATATTCTGACGGAACATGACATTTTTATCGAGGCTGGCCCGGCCAAACACAATATCTCGCAGGCATTTTATCTGTATCTCTACGAACCGGGCGGCAATCGCGTGGAGATTTACTCCGGCGGGTATCTGGTTTTTGCCCCCGATTGGCAGCCGATCATCTGGCGCAAGGCAGAGCGTGGGAGGGGCGTCTACTGGGGCGCAACCTTGCCAGAGAGTTTCAAGACCTATGGCACGCCAGTTATTGAGCCTGCTCCGGCGGTCCAGGGGCCAATGACGGTTTTTGACCCCCAATAGTGCAAAGCAGCCTGTAACGGTTTCATTGACTGTCGAGAGGATAAGCCTCATTGTCTGGTGAGGCACCAACGCATTTTGTGGCGTACACGGCGTTTCGTTTCAGAACTGAGCATGAGAAGGGGGTTACCAATGACCTATCACGCTGAGGTGGTGGGAAGCCTGCTCCGGCCCGCCGATCTGGCAGCCGCGCGGAAGAAATTCGAGGCAGGCGAACTGGCTTCCGCAGACTTCAAGGCTGTCGAAGACCAGGCAGTGAACGAAGCCATTGCCCTGCAAGAAGCGGCAGGCATTGATGCGATCACCGATGGAGAGCTGCGGCGTTACGCCTTCTATGGGCATCTGATTGATTCCCTGGATGGGTTCGATAAGCTGGGCGGCTGGGCAATTCCATTCCGCGATGAGCGCGGCGAAGAACTGGTTCTCAAACGCCCGGTGGTGGTAGAACAACTGCGCTGGAAACGAAGCATGTGTTCGGAGGAGTGGGTGTATCTTCGTTCGCGGAAGGCGCGTCCAGGAAAAGTGACTATGCTGAGCGCACAGCAGGCAGCCGCATACTACGATCCGCAGAAGTCGAAGTCAGCCTATGCGACCCGCGATGCCTACCTGGCCGATATTGTGGCCTTCTCGCGGCGAGAGATCGAGGAACTGATTCGGCTGGGCTGTACCTATATTCAGATCGACGCGCCCCAGTATGCAGCGCTGCTCGATCCCCAGATGCGCGAGGGCTACCGGCAGCGCGGGAACGACCCCGACAAAATGATCGATGTGTGTATTGAGATGGACAACGCGATCATTGACGGGCATCCGGGTGTGACCTTCGCCATTCATATCTGTCGCGGGAATAACCAGAGCAAGTTCTACGCCAGCGGGGACTATGAACCCATCTCGCGCATCTTTTCCCAGACCCATTTTCAACGCTTCCTGCTCGAATATGACGATGCGCGTTCAGGAGGATTTGAGCCGCTGCGCCATGTGCCAGAGGACCGCTTTGTGGTGCTGGGCCTGGTCACAACTAAGAAGCCTCGGCTGGAAACCGCCGATGAACTGCGCCAGCGCATCAATGAAGCCGCCCAGTATTTCCCGCTAGAGCATCTCGCCCTCAGCCCACAGTGCGGCTTTGCCTCCACGATGGAGGGAAACCATGTCTCGCCTGACGACCAGCGCCGCAAGCTGGCGCTTGTGGCAAGTGTGGCGCGGGAAGTCTGGGGTTCCGCGTAGAAGTCGTTTTGCCTGGCCCTGCGAGCTTCGTAGCAAGGGCAACAAGCTCTCTGGCACTTGACAATAGAGCGTTTATCAGGTATATAGTTCTCAACACTGAACATTTCGTTCTCCATAATGAACGCCCTGCCCTCAAGAGGCGGGTAGGCATTCCTGTACCTTCTCAAGCTCAGCCGCTTCAGCAGAGAAGCATGGGGCAATCAAGAAAGGAGGGACTGATCACGTTCGCTTGTGCCTGAAATGGAGGAGCATCTCTCATCTTGCTTCCAGGGCACAGAAGCGTTTCAGGGGCATCATGGTTATCTCACGGATCCGATACTTGGTCGTTTGGCCCGTGTTTCCACGTTGCAGTGGAGACATGAGTCACGCCCTTGCTCTTTGCGGAGATGGGCGTGTGAAATGAGGTATCTTATGGCATCCGAATCAGGCGGCGCCTCGGCCCCGCTCCCTAGCGCGGGAGCCACAAGCAGCACTGGCGCGGCGATCATTGCTCGCCAGGATCGGCTTCCCATCTGGTCGCTCTCCTACCTGTTCATTGGGATCATCGGCATCGGCTTCCTCTTCACCTTCTTTGACATCTTCGACATCACCGTTTCCTTCATCCAGACGTGTACCCAGATTGTGCCTCAGTGTGTGCCAGGAGGGCCGCCAGGCTCCGTTCTGGCAGCCGATAAGCTCGGCCTGCCGGTCGAGTTGAACCTGGCGGGCTATGTCATCGGGGCGCTGATCCTGTCTCCGCTCGCCGATAGGTTTGGCAGACGCGACATGCTCCTGTTCACCCTGCTCCTGACGGGGCTTGGCTCGCTGTATACGGTCTTCGTCAATGACTACACCACCTTCATCATCGCGCGGGTCATCACCGGCATTGGCATCGGCGCGGACCTGGCAATTGTCAACACCTACATCAACGAAGTCGCTCCCAAGGGCAGCCGCGCTAAATATACGTCCCTGATCTTTATCATGTCCGCGTTGGGCGCCTTCTTTGGTATCTGGTTGGGCCTGGTGTTGACGACCCCTTCTGGCACTTTCCCCTATGGTCTTTCCTTTGCCCAGGCAGGTGCAGATTTTAGCGGCAACGGCTGGCGCATTATGTATGGCATTGGCGCCGTTCTGGCGCTGGTGGGCATTCTGCTGCGCTTCCAACTGCCGGAGTCACCGCGCTGGCTGATTTCGAGAGACCGGGTGGAAGAGGCCGAGCGGGTGATCACAGGCATGGAGGCGCACGCGAGACGGAGAATCGGTGAGTTGCCGCCCGTCGCCGATGAGATTCCGGTGCAGTCGGGCGCGACAAAAATCCCGTATAGCGAAATCCTGACCAACCCCCTCTACCTGCGTCGGACCATCTTTCTGGTCGTACTCTGGTTTTTTGGGTACATCACGATCTACGCGATTGCGCAGGGTCTCACCACGCTGCTGACGCCCGTTTTGATCGCATCCAACGTTGCGCCACCAGCCGCCGCAGGGGAGGCAGGCACCATCGCTGCGTTTGGCACCTTTGGGTTTCTCGCCACTGCCGTCTTCGCTTACTTCTTTGGTGAGCGCCTGGAGCGCAAGCTGTGGTTGCCGATTTCCGCTGTATTGACGATTATCGGCGGGCTGATGATTGCCATCTTTGCGTCCGGCAACAATTTTACGCTGGCCGCGATTGGGTCGATCATCACCTTCCTGGGCTTCAACCTGTGGGTGCCGATGACCTATACCTGGACCACCGAACTCTATCCCACGCGAGCGCGGGCCACCGGTTACGCGCTGGGGGATGGCCTTGGGCATCTTGGTGGTGGCGTGGGCATTCTCGTGATTGCTGCGAATATCCCCAACTTGCTGGCCTCGTTTGGTACGAGTTCTGGGCCAATCGTCATCTTCCTGATTATTTGCATCGGGATCGTGGTGGCGGCCATCATTGCCCAATTCGGCACGGCAACCAGGCAGAAGCGGCTAGACGAGGTTTCGCCGTAGCTATCGCATGCCGTTCCCTCTCTTGCAGGTTTATAGTGTGGCTCTCGTGTGTGTCTTGATAGCGCTTGCCTATCAAGACACACAACAACCACAGGCGAACTGGACATGCGCGTCACAGGCGTGGTGTCCGTTCGCCTGTGGTTGTGCTACCAGGGATGGCGGAAAAGGCAAGGAGAGTCTTACTGCCAGGTCTACTCCTCCGTCAACCATCCGCCCAGGTTTTCGATGTCGCTTGTGTTGGAGCGGCTGAGGTGAAGCCAGGACTCCTGCACAGCGTCGTCCGCCTCGCTGGGCGAGCCGAGCATGCGGTAGGCCACCGCTCGCAGGTGGGGACGCTCGGCCTCGAATCGCTCGGCTAGCCATTCGTGTTCGTCCATTGAGTGTTTCCCTCAACTTATGGCTATTTTTCCCCTCAATCGTTGTCTACTCTGTTGGAGTATCTGGACAACGATTCATGGAAAGCATCATCCAGCGGTCACATTTCCTCCGCGCGTTCCGTCATGGTAGTGACGAGGGAAACCTCCCCGATGTGACAGGGAGACCGACTCCTGTAGAACGCATGTGGGCGGCCTCGTCACGTTCGTTGTGATGCGTCTCGAAACCGGGAGGGTCAGCCTTCTCGGTTCAGCACAGACAGTGAGGAGCTATACTGATGAGCAAGATCCAGGTGAGTCCGTATATCAACTTTCAGGGCCGGGCACGCGAGGCTCTGGAGTTTTATCACCAGGCGCTGGGCGGCCAGCTTGATCTGTACACCGTCAACGAGCAGGGCGTATCCAAGCCGGCTAGCCCTGGGGAGCGCATCATGCACGCGCGGCTCGAGGCCGACGGCGCGCTCATTCTCGCCTCGGACGGCCACCCCGACTACCCGGCCACAGTCGGCGAGAACATTGCTATTGCCCTGAGCGGCACTGACAAAGCCCGGCTCACTACCATTTTCAACGACCTGGCCGAAGGTGGCAAAATCAAGATGCCGCTGACCGAGCAGTCCTGGGGCGCCCAGGTCGGCTGGCTCGCGGACCAATTCGGCATAAACTGGATGGTCACTATCGACAAGGCGTAGTGCCGGGTCGGCAGCTCTTTGGAGTATAGGGCTGCCAGCGGATTGAACCGCCCGGCAGGACGACGAGCCGGCGCTGGCAGCCCTGATCAGCCCCTCATCACACTATCCAAACAGGCCAGCAAGTTCACCTTTCTGGCAAGGAGAACGCTCGATCTTGCAAGCGCCTGACGAGGGCGGGACGGCGCAGGTGAGATCGGACCCAGGCGCTGAAACGCGCTTGAAACGCCTGGCTCTCTTTCGAGTGATCGGCGACTTCACGCAGTTCGCTCAATAACCGAACGGCTTTGTCTTAGCCTGCGCCTGACGGGCGCGTTACTGCCAGCAGGAGCGAAACTTGGCTCTATGAGTCGGCTGGTGAAGTTCTTCTGATGATTCAAGCCGCGCCCAGATAGGCGATGAGGCACTCGATCCCCTCGCTCGCGCCGGTCACTTCGCGGAGCCGCCGACTGAGGGTACGCACAGTCTGGATGGTACTTTCACGCTCAGCATGACTCTGGGTAGCAACGTCGCGGGCGACAGCACGGGCGCGCATAAGCGTCTGCATGCTACAGAGGCCGAAACCCTCAATGTACTGGGTGTTGTAATCCCTGGCAAGCGTCAGCGCCTCTGAGCGGCCAAGCAGGGCCGGGAGTTCTTCGAGCGCGCAGGTCAGATGATCGCTTATCTGCTGCTCCGTCAGGACGCCAGCACGATATGCCTCCTCGAAAAGGGTCTCAAGTTGCTGTGCCTGGCCGCGCTGTTCCGCCGTTCCCACCGTCTGCGAGAGGAGTGCTGGAAGTTGGGCTATATCGTCCCGGTTCGTGTAGGCTAAGGTGAGCGGGACAGGCGCAGGCTGCGGAGCCTGCTGCTGCAACGAGGTAGTGGGCGCCATGCGGAGGGTGTGGATGGGGATGCGGGCGGCGATGGCGGCGAGACGGGCTGCGCCAATCGAGGTTCGTGGCGCGGGAACCAGCCAGACGCGCTGCATGTCGCGGTTAGCAACGAAGAGTGTAGTCAGGATGGCGCCATCGAGGATCAGTGGCCCTGGCGCGCGACGGAGTATCCAGCCGTCCTGGGCGCCAGCGCGCCGAAGAGAGGCGTAGTCGCTGATGAGCGTGCCCTGGGCGCGCCAGCACGCCAGCAGGTCTGATGCGCTGAAATCGGCGTCAGCTTCTGTGCCGCGCAGGCCGAGGTCGCCAAAGATTTCAGTATTCAGCCTGAATTGCCATTGGCCGCCATCTGGCGCGGCAATGATGGCCTCGCCAGCGTGTGCCGGAAGCCCGCAGGCTAGCAGCGACGCAAGCAAGCGCACGAGTCTGGCACCGTGACGGGACCAGCCTTCGAGCGCATCTTGCTGCCCATGTAGGAGCAATTCACGCCCCACAAGTTCGGCGCGCACGTTGGCGCTGGCGCACAGTTCGCGTATTGTCTGGCCGTCGCGGGATGTGCTGGCAAGCGAGATGCGTATGATGGGCGCGTTGGCGAGGATGGCCGCAACGGTATGGTAGTTGAAGCGGGCGATCACGTCATCGCTGGTGGGCTTTGGTCCGGTGCGCGCGAAGATGGCTCGTTCGGGGCTATCGAGGAGGAGTAATGGCTCAATCTGTTCGCTGGTGATCCCGAGTTCATCACTGGCACGAGACAGGAAAGGCGCGCGCTCGGCGCTGCCGACAAAGCCGGATAGCCCGATGTTGGCCTGGTGGAAGAGCCAGAGGCGTAGCTGGCTTGGATTGGTGATGCCTCTGCTGCGTAGCATCTCCAACTGAGACATTGGAAGTAGTTCGGCAAACGTCTGGCTGCGGTGATGATAGGAATCGGCAAGGCAGGCAACGATACAGCGAGCGAGTTTGTGGTCGCCGAAGAGTTGGACGATAACTTCTTGATCTAATTCGCGGCGCTGATGGCCCAGCATCGACTCAAGATACTTGATCGCTATTTCGATGCGCGGAGCCAGGCTTCGGTCGCGCAGGAAGTGGGGATGCAGGGTGCGCCCGTCGCCTGAATTTGTGCGTCGCGTCGTTTTGCGCAGGTCGGTGAGCTTGAGCATTTGGTGGCGCCGTTTCTAGGCCGAGCATCTCGGTGTGGGCTAAGACGGAGCAAAGATAGGTAAGTGATTAGCCTGGCAGGGCGCCTGGCGCCTTGCGCGGCGGGCGACGTCTGCGCGCAGCGTTGCGCTCGGTGGTGCGGCGCGAGATGAGTTCGTAGAGCTGCGCTTCGGTCTCCTTTGGCCGGAGGACACGCCCTAGCCGCTGGACATACTCGCGCATGGAGGCGCTGCCACTGGCAACAATTGCCACCGTTGCATCGGGAACATCGACCCCTTCGTTCAGGACGCGCCCAGTGGCAATCTTGGTGAACTCGCCCGCGCGGAAGCCTGCCAGAATGGCGCGGCGCTCGGCGGGCGGTGTCCGATAGGTGATCGCGGGCAGCATGAACTGGTGGCTGATGCGATCAACCATGCCGACATACTCAGAGAAGACGATCACTTTATCCTTCGCGTGCTTGCGCAGGAGTTGCTCGATGGCGGCGAGTTTTGCCTGGGCGTTCAAGGCGACGAGGCGCGCCTCATGGTGAGCGCGCAGGGCGCGGCGGGCTTCGGCATCGAAGCCGCTTCGACCGATCAGCGCGCTGAAGAGATCAGGACCGGCACCAAGCTGTGCGCGGCGGGTTGCCAGATACCAGCGCCACTCGGCCATCAAGGTTTCATAGCGCATCTCTTCTTCCGGCGCCAGGTCCACGAAGATGCGGCGCTCGTGATAGGCCGCGATGTGCTTCTGGGCAGCGAGTTCTTCAGCGCCGCGCTGATAGACAAGGGGGCCAATGAGGGTGTTGAGTTCCTCATGTCGCCCGTCGGCGCGCTCAAGGGTTGCGCTCAGCACCAGCCGCCAGGGGGTGGCGGTCTTCTCAATGATGGCGCGATAACTCTGCGCGGGGAGATGATGCGCCTCGTCGAAGACGATCAGGCCATAACCACCGAGGCGGCGGCGCTTCATCGCCGCTGAGTCGTAGGTGATGATGGTGATAGGTCTGCTGACGTGTTCTCCGCCGCCGATCATGCCGACGGACTCATCGGCGATCTGGAGATGCGCGGCGACGCCGGTTTTCCATTGGCGCAGCAGTTCGATGGTGGGTACGACAATAAGCGTGCGAACGCCGAGGCGAGCGATAGCATCATACGCGACGACCGTTTTGCCAGCGCCAGTCGGCAGGACGACCATGCCGCGTCCGTCGGCGCGCAGCCAGGCATCTACGGCTTCACGCTGATACTCGCGCGGAGTGAGGGCGAGGTGAGGCGTGATGGGCAGGGCATAGGGGGCGCGCGCCTCGCAGGGAGGAAGTAGCGCCTCGTCTAGAGATCGCCTGGCAAGGGATGATGCTTGCTGCGGCTCGTCATCCTCGGTTTCCTCAAGGGCGTCAAAGAGGTCGTCGGGGAGTGCCTGATCATCCTCATCTGGTTCGGATGGCGCCCATACGGGCAGCGTGCGATTGTCGGACAAGAGGGATACTCCAGTCTCTCGAAAAAAGCACTGTCAAGGATGGGTTTTTATGCCGCCTGTGGCCTGGGTGGCTCGGCCTGTGGAGGCTGGGCGGGCGGCGTCGGTAGGGGCTGCAAGAGGGCGCGTGTGGCGTCCTCCAGGCGCTGCTCGCTGCGTGGCCCAAAGCCGTAATATTCGCGGAGCTTGTGCGCGTGGGCGGCTTCGTAGAGTTGGGCCACGCTCTGGATGCCGAGGTAGTTGCTCAGGCGCAGGGCGGTGCGCGGGCCAACATGCGCGACAGTCATCAAGCTGCGCGCTTCCTCCGGCAGCAGTTCGGCGCACAGGTCAAGATAGAAGGTCATGCGTCCGGTCGTTACCATCTCGGTGATCTTGCGGCGCAGGCGTTCGCCCAGGCCAGGCAAGACGAGGCGCTCCCCGCGCTTGATGATGGCGGCGGCGGATACCGGAAGCCCCATGAGACCTCGCGCTGCGTTGCGATAGGCGGCAATACGATAGGGATTGCCTTGCTGCATTTCGAGGAGGGTTGCGATGTTAAAGAGTACCTGGGCTATCAGTTGATTGGTAATCTGGGCAGGCAGGCCACTTTCTAATGTTGGCTGCTGCTCAGTAGAAAATGTCATTGGCTGAGTCAATTGGGGCATGGGAAACATGGAAAACGTGCCCTTTCCGGGATGTGACCCGAACATGTGGTCAGCGGCAACAGGTGGAAAAAATAGAAATTATGTACTAAAATTATAGCATATGGAAGGGAAGCGCACAAGCAGGAGAACGGCCTGGAGCGGCTTTTCTGGCGAAATCTCTTGCCTGGCGGATATGTGTATGCTATACTCTACATGGAAACGATCTGGAGAGGTGTCCGAGTGGTTGATGGTGCCGCTCTCGAAAAGCGGTAGGCGAAAGCCTCGTGGGTTCGAATCCCACCCTCTCCGCCGTGTGGCAAGGTTTGCCTAAGATAACGCGCTGCCCAGAGCAGCGCGCTCTTGTGTGCTGCTCTGCTGTGCTTCTGCTGGAGGAGTCCCATAGTGGCCTAGTGGGCGCGACTGGAAATCGCGTGTGCGCAAGCACCGTGGGTTCGAATCCCACCTCCTCCGCCAATGCCCTCTCTGCGCGTTTCCTCTGCTGGTCGGATGGTAAAGAGAGGCGAACCGGCTTTTCCCCCTGCCCTGCGGAGCTATCCGGCGTTGTCGGAGGAATGCGGGATGCGCTGGCGCTCTTTGCGCACGACGGTGGTTCCGATGGCGCGGGCGACCACGATGGGGGTTGGAAGGATGTCTGCGGCAGAGTTGCTGATGTCTGGGCGGGGTTGAATCACCTTGCGCGCCTCAAACTCAATAGTGCGCGAGGTGCGGCCTACACGGCTGATACGTCCTGTTGCTTCAATAAAATCGCCTGCGTAGACCGGGGCGAGTAACTCTACCTTCTCGTACCCGGCTAATAACCCCTCATCCCCATCACATTGGATAGCCAGCTCGGTGGCGACATCGCCAAAGAGCTGCAGCATATGCGCACCTTCCACCAGATTGCCGCCATAGTGGGCATCGGCGGCGCTCATGCGCACACGTAGGGTGGATGTGTATTCTGGCATGAATCGGGTCTCCCTTCATATGCGGAGGGCCGCGCGCCACAGAAATACTGGGCGCTGCTGTGGCGTGCGCGGCCCTTTTCTCCTCTTTCAAGGTGAGCTGCTGATAGGCTCAGGCGCCCCCTTCAGCGTTTGCTTTTGCCGCGTTGGCGATGATTTGCTGCTGTTCAGCGGTAGGCACTTCTTCGTACTGGGAGAATTCCATATGAAAGGTGCCGCGCCCCTGCGTGATGGAGCGCAGATCGGTTGCGTAGTGCAGCATCTCGGCCATCGGAACCGTTGCCGTGATCTGCTGCATGCCGCCACCGGCAGGCTCCATACCGAGAATGCGGGCGCGTTTGGTGGTCAGGTCGCTCATCACATCACCCATGTTGCCATCTGGGACAATGACGGTCACGTTCATGATTGGCTCCAGGAGGGTTGGATTAGCGAGCGGCACAACGTTTTTCATGCCTAGCGAGGCTGCTACCTCAAACGCCTGTGAGGATGAGTCTACTGGATGGTAGCTGCCATCGACTAGAGCGACCTTGACGCCAATCATGGGATAGCCAGCGACGAAGCCTTGCTTGAGCGCCTCGCGCACCCCTTTTTCTACGCCGGGGACATATTCTTTCGGGACGACGCCACCAACGATCTTGTTCTCAAATTCAAAATCTTTCTCGCTGCCCGGAGGCAGCGGGTCAATTTCCAACCAGACATCCCCGAACTGGCCGTGCCCGCCGCTTTGCCGTTTGTGTCGGCCCTGGGCGCGGGCATGCTTGCGGATGGTTTCGCGGTAGGGGACGCGCTGATCGTGTTTTTCCACCTCGACTCCGAATTTGCGCTGCATGCGCTCGATGGTGATGTCGATGTGGGATTCACCCATGCCGGAGATGAGTGTTTCGGCGGTTTCCTGGTCGCGGGTGATATGGATGGTGGGGTCTTCTTCGGTGACGCGGCTGAGCGCGGTGCCCATCTTGTCCAGATCGCTTTTGGTCTTTGGCGAGATGGCGGCGGTAAAGGCGGGTGCTGGAAACGCGATGGGTTCCAGAGTGACGGGCTTTTCTTTTGCGCTGAGGGTATCGTTGGTATGTGTATTTTGCAGTTTGACGACGGCAGCCATGTCGCCCGCCGGAACTTCAGCCACATTTTCCGGCACCTTGCCACGTGTGAGCGAAATGGGAGCCTGGATTTGACCGATACGCTCATCGGTACTGGTCCGGGCGTTCCAGGCATGCGAATCCGACTTGAGGGATCCACTGTAGACGCGAAGGAAGGTGATCAGGCCGCGTGTTGGGTCAGCAGTTGTTTTATAAACAAACGCTGCTATATTGTTATTAGTCTCAGCAGCAGTGTTTGACTGGGCCGAGGCGGCGCTGGGCAAAAATTCGACGATAGCATCAAGCAGGGTCTGGATCCCGATATTTCTGGCTGCTGAGCCACACAGAACTGGGACCAGCGCGCCAGACGCTATGCCAGCCTTGACGGCGCGCTCCACCTCCTGCTCAGATAGCTCTTCACCCTCCAGATACTTGCTCATCAGGTCATCATCGCTTTCGACTGCCGATTCGATGAGTTGTTCCCGATACTGAGCCACCTGAGCTTCTTTATCGCCTGGGACTGGCCCTTCCTGGGCTTTCGCGCCATCAAAGGTGTAGGCTTTGCGAGTGACGACATTCACCAGCCCTCTGAAACCCGCTTGCTCTCCGATGGGAACGTGCAAGGGAACGATGCGCGTACCGAACTGCGCCCGAAGAGATTCCAGCGCGCGCTCAAAGCTGGTATTTTCCCGGTCGAGCTTGTTGACAAAGATCATGCGGGGGAGATTGAGTTCATCGGCGTATTTCCAGACCAGTTCTGTCCCGACCTCGACCCCTTTTTCAGCCGTGACGACCACGACCGCCGCATCGGCGACACGCAAACCAGACTTGACCTCGCCGACAAAATCGGCGTAGCCGGGCGTATCGAGGAAATTGATCTTGGTGTCGCGCCATTCTAGTGGAACGACAGTGAGATTGATCGACATGCGGCGTTTGATCTCGTCGGGATCAGCGTCCGAAATCGATGTGCCTTCATCGACCTTGCCGATGCGCGTGACGGCGCCAGTATCGTAGAGCGCCGCGTCCACCAGCGAGGTTTTGCCTGCGCCTCCATGAGAGATAAGGGCGATGTTGCGAATCTGCTCTGCCTTATAGACCTTCATGTACGATCTGCTCCTTGTCTAATTCCAGAGGTGGAGCGCCCATTGGTCTGCTTGCAATGAGATCGCTCCCCTGATGCTGTGCGGCGTGCGTGGTTCTTTTATTATAAACCATTTCTCGATCTGCTCTGCGCAACACGGCTCTTTGGAGCAAGCTGCATACCATCACTGTTCCGCGATTGGGCGTTGCTGGTAGAATTGGGCCAGGAACTTGCCCCCGGCTTTGGCGTCGTTTGGCCCGTTGCCGGTAACAGTGTCTCCTGCCCATGCGGTAGAGGTAGCCCAGCCATTGACGGAAGAACGCGGCCATTTGGGTTCATCGAAGGACCAGAGGACTCCAGCGAACCAGGGGGCTGCCTGCTGAGTAAACGTTTCTAGCAGAGCCTCCATGTCGTTTTTCTGCTCGACATCATCGCGTGCAGTCGGTGTGGCCGAGCCGGGCATGTTGTTAGCGCCAGGTGTACTCTCGTAGCCCGCGGAAGTGAAGAGAACCGGATGTTTGAACTTAGCGGCCAGCGCGCCCAACTGGCTCACGATGTCATTCTGGTCGGCCAGGTCCAGGTCGTCTTTCTTGCCGTGCCAGGCATCGATGAGGGTGTTGACGGGAACGTCGGCGGCAATCTTGGTGAGAGGGAAGTAACCGTTCACGCCGATCATATCCACCGCATCCCACCAGGTAATATTCGCAAACTCGACGGGGGCGCGATCCTCGTTTTTCCAATCGGCTCCGTAGATTAACTTGCCCTGAAAGCCGCCGCCTGTTTGCTGCTGACCTTGATAGTCGGTATAACTGGCGCTTTTGATGGCGTTGATCACGTGCCGCCAGCCACAATCTCGGCGGCCACTGCACGTAAACTTATCGCCAGGAGAGCCAGTTGCCCCAACGGTCCCCGCGTCAGTGTTTGGAGTATCGGTGGTGATATTCACCAGATTGTTGCCAAAAATGAAGTAGGGCAGGTGATACTTCTGAGAGATTTGCGCATAGTGAACGGCGAAGGCGGTGTAGCTATCGAACCACTTATGCTCAGTGGTGGCTGTGGGGCCGCTGGGGAAAGGGATTTGGCCGGGGGCGTTATACCAAAGACGGCCAATAAAGGTGGGCGAAGTCGTTTCCACTTCGTTGGTCAAGAGAACGGTCAAATTTAAGATGGGGGTCAGGCCGGCGGCTTGCGCATCCATAATGGCCTGCTCGATCTCCTGGTCGGGCACAGTATCGACATTCCCTGGGTCAGTTGGGTTATAACTCAGGGTCGTGCCATCGAAGGTACTCTGGTCAGCCGTCACCTGGATGGCTACCGCGTTCATGTGGTAGTCGTTGGCTTCAGAGAGGAGGATGCGCTTGGAGTCGCTTTGCAGGAACTGGTGGTCGCCCCACTTGCGCAGCCAGACATCTTGAAAGCCCTGGAAGGCAAGAGGCGCGCCAGGGGAACTGGCCCCTGCCTGAAGGTGAAAGCTGGCAAGAAAGAACGTGGCATGGGTGAGCCAGCCTGTTCCCAGGAAGAAGATGAGCGCGAAGGCGCTGAGCGCAACGGCTGTATTGATGATGCCACTGAGCCGACCGCGTGGTCGGCTTGGCGGGGGGATGAGGTGCTGGGTCGTTGGCGCGGGGGTTGGTAGAATGGGCATCCAGGTGTGGTCCTCCACTCGTTGCAGATTGATAGGTTCACGCGCTGGCAATGAGCTTGCGGTATTTCTCGGAGGCTTCTTTCCAGGCTTCCTCAGAAAGCCCCAGTTTCTCGCGCAGGCTCTCTAGCGGCATGCCATCCTGAAGCTGCCCGACAGCGTAGGTGTCGCGCAGCAGTTGCAGCGTGACTCGTTTCTCTATACCTGCCTTGCGCACGGCGCGCGCCAGAATATAGTTCAGGTTACGGTCGGTGCAATCAAAAAGCTTCCCCTGGGGGCGGTATTTGGTGAGATAGCGTTGGAATGCCTGGGTGAATACAGCGGGCAAGATCAGTCGGCGCTGTTTGCGCTGTTTGATCTGATCGGTGAATTGCACGGAGACCGCTGGCTGGGAGGGATCGCTCAGGTCGATGTGGCTCAGTTGCAAAGCCATGACTTCTTCTTTTTTCAGGCCAGCATGCAGCAGCAGCAACACCAGGCACTGACTGCGGCTATCTTCGGCGGCAGCCGCTTCGAGCCGCTCGATCTCTTCCGGGTAGAGCATCTCTGGGAGCGGAGGCAACGGGCGTGTCAGGATGATGCCGGCGGCAGGATTTTCAGGAGTGATGCCCTCGCTGGCGAGCCAGCCAAAGAAGTTTTTCAGGAAGGTTGCCCGGCGTGCCATTGTTTTTGGGGCAGGTTGATGGCCGCGCTCCCAGCGCAGGTGCATCATCCAGCGGGTCAGATCGCCGCTGGCGATGCGCCCAACGGGTGTGCTGCTCCCCAGGTATTCACTGAGCAGGCGCAGGTCGGAGAGAAAACAGGTAATCGTATAGCGCGAGTGATCGGTCAGCCGGAGGTAGTCCTGATAGGCCGGAGCGCACTCTGGTAGGCTGCTATCGGCGGTAGGAGGGACGATTTCAACGGCAGGAGCATGGATGATTTTGGCTTCGTGAGAAAACAGACTGGGCTGCGTAATGAGCGCGTCAGCCTGAGTTGTCTCTGCGGGGGACTGTTCTCTATTGTTGGACTGGGCGGCTGAATAAGCGGCTCGGTCATGGTCTTGATGGTTCGGCTGGTCACGGTCAGGCATAGGGCTTCTCTCCCTCGATCCCTGAAGCAGCAGGCACAACGGCGTAGAAATATCGCCACGCCGTTGTGCATTATAGCAGACCGCGTGATTGATTGCGCGATATGCAAGCTCCTCTAGGACCAGCGGGCTAGGCCGGACTGACCGCGATGGTTGGCATCGCTTCGCTGTAGAGCAACATCTGGCGCGCCATTGGCGCCTGCCTTTTGGACCAGCGTAAACAAGTTGAGGAGCGTTGAAGCGCCGCAGGCTTTCGCTTCTATGCGCGTGCTGGTCGCTTAACGTTTCGCGCTTTGCGCGGGCGAGCTTCGCGAGTCGATCTCACGAGAAGTACGCTCCTTTTAGGCCAGGCAAGGCATCGGCAATGTACTGTGTCTTTTGACTGCCAGCCAGATGCGACGATTCAGGAGTTAAGCGGTCAGGCTACGTTGCTGGGATAAACCCATACAAGGTCCAGATGGCGTTGGCCTGAGGGGTGCGCATAAAATCAATGAATTGCTGAGCGAGGCCAGGGTTTGTTGCCTGATCGGTGACTGAGGCGAGCATGGGGAGCGGAGGGTTGAATTGGGAGGGAATCGAAAGTTCAGTCAGCGCGCCTACGCCATGCTGTTTTTGGATAGTCAGGTAGTTGGTGTGATAGACGATGGCAAAGTCTCCGCCTGGCGGGGAGGCAACCAGGGTTTGTGCCGCCAATAACCCATCAGTATAACTACTGATGAGGTTGCCATAGACGCGAGCGGCATAGTAGGAGCCAAAGGTGGGTGTCGCTTGCATACTCTCAAGGGTCGCCTGGATGTGCAGATTGAGGGCGTCTTGTGGCGAGATGCCGAGATAGCGTAGTCCTGGCGTGGTAAGGTCTTGTAAGCTGTGGATATTGCCTGGGTTGGCGCCAGGAAGGACCACGCTCAAGTAATCGGTTGCCAGGAGGGTGCCGGTACTTCGAATGAAGCCAATATTATGAGAGTTCAGCATGATTTGTTGACTATCAGCGACCAGGAGGTCGGCATCGGCTGAGGTATTGGCTGTGTTGGCGATCTGTTTGGCGCTGGAGAAATCAAAAGCATAGGGTACATGCAGGCCACGCGAGGTGAAGAAGGCGTTTGCCAGGGTGGGCAAGACGAACTGAAAGGTAGGGGTGGAGAGGATAATCAACCCGCCTTGCGAGGTAATGTTTTGGGTACTCGTATTGCCCTGAGTGCTGCCCGGCCCCCAGCCTGCGCCACTGTTGCCGCCGCATGCTGCCAACGCCAGCAGGGGGATCAGAAAGATGGTTAGCTGGAAGCGCCTCCTGATGGGGCGTTGCGGGCCAGGGAGAACTGAAGCAACGTCCGTGCTTCGTCCTGGTTGATAGGTTGGGAGCCAGCTATAGGTGTGCATGGTAGCGACCTCACTTCCGACGTTGGAGGAGTGCAGGCAAAGAGAGTGCCGATAAACGTTCTGGCACCGTCTCGTCTAGGGTTTGTATTGGATGTTGCGTGTTGGAGGCGCATATTCATTAGTTGGCACCATATCCGGGCTTTGCGGCTCGATATACATGTGTCCGTAGATCAGGTAAGGTCGCCGCGCTTCTTCGCGGATGATGCCCATAGTCACCATCATCCCAACGACCAGCAGACCCAGGATCAGTAAGATGATGTGAGGTAAGATGCCACGTGCGCCCCATTTCAACCCTGATTGGATGCCGCCAAGGTACGTGCCAAACATCAGAAAACCGCTCAGGGTCAGCCCGGCCAATGAGAGGTACTTCCAGGGATTCATCAAGCCTAGCTGACCTAAAAAGGTCAGGTTGAGGCCCAGCAGGTTGGGTGTCCAGTGGGGTGGCAGACAGAGCCAGACGCCGAAAAAGAGCAGCAGCCCCATGAGCAGTGTAGCAACGCGCCTGCGGGTTGCTCTGGCCTTGCGCATCTGCGCCGTAATGTAGACGGCGCTGAAGAAGAAGAGCGCGGTCAGCAAGATGACCTGGATCAAGAAGAGGAACGAGCGCTCACCGCCGCCCATGATGCGGTAAAAGGCGCTGGGGGCATGCTCGCGGATCAGGGCGGCGTACTGCCAGCCGATGAACGGTTGCAGGATCATCAAGCCAATGCCGAAGAGCAGACCCAGACCGCCCACAAAATCCCAATAGGCTTTGTCTTGTAGGGAGCGGGCGCGCAGAAAACGCCAGGCAGCATAGGCGGCGATGAGGTAGCCTGCATAGGAGGTATCACCGACGACACGATGAAAATCGAGGACAATATCGGTGGGATTAAAGACGATTGACTGGAGGCTATTTGGATCGGTAGGGGTGAGCATATACGAGGCGACAATATCGACCATAAACTGCTGCGACCAGGCCACAAACATCAGCAGGAAGCCAACAGCGATATGCAGGGCGCGAAAGTTTCTCAGGGTTTCCCAGGTGTAATACCACGTGTAAAGATAGAGAATATAGAGGACAAAGGATGCGGCCTCCATGACAAACGGCCAGAAGGCGATACGCATAATAGTTGTCCAGAAGAGCGGCCAGAGCATCAGCAGCACCAGGATGAACATGATGGCAATGAAGCTGCCTGGCGCAAAGGTGATCACCTGTATCTTGGCGATGCCATGCGCAAACCGATCCCAACGCTTATCGCCAGTGAAGTAATAGATACTCTCGGTGGTAACGGCGATAAAGATGAGGCCAGTCAGCGCGGCAGCAATCAGGATATGCGACTCTGCGATGATAGCGATGACTAACTGGCTTCCCCAGAAGGAGAAGAGAATGCTATCTCCAAGGACCATAGGGCGCCTCCATGTTCGGGTTCACTGGGTTGGGAAGTTTTCGATGCGGTAGATGGCGAGCAGCAGCAAGGTAAAGATACTAAAGGCCACGATAATGCCGGTTGCCAGGGCGACGGGTCGTTTGAAGATGCTCATTGACGGATGGCGATCCACAAAGGGCAACGCGATCAGGTAGAGAATAAACACGCCGAAAATGACTGGCAGGAAGGGGATCATCCAGGATGGCAGATACGGCAGCATCTGGTCCGCAGGAAGCATGAACCACTCTGGTAATGGCACGAACGTGTTGGTAGCGCCGTTGGCTGGCGGGTCCAGCGTGGGATAGGCTGTGAAGGTCAGCAGGATGACCACCAGGAAGCAGACGAGCGCAACGGCGCCCTCTCTATAGGAATGTTGTGGGAAGAAGTAATCCGTGTCATCTGGGATATCGCGCCTGCGGCTTGCGGGTTTGCGCACTTCTGCCTGTATTTTGACGTGAGAGCTAAATTCATCGCCTTCCATCGTCAGGGTATCAGCCAGGTGTTCTCTGCTACGTTTGCGATAGTTCAGCCAGGCGCCATACTGGCCCTGGAGGACGACAAAGAGGACATGAAGGAAGATAAAGAGCAGCAACAAGGCAGGTAATACCCACACATGCAGGGCGAAGGTGCGCGTGAGCGAGGCTGGATTGATTCGGTCACTGCCGAGCCAGATTTCCTTAAACCAGAGGCCGACGATGGGGGTCCAGCCCATGATATGCTCGCCAACCATGAAGGTATAGAAGCCAGTCTGGTCCATGCGCAGGCAGGCGCCGGTATAGGCGACCGCAGTCATCAGGATGAAGAGAAAGACCCCTGCAACCCAGGTCAGTTCGCGCGGGCGTTTGTAGGCGCTTGAGAAATAGGTGCGGGCCATATGAATGCCCACCAGGAAGACGAGCATATAGCCGTTCCAGAAATGGTAGCCACGTATCCAGTTGCCAAATAGGATGGTATGGTCAATCGCTTGAATGCTGTTATAGGCTTCATCCCAACTGGGCACGTAGTGAAACAGCAGCATAATGCCTGTAACAATCTGGATAAACGTCAATAAGAAAATGGCGCCGCCGAAGGTGTAGAGCCAGCCGAAGCGTTTGGGCACCGGATCGGAGAGCAGCCGATTGAGAAACTCGCTGAGTGGATAGCGTTCATCAAGCCAATCATAGATAGATTGGCCGACTCGGCTAATGATATTGACCCCCTGTGGTCGGAGTGTGCGCATGAGAAGCCTCCTCCCGCTCTGGATACACCGCCAGGCTGATGATGGTGAAGCGTCAGCCCGCTTGCTAGTCTAGAATATCAACATATACATAGAGATCGCCATTGACAACTCTGTTCTGGAACTGGCGCAGCGCATATGGGGGAGGGCCAGCGATCACCCGCCCCAGGCGATCATAGACGCCACCGTGACAGGGGCATTTGAAAAGCTGGGGATAGGCTTGCCATTGCACCGGGCAACCCATATGCGTGCAGCCGTTATAAAACGTGAAGAGCTGATTGCCTGTCTTTAAGACAAAGACGCCCACTGGCCTGGTGGTGCTGATCCCTGAGCCGACGATGGGTACATTGATGGCAAATTCCGTTGGCTCATTTGGCGGGATGGGGGCAAGTGGTCCAACTTTGACCCAGGCCGTTGGCTGCGGAGCGAAGATTGCTCCGATGAGATAGCCAGCCACTGGTATTCCCACCAGCGTTGCCAGCGCCCCCTGGATGGCGACGTTGCCAGCGATAAAGAGTTTACGCCTCGAGATTTTTTCAGCCATTATGTTCCTCCGTAGGTGCATCTCATCTGGAAATCTAGCAGTTTCTCTGGCCCCGTGTTGCTCAAGGGTATGGAATTTTGATAGCAATGAACATCGGGAGAACTGAGGCCAGGATGGTAAAGATGGTGATGACCCAGATAAAGCTGAACAGCGAGAAGAGGGCATAGCGGCGCTTGCGCCACAGGCTGGGAAGTTGGGCAACGACGATGGCGAGCGGTACGGCAACAAAGACTGACAGGAGGATGATGATAATCGCCCAGCCGATCCATGCCTCAAAGTTGATCTGGACGCCAGTCATGGTTTCACCTCATTTTCACGTCTCGCAGTTGATAATCGCCCCCTGCTGCGTATGTCAGCAGGATTGGGGGATTACCGGCTTGGTTGAATTTGGAGCGATGGCAGCGGCATGGTGCCGTTGATAACATTGGTTTGCGGGTTGCTATAGCGAATCCCTCCCATGACGATCATCAGAAGGATGAGGACGGCTGCCAGGCTGACCAGGGTCCATTGCGCGCCCCTGCCCATATTGCCCCAGGTCCACTTCTTTGATTGGCGCCAGTAGATGTAAAGCGTGATCAGGGTGAAGACGACGAAGCCAATCAGGCTGGCATATTTGGTTACCATTGAACCAAGAACTGGCACACTTTCAGGAATGACCCCCAGCACGGCCAGTATCCCTAAGGCCCACAGCGCGGCATTGCAATAGCGTTTGGTCAGCCGGTCCTGGGGGGTGGGATGGGCCTCGCGCCTTCCAAGCTGCATCACCAACTTCATGGTGCTGAAAGTGCGGAGTTCTTCGGCTGCGGGGGCGCCAATACCTGCCTCAGCCCGCATGCCGGTGAGCGCGCGTATCCCCTGGCGCTCGATGATGCCGCGCCGGATGCTGAGCCACATATAGAGATCGCTGAGGAAGAAGGTGAGTCCGACCAGCGCTATCTGGAGGAGCCATGCCCAGGCTTTATCGCCGAGCATCATGCGATAGTAGGTGGTTGGATTGCCTGCCTGAATCTGGAGGACATAAAAGTAGCCAACCAGCGGCTGGAGCATCTCGAAGGTGATGCCCCAGAGAAAACCAAAGTGGGCGACCCAATGGTAATAGGATTTATCGAGCGAGCTGCCGCGCCGCCGTTTCCGAAACGCGCGCCACCCCCCCCACGCAGCGATCAGAAAACCGGCATAGGAGACATTGCCGACGATGCGATGGAAGAGTTCTGGCCCCCAGGTGGCATTGAATGCCGCCTGTACAGCATCGCGCCCATTGGGGGTGAGGAGATAGGAGGTCCACATGGTGATCAGGACGATAAAAGCTGTTTCGGCGATGGCGTAGATATAGATGAGCGATTGGTGCAGCACACGATGCCCTTCTCGCTTCGACCAGAGGTAGGCGTAGGCCACCAGTGAGAGGGTCATAGTAATCCAGGCAGCGAAGATGCCCAGCAACGGGGCGAAAAAAAGGCTTGCCATAATTGCCATCAGGCGTGGGTAGAGGCCGAACATGAGTACCAGACCGAAGACGGCCAGCGTCGCTCCGAAGGAGTACGTTTCCACAAGAAACCAGGCAAAGGTTTTGGTAAAGCGCTCCCAGGGTTTGCTCTGGCGGCTCGGTGGGACGCTTCCACTGACGGCCATGATGATAGCTGCTCCCATGATGAAGGCCACGAGTAGGATATGGGCCTGCATGAGGATGCCAATGGTGTAGCCATTCGGGAGAAAGAATGGAAAATTGATAGGATTTGGCCCCAGGTTCGGAGTTGGCATGGCTTGCTGCTCCAACGCTCTCTCAAATTGGCGATAACGTCTCCCTACGAAAGCTAATGCAACAAAAGCACTCTTGGGCAATCAATCAGATAGAGCCGGGTCGTGCGCGCCCATCACCTCACGCTTTTGCACGCCGCAGTCATGTCATTCGGCTGATCTTGATCGCTGCGGCGCCAATGCCTGCGACAGCCAGCGCGCCCAACGTGCCGATGGTCAGGCTGTAGGTCAGCAGGGTCGCTGAGCCAGCCAGAAGCTGGCGCGCCAGCGTCACGGTATGGCTGACCGGGTTGACGAGCGCCATCGCCTGCATCCAGCCTGGCAGCAGATTATCTGGCAAAAGTGCATTGCTGCCGAAAAGCAGCAGCAGGAAGAGAAACATCTCGATGAGCATCAAGCCCTCGATGCTTCCGGTGAGCAGCGCCACTACATAGGAAAGCCCGGCGAAGGCCAGGCTGAAAACCACCAGTAGCCCAAGGAGTCCCAGCAGACCGAGCGCCTGCGCCTGTATGGGCGCATGCAGCGCCGCCAGGACGGCCAGCAGCACGATGGCTTGAAGCAAGCTGCGCGAGCCGTCTGCTAATGCCTTTCCCAGCAGGATGGCGCTGCGATGGATAGGCGCTGCCGCCAGGCGCTCCAGAAAGCCGGAGTCGCGGTCCCCTAAGAGGCCGATTCCGGCGAACGATGAGCCAAAGAGTGCCGCGATGACCAGCATGCCGGGCGCAAAGAAGCTGAGCGATTGGATGGTCGAGAAGCCGGGTGTCTGGTGGATGCTGGTAAACATCTGACTGAGCAGCCAGAGTGTGACGGCTGGCAGGACCAGCACCATCACCAGCACCAGCGGGAGGCGCAGCGTTTTCTGCCAGGCCCGGCAAAAGAGCCAGAATGTTTCCAGGACGCCTGCCCAGAAAGCCCGGCTTGTCTGTATGAGTTGCTGTTCTGGCTGGATCGATGTGCCAGTCAGGTGAATCGCTTGCTTCATGGCCGCCTGCCTTCTCTGTTGCGGCGGAGAAATGGAGGCCCGTTGTGTTGACTGTGGCCTGTTGAGGACGTCAGTCGGCCACCTGAAAGAGCCTCGGTATCTGCCAGTGATTTCCCGGTAGCGCGGAAGAAAACATCCTCTAGCGTCGGGCGGCTGAGGGTGATCCGCCGCACATCTAGCCCGGCTGCATCTAGCAGCCGGACGATCTGTGGAATCGCCTCGGAGCCATCGCTCACTTCCAGACTCAGGAGCGCCTGGTCGTCACCCTGAAGGATCGAGCGGGCGAGCGCGCGTTGCTCAAGAAAGCGCCGTGCTTGCCGCACTTGCTGCGGATGGCCGAGTTCCAGGGTGAGCAGGTCTCCCTGGATGCTGGCTTTGAGCGCCGTCGGTGTGCCTGCCATCACCAGGCGCCCATGATCCATCAAGACGACCCTGCTGCAATGGCGTTCGATCTCCTGGGTATCGTGGCTGGTGGTGACAATGGTCATCCCCGCTTGCTGAAGCGTCAGGACATAGCTCCACAGCGTCGCTTTCCCGACGGTATCAAGGCCGGTGGTTGGCTCATCAAGCAGCAGCAGGTCGGGGCGATGGACCAGGCTACAGGCCAGGGCTAATCGGCGGCGCTGGCCACCTGAGTAGTGTGCGGCGCGCCGGCCTGCGCACTCCTGGAGTCCCAGCAATTCCAGCAATTCCTGGATACGCTGCCGTAACTGGTCGCTGCGCAGGCCGTGAAGGCGTCCGGCCAACAAGAGATTGCCTTCGCCGCTCAGGTAGCCATCGACGCCGCTCTGCTGGGCGACATAGCCGATGCAGCGGCGCACAGCGATCCTGTCGCGCCGGATGGGTGTTCCGAAAAGCTCGATGGCGCCTGCCGTTGGCTGTAAGAGACCTGCCAGCAGCCGCAGCAAACTGGTTTTGCCCGCGCCATTTGGTCCCAACATACCCAGGCATTCTCCTGGGGCGATCTCCAGGCTGAAGTCGTCCAGCGCGCGCGTGCCATCGGGAAAGCGCAGGGAAACATCCGAAAGTCGCGCGATGGGGGACGACGCCAGCGTTGATGCCTGTTGAGTATCTGTAGCTGGAAGGTCACTTATAGCCATATCTTCCCTCGTGGAAATCACCTGTTGTTCGCCACCTGTCGATGACCCTATCCAGCACGTTGCTGGTCACTTCGGAGCAGCCCATTTGCCGGGCGTTGCCTTCCACCGACTGGATGACCTGTCCTTTGACAAAGCCAGGTACTTTTTCGAGGCGGCGCTCGGCTTCGACTGTCCAGGGTAGGCGCGGCTCATTGCGCTCGCGGATATGCTCGGAAACCTCGCCCCATAGGCCGTATTTGACCTCCATTGCTTCGGGGGTGATGAGCCGCCCCAGGTTCTTCTTATAGGCAGTCCACTCGACGCGCCAGCGGGTCAGTTCGCGGCAAAAATCGGGGACTTCTTCCAGTTTTGCCAGCGCCTCCGGCGTCCAGACGAAATCAAGCTCATAGGTCTTCTCGCTGGCCGGGTGGCCGTAGCCCAGCTTCTTGCCCATGAGGGCGATAAACTCTGGCGTGACTTCGTTCAATCCCTTTTGCTCGGCGCGCTGGACCGCGAGGTTCTCGACCAGTTCG
>JBJKSJ010000275.1:0-10234 GCA_046704085.1 Ktedonobacterales bacterium | reverse complement strand
TGGCAACACGCCTTCTCAGATCATCAGGAGAATCTGCCCATGCCCGCCATCACACTAGAAGCCGTTGAACTGATTCATGCCCGGCTGCCTCTGGTCAGCCCTTTCGAGACGAGTTTCGGGCGCACCGACCAGCGCGAACTGATCATCATCAAAGTCTTCGCCGATGGGCTGGTGGGCTATGGCGAATCCGTCCCCCTGCCATTCTATAGCTATGAGACCATCCCGACCGCCTGGCACTTTCTGAAGGACTACGCCATCCCCGCCGTGCTGCGCGCGCCGCTCGGCGCGCCAGAAGAGGCAGCAGAGCGCATGCGCTTTGTGCGCGGCCACCCGATGGCGCGGGCAGGGCTGGAGTTAGCCATCTGGGATCTTTTTGCCAAAGCGCAGGGCATCTCACTGCGCGAACTCCTCGGCGGCGCGCGCGAGCGCGTGCCCGTCGGCGTCAGCATCGGCATCCAGCCCACTATCGATGGACTGGTCAGCGTCGTCGGCCAGCACGTCGCCTCCGGCTATCAGCGCATCAAGATCAAGATCAAGCCTGGCTACGACTTCGAGCCGCTCAGCGCCGTGCGCCAGGCGTTCCCCACCATCAAGATGATGGCCGACGCCAACTCTGCCTATCGCCTCGAGGACGCGCCCACGCTCAAAAAGCTCGACGCGCTCAACCTGATGATGATCGAGCAGCCGCTTGATTACGACGACATCTTTGACCACGCCCAACTTCAGAAGCAACTGACCACGCCCATCTGCCTGGATGAAAGCATCCATTCCTTGCAGGATGCCCGCCACGCGCTGGAGATGGACAGTGGGCGCATCATCAACATGAAAGTGGGCCGCGTCGGCGGCTATACCGAGGCCAGGGCCATCCACAACCTGTGCCTCAGCCGAGGCATCCCCATGTGGTGTGGCGGCATGCTCGAATCCGGCGTTGGCCGCGCGCACAACCTCGCCCTCAGCAGCCTCCCCGGCTTCACCCTCCCTGGCGATGTCTCCGCCAGCGAACGCTACTACCACGAAGACATCGTAGACCCGCCCGCCGTGCTGGAACCTGACGGCACCATTCAGGTGCCGCAGAACGGCCCCGGCATCGGCGTCACCCTGCGCGAAGATGTGCTGGCGCGCTACACCATGACAACCGAGCGTATCCCAGCCCCTTCCTAAGCCGGAGAAGGGGTGACACGCAAATGAGCAGAGAGCCTACTCAGGCTTCTGCCACACCAGCGCAAAACTGATCGGCCAGTTCTGATATTGGCGCCGCCTGGGCTTCTTACTGATCCACGCTTCATCTACAACCCACTCATACATCTCTCGTAAAGACCAATGGGCTGCCAGCGCCGCCTGCACATGCTCGCTCAGCAGATGCACATACGAGGTGATTGCCATTGATTCCCCCGACGCGCGCGCAAAACTGGTGGGGATGCCGCGCAGCAGAAAATAAGGGTGAAAGCCCACCAGGACAAAATAGCCCCCCACCCGCGCCAATCGCGCAGCCTCGTGATAGAGTGGCGCCACCTCTGGCAAATGCTCATCGGCCAGCACCTCCATCACCAGATCATACTGGGCCGCCTCGAACGGAGTTGCGCGCAGGTCGCCTAACTGAAGGCGCCGATAGATACCCCGCGCCCGCGCCCCTTCCAGCATCTCATCCGTCAGATCAATGCCATCAATCGTCTCAACCCCTCGCTGCCGAAGCCAGGCGCCAATGCGCCCGGTGCCGCAAGCCAGGTCCACTGCCTGGCGCACCTGCGCCCAGGGGATCGTCTGGATGCGGGCGAGCAACTGGCTATCCAGCATGCCGACTTCGATCTCATCATAGGTGCTGGCCCACTCGCCGTAGCCCTCCTCCACAGAAACCGTCTGATAATGGCGAATATCAAACTGCGAGAAATCCATCTATCCCCCTACTCCTCAACAAACTGCCATCTTCTGCCTACTCCTCGTTATACGTATCCGGCAGATCATTGGCAAAGAGAACCACCGCGCCCGGCGCAACGACAGATTTCATCTGCTCCGTCGCCTCGCTCAGCGAGCCAACCACAAAAAGCTGCTGCTCAGGGAAGCCCGCCTCGCGCAGTCCGCGAGCAATCGGGGCCGTGCGTTTGCGCCCAACCAGAATCGCCACATCGCAGGACGCCGCCGCCTGCTGGCCGAAGCGATAATTCTCCTCCTCCTCAATTGGCCCAAGCTCGACCATCCCCGGCGTCACCAGCACCCGCCTGCCATCGCTAAACTTTGCCAGCACCTCCAGCGCCGTCCGCACCCCCTCTGGATTCGCATTGTACGCATCATCGATCACCGTCACGCCACCCGCGCCTTGAATGAGTTGCAGCCGATGCTCCACCGGCTCAACCCGCTCAACCGCTCGCGCAATCTCCTCCAGCGTCATCCCACAGATCAGCGCCGCCGTCACCGCCGCTAGAATATTGGAGACATTATGCTTCCCCAGCAGCTTGCTGCGCAAAGTCGCGCGCTCCTCGCCCTGCTCGCCGCGATACTTCACCCTGAACGTCAGCCCCTGCCGCGTGACCTGCATCTCATCAGCGACTACCAGAGCATCAGTATTGCTCGCGTCAAGGCTATAGGAAAGCACTCGCACCCGCCCCTCGCTCCGCATCTCGCGCATCAACTGCTGGCAATACGAGTTATCGCCGTTATAGATCGCGGGCGCGCCATCTGGCAGCGCTTCCATGATCTCGTTCTTGCCGCGCATCACGTTTTCGATGCTGCCAAAGCGCTCCAGATGCTGCGGGCCAACGGCAGTGAGAATGCTAAGCTCCGGGCGTGCCAGCCGACACAGTTCGGCAATCTCCCCGCGCGTATACGCCCCCATCTCCACGATAAATATCTCATGCTCCGGCAGCAGATCGCCGTTGATCACCCGGCAGACCCCCATCGGTGTATTGAAGCTGCCCGGCGTCGCCAGCGTCCTGTAGCGTACTGAAAGGATCGTCTTGAGGATATGCTTCGTGCTGGTCTTGCCATAGCTGCCGGTAATCCCGATCACGCGCGGATGAATCCGCGCCAGCTTCGCCTTCGCCTGGCGCAGATAATACTGCCGCACCTGCGCCTCCACCGGAAACATCACCACATTCGCCAGCATCAACACCAGCGCGCTCACCCCGCGCTCAGTCACAATGCCCAACCCCAGCAAAAACGCCGCGCCCCAGGCAAACGTCGCTGAAGCCACCTCGAATCCACCTGCTGGCCGCAGCGCAAACCAGAGGCCAGCCGCCAGCCCAACCGCCAGCAACATCGAGATTACCAGCGCCGCAGAGAGCAGCCGCTTCGCCCGTGCCGTATACACCAGCGGCTTCTTCGCCTGCACAGGCGCGATCCGCAGCGCCAGCGCCACCGGCAGCGCCGCCGAGATCACCCCCAGCGCCACAAACGCCCAGACCTGCGCAACCACCGCCCACGCCAGTATCCACAGCACCACCAGGCCCAGGCTCGCCGCCGCGTGCCATCCAGACACCAGCCGTGTCGGCGCAGCCCTCGCCCAGCGCCAGAAGCGCTCGTTCTGATATTCCTCGATCTGATGGATATTCAGCAGGCGCGTCAACTGGCGCGCCACATAGACCTGCCAGAGCAGCGCCAGCGGCAGCCCGACCAGCAACCACAGCATACGCATCCTCTAAGATGATAAAAAACTGGCGATCACCGCGCAAAACTGCGCAAAGCAATCGAGATAGGAAAAGTGCCCGGCCCCCTTGAATACGACCAACCCGGCGTCGGGAATCTCTTGCTCCATGATCTTCCCATCGCTCACGGGCGTATCCTGATCGTTCTCCCCCCAGATCAACAGCGTGGATGCCTTGATCGATTTGAGCAGCGGGCGCAGGTCTTCGTTGACCAGTCTGATAAACGTCCCCTGCATGACCCCTGGCGTCACATTCCCATAATCCTCCGACCCCAGCAACTTCATCAACCGCTTGCGCAGCGACGGCTGATAGCGCCGAATGCCCGGCAGCGCGATCACCCGCTTGGCAGCCTTGTAGAAATACACCCGCCGATAATAGCGGAAATTGCGCGGCGCGCGAATGCCCGCGCTATCCACCAGAATCAGCCGCCGCACCCGCTCTGGATAGCGCGCCGCCAGCATCAGCGACACGCGCCCGCCATGCGAATGCCCAATAAACGTCGCCCTGGGAATCTGCAACGCATCAAGCCAATCCACCACAAGCTGCACATACTCGGCAACGCCCCATGGAACCGGCGGCTCATCGCTCCCGCCGCACCCAGGAAAATCCAGAGCATACACGGCGTAGCTGGGGGCCAGATAGTGATAGAGCGGCAGCATCGTCTCAATCGAACAACCCCAGCCATGCAGCAGCACCACCGGCTCACCCTCTATTGCATCGCTTGTCTGCTGCGAACGCTCAACACTCTCGTCGAGAGATTCCACATTCGCGCAATAGGAAATGGTAAGACCCTGTAACTCAATCGTTTGCTGGCAAACGGACATCCTGGTTTCCTGAGAGTTTCTGCATAAAAAAGGACACATGGCCCAGCACAGCCGATGCCGGACACAATCGGCAAGCACAAGCCATGCCAGAGCAGGTCATTGTAGCTGGGATCATATCACCTGTTGCTGCCCAAGCGCCAGCAATCGTCATTCCCCAGTCTCGGACTGGAGGCAGGGCAACCCGTTTGCCATCGCAGCAAAAATGTGCTATACTTTTGCCTGTTTCCAGCGACTGTATAGTCCACTGCGGGCGGCTAGCTCAGTGGTAGAGCGCCTGTTTTACACACAGGTGGTCGGGGGTTCAAATCCCTCGCCGCCCACCATCCCGCGCACTGGCTATACCCAGGGATTCAGGCCACTTTGCATGGTTGACCATCTGCTACTCTGACTTGGTGCGGATTGCTGCTTCCTTCCCCCAGACATCCTGCTCGGAGAGATGATCCGAGCAGGAAGCATGGCAAGCGGCCTCCCCTTTGGAATGTGATGGCACGTTGCCCTCCACGGGATGGGTCTCTCATCGAGGAGGGCATGGCAAACTCGGGGTGACGTCTGGCGAGCCATCGAAGCATGGTGTACTGGCTTCCAGTGGTACCAGTTCAGCGTGCGAAGGTGGGGAGTCCAGCGGGAGAAACGTGAGAACTGGACGTACCTGCTCAATTGCCGTCCAGGTCGAGCGTAGCCCGCTCACGAGCAAAGTGCAGCACTGCCGCAGGCTTCGCGAACCTTTGATGGGCCTCGCTCGTATTAGGCACGATCACCAGACCGAAGTCGATGGCGTCTCATCACGTGGTGGACTTTCGTGAGCGCACAGAGTCCTCGATCGATTCCATGACGACCAGCAGGAATACCCCCGTTTCATGGGTCCTGTTCAGGATCATTGGCTCCGGCTGGAAGATATTCGGTCACACATGCTGCGCGAGCGGTGTTTCCTCTACGTCATGCATGAGCACACTGCTTTGCGAGCACGCTTCGCCATCGCTCAGCAACAATGCTGGTTCCCTGTTGATTGCCGTTCGCTCGGCATAGGTGAAGCGTGCGCCGTTCCATCACTGGTGGTCCGGCGGTCAAGGGGAGTTGAGAACGCTTAGCGCAGCAACGCCCAAGGATCTAAGAGGTACTTCTTGCAAGCACAGGAACGGTCTTCCTCATCCCACTATGGGGTTTAAAAGAGATGCATAAACTGGTACCATCCCAGTCCGGTCAGCCGGTCAGCCGCGACACATTCGTCCAGTTGCTACGAGCCGAGTTCAACACGTTTCGCGCTGTCCGATCCTGGATGCTCTCGCTCAGTGCTGTCGTGATTTCACTCGTACTCCTACCCTTCGTCGTTGCCCTGGCAAGCCACGGGACCGCTATCGTCATGCCAACCGGTCCGGGCGGCGAAGCGGTCACCGACACCTACACGTTCGTCCACCAGCCTCTCGTCGGCGACGGCACCCTCACGACCAGCATCACCTCGCTTTCAGGCATGTACACCCCGCTCTCGAACGGCTCGAGTAACGGCTTCGAGACCAACTCGGAGACTCAGTTGGGATCCCAATTGCAGCCCGGGCTGGCCCCATGGGCCAAAGCGGGAATCATCCTCGAACCGGACACGAAGCCGGGAACGGACTATGCCGCCGTGATGGTGACCGGCGCTCATGGTGTCCAGATGCAGGATAACTACACGCACGCTAGCCTGGGACTCACCGGGTCCGTCGGGCCATCTTCTCCCCGCTGGCTCCGGCTCACTCGCGTCGGGGATGTCATCACGGGGTATGACTCCGCTGACGGCACCCACTGGACCAGGATCGGCACCACGCGTCTCACCGGCCTGCCCCCTACGGTCCAAATCGGCTTGTTCGTAACCTCTCCGCTGTACTTCCCGACGGGATCAAACACCGGAACCCCGAGCGTCGCCACCGCTACCTTCGACCACACGACCACCCAGGGTGACTTTGCTCACCACTCGTGGACCGGAGACGCGATTGCCGGTTTCTACCCTGACCTCCAGTCCGATTCCCCGTGGCAACAACCATCCGCCGACGCGTTCACGATCAGCGGATCAGGCGACATTGCACCCCTCGTGGGTGGCATCGTCACGAATAATTGGTCAGGCGCATGCATCGTTGACGGGATCATCGTTGGGCTCCTCATCCTCATCCTGCTCGCCGCTTCGTTCGCTACTTCCGAGGAGCGACGTGAGCCGATGAACACGGTCTCCGTTGGGAGTCCGCGGCGCGCCCTGGCTGCCAAAACCGTCGTGCTCGGATCGCTGTCGTTTGCCGCCGGGACCATCGCGACCGCGATCGCCGAAGTGATCACTCGTCACGTCCTGGCCGCCAACGGCATCTACCTCTTTCCGCAAAGTGCGCCTGTCACGGCTCAGGTGATCTTCGGCACCGGCCTCTTCCTGGGGCTCGCCGCCATATTCGTCGTTGCGCTCGGCAGCATAGTGCGGCGCAGCGCCATAGCGGTGGTCGCCGGCATGGTGCTGCTCGTCGTACCGGGCGTCATCGCCACCCTCTTGCCAGCTGATCCAGAGAGCTGGCTGATGCACTTCACTCCAACCGCAGCCTTCGCGACCCAAGCCACCCTGCCGCAGTCCAATCTGGTCACCGACGCCTACACGATCATGAACGGCTACTTCCCGATTAGCCCATGGGGCGGCCTTGCCGTGCTGGCCGCCTATACGTTGGTGGCGCTGGGCGGAGCCATGTGGCTGCTCCGTCGTCACCGGGCTACATAATGGTCATCCAAGACGGAAACCGCATGCGCGTCCCACATCTGAAGATAGGGAATATTGATGCGCTCTACCGACGGATCACTGGCTACATGTGCGAGCATGACCTTGGGAATGGGCGCGAGTGGCGGCTCCAGCACAAACCGGGGTCAAGGCCATGAAGGCCGAGGCAAATGCAGACCTGGACGCGCGTTGGCACCGCTATGAGCGGGTGCGGCATCGGCAGGAGCGGGAAGCGACCAAGTACACCCGGTATTGCCTGGAGCAGTGCGACCTCTCGCGTGCTCTGGCCGAGTTGGAGGCCAAGGAACGGGCGATGTACGAGCTAGAGAACAGCAAAGATCAGGTCATGACCTGTCTGAAGCTGGCGCTGGCGAATTTTGGCATGTGGGTCAGAGACCAGTATTTTCCAGTGGCGTACGCCCATGCGACGTGGCACCGGATGGCTCCGTTTTTCCGACACCCAGGTCGCGTGACTGAAGGGAAGCAGACGATCAGGGTCGAATTGCGCCCGTTCAATGATCGTCAGCTCAGTCGAGATCTCCGCGTGGTCTGCGAACGGGTGACTGCGGCTCAACCCCGGTTACCCGGCGGGCGACGATTGTGCCTGACTATTGCAGGAACAGGGAGTCTCAGTTCAGATGGGCAACGGTGCAAAGTGGCGTGCATCCCTGATACCCTTCTACCGGGGCTGACATGCTCATCCTGGAATATAAGCTCAACGGCGCTCCTGGGCAGTACGCGGCAATTGATGAGGCCATTCGTACCCTGGGGCACAGGGAAACGGGCGGGCAAGTGCCCGCGTAACGCCTGGGGACAGAAGACCACTGCCGGGAGCAGGCGACTGTATCCTGGTACGTCGGCTGAATGAACCGGGAATCCCCGCATACCCTGCGGTGGGCTGTCAAACACAGAGGATCACAGGTTCAAATCCTCTGCCGCCCACCCCACCATCGCTCCCAGTCCGCATCGACTTCATCTTTCCGGCTTCCGCCAGAGCAATGACTTTATTTTATTCCACTCTGGCTCCTGGATTCATCACTCGCGCGCTCTGTTAGCGGGGGCTTGCTAAAAACCTGCTCCCGGCGATGGCGCCACTCAAAAATCAGCAGCCCCAGCGCCAGCAGCACAATGCCAGGTATAAAAACCCAGAAAACATTCATCGCATCTATCCTTCCAGCGTACCGCGAATGGGCAGACAGTAGAGATCACCCACAGCATTGTACCATCCCCCGCCAAAATGAGGCAGAAACTGGCGGTTCTGCTCTGTCCGCGATATGCTATAAGAGGAGAGGCAGAGCGATGCGCAACGGCGCGCTCATCTGCTCAGCCAATAGGGTGAAACGCCCGGCGTATCACCTTCAGGAAGCTCTGGACAAAAACATTCTCAGGAGCAGCGCGAATGCGATTTGGTCTCTTCTGTCTCATGCAGCGCCCCGGCGCCCCATTCACCACCCTCTTTGATGACCACCTGGCGGAGATCATTCACGCCGAAACCCTTGGCTTTGATGAGGTCTGGTTCGCCGAGCATCACTATGCCAACGACGCCATCGCGCCTGCCCCGAACCTCTTCGTTGCCGCGCTCGCCCAGCGCACCTCGCGCCTGCGCATGGGCAACATGATTAACGTCCTGCCTCTGCACGACCCGGCGCAGCTTGCCGCCGAACTCGCCGTCCTCGATCACCTCACGCACGGGCGCCTCAACGTTGGCATCGGCAGAGGATCGCGCCGCATGGAGTGGCAGCGCGCTGGCCTCACGCCCGAACAGGTCAACGAGCGCTACTATGAATCCGTCGAAATTATCCAGGGACTCTGGACCCAGGAGCCATTCTCCCATCACGGCAAGCACTGGCGCCTTGAAGACCTGCGCCTGCGCCCCACCGTTCTGCAACAGCCACATCCACCTCTCTTCACCGCCGTTGCCCACACCGCCTCCGTCGCCTGGGCCGCGCAGCACGGCCTGGGCATCGCCGAGCATTACAACACCACCGCCGAGGCCAGAGAACATTTCGCCCTCTATCGCCAGCTTCGGGCAGATGCCGGGCATCCTGACCTGCCCGAACTGCGCCCACGCCTCTTCCGTGAAATCTACGTCGCCCCCACCGACGAAGAAGCCCGCGCCCAGGCAGAGATCGCCCTCTGGGATCACTGGCGTCTCCTCGACGAGCGCCTCTCCTACGAGCAACCCTACGATCAGCGGCTCCTTGAATCACCCGCCCAGATCACCGATGACCTCTTCCGTCAGGCCACAGCCAACCTGCCCATCGTCGGACCACATACCTACGATGAACTCGCCCAAAGCGGACGAACCATCATTGGCTCGCCCGCAACCGTCACCCAACGTCTGCTCGATCAGGCTCAGGCGCTCGATCTGGAAACCTTCGTCGGCCTCTTCGCCTTTGGCCGCCTGACCCATCCCCAGGTCATGCGCTCGCTCGACCTTTTCGCCCAGGAAGTTATGCCCGCGCTCAACAAAGCCACCGCCAGCATCCCGGCCTGAACGTCGCTCAGGCAGCAACATCGCTCACAAAGGGGGAACAGCGCCAAATAAGCGAGCTTTCTACTCCAAAAAGCAAAATCTGGTGCCAAAAGCCTTGCGCCAGCACTCATCGTTATGATATACTCTCTCCTGCGATTCCTAATTACGCCCGCCAAGGTAGCTCAGTTGGTAGAGCACAGCACTGAAAATGCTGGTGTCGCCGGTTCGATTCCGGCCCTTGGCACCCTACAAGACCCAACACGCCTCACGCAGCCCCTTGAACAGCCGCGTGAGGCGCTTTTGTTGGCCTCCACACTGCTTGTTGACAGCAACGCTGACAGCCATGTTAGCTGCCAGCCTCTATCGTGATATGATAGGACAGTGGAGATCATCCGCGACGGTATGGGCGAAATGCGCGATCTCCTCCCTCTCTCTGCCACCATCGAGGGCGACCAAAGCCCAATGCTGCTCCTCTTCGTCCTCGGCTTCCAGCATCCCCATTTTTCCAACCGCGAGATCATGCGCCTCCTGCAAGAAAAGCTCAGCCTGGAGTAACCGCGCGGAACAGCGC
>JBJKSJ010000274.1:0-8251 GCA_046704085.1 Ktedonobacterales bacterium | reverse complement strand
CAACAGGGCAATTTGCTCATTTTGCACGGCAAGGATGACACGCTGACGACCTTGACGCAGGCTGGCGATGCCTTTCAGCCGTCAGTTTCGCCCGATGGCAGTACGACTGCGTTCGAGGTGCGCAAGACGGGGAGCGACTATGCCGATCTGGCGACGATGCCGATCACGGGAGGGAATCCGACGATGCTCACCGATGATTCGCTCCACAACTAAAGTACCGGCGTGCCCGAACACTATCTTTTCTGGGCGGCGAACCCGATCTGGAGCGTCGATGGGCAGCACCTGATCTATCTCTCGGATTTCTTTAAGGGGGGGGCGACGACACCGAACTATCCTAACCCGACCTGCCCTGGAAACTCTGCTGGCGACTGGATTCTGGATATGGGCATTGTGGAACTGCCTACCAGCGCCAGGCCGGTTTCTGGCGGCCAGTTGAATGACCCGCCCAAGCTGCTTTCCTGGCCCTACTGCTACGCTGGCGGCGATCAAGATTTGAGCCTGCGACCGGGCACAACGGATACGGAAGTTCTCTTTACGAGCTTCCAGTATACGGGGGCGAATCTCGATCTGGTGACGCAGATGTCGCTGCTGGTGATTCCGGCGGGCGGAGGTAACTCCAGCGTGATCCAGCTTTCGCCGTCAGACCCGAAGGTCGTCCCTCTGGAGCCGTCCTTCTCGCCCGATGGCAAGTACATTACCTATATTCGCCGCGAAAACGGCCAGGATAACCTGTATATTATGCCTATCGATCCGAGCGTCACGGGCACGCCCAACCAGGAGGTCTATGGACTGGAGGGCAACGGCAGAAGCACGTATTACACCAACACCAGCTATTATGGGCAGTCGCAGAAGCTGCTGAGTGGCATTGTCGGCCAGCCGGTCTGGGGTGATAACAATACGCTGTTCTTCACGATGTTCAACAATGGGTCATTTGACCTGTATATGGCAAAGGTGAAGTTTTCTGCCCCGGCAGCGAGCGCCCCGATGAGCGCCACGCCGACGCTGGGCGTGACGCCGACCACGCCGCCGCCTGCCCTGCCGACGATTACCCTGGATGGCGCGCCGATTCAGTTGACGCAGGGGGGCATCGACGGGACTTCCCGGCCTGTCTGGTTTCCGGCAAAGTAACTTGACGGCCCCTTTGCAGACCGTCTATACTACCATGAGAAGTATGCGTGAAACTCAGGAAGCACACCGGGACGGCTGCTTTTTGATAGGCGGCGCAGCGGAGCGCCAGACGCTGGACATCCAATCCTCAGCCCGATAGGGAGTCGTGGATGGCATCAAAATACGCAGGCGGGGCGTTCCTTGGTAATGGGCGCTATGAGCTACGCGAGCCGGTAGCGACTGGCGGTATGGCAACCGTATATAAAGCATGGGATACGCGGGTCGAGCGAATTGTGGCCGTCAAGGTGCTGCGTTCTCTGGCAAAAACGGACCGGCGCGCCATCGAGCGTTTTCGGCGCGAGGCGCATGCCGCCGCGCGGCTGTCGCATCCCAATGCTGTGACCATCTACGATTTTTTGGAGGAGCGCGGCGAATACTACCTGATCATGGAGTTCGTCGATGGCGTCAATCTGAAACAATATCTGGCGCAGAAGGGGGCGCTTCAGCCGGACGAGGCGGTCGAGATTACCTGTCAGATCTGTTCAGTGCTTCAGATGGCGCACGCGCAGGGATTTATTCACCGAGATATTAAGCCGCAAAACATCATGATCGCCAGGGACGGCCAGGCCAAGCTGACCGACTTTGGCATCGTTCGCGTGATGGAAGCCGCCGGGCTGACGAATACGGGCATTGTGCTGGGCACGGCGGATTATCTGGCGCCGGAGCAGGCGCGGGGCGAGCCGCTCAGTCCGGCCAGCGATCTCTATTCGCTGGGGGTGGTTCTCTATGAGATGCTGGCTGGCCGTCCACCGTTCGTTGGGTCTTCTGCGGTGCAGATAGCGATGCAGCACGCCAACAGCGTGCCGCCGCCGCCGTCAAAATATAATCCCCATATCCCGCGCGCGCTGGAACTGGTGGTGAAAAAGGCGCTCCAGAAAGAGCCGGAGCGGCGCTATCCTGATGCTGAATCGATGCGCCGGGCGCTGGTGGAGAGCCTGAAGAAAAGTATTGAAGAGGGCAAGACCATCCCCGGCAGCCTGCCGGTGGTTGAGCAGGCGCCGCACCGCCGAGTGACCGCGCCCCCAGATGCCAGCGCGCGTCCACGCAGCGTCTCGCGTCCGGCGTCTGATCCACCTTCCGAGGCCGGGCCGCCAGCAGGCTGGTCCCCGCCGTCCAGCGCGGCGGCGCGGCCATTGTCTAGACCAGGGATGGGCGCGAATGGATCGCGCTGGACCTCGATATTATTGATGATTGTGGTAGTGATCTTGATCGTCAGCCTGGCGCTGGGCGCCTATTTTGCCTTTATCCGGCCCGGCCACTGAGCGCCAACCCGGCGGCAGCAGAACACCGTCAGACAACATTCCTTTGGCAGCCCGATTGATGCGAACGACCGAGTTTGTACAAGAGAAAGCGAGTAGCGACGATGCAGCGCGAACAAGTGAAGACCCCGCACGCCCCGGCGGCCATTGGCCCGTATAGCCAGGCAATCAAAACCGGCGGCATGGTCTTTGCCGCCGGTCAGATTCCCCTCGACCCGGCGAGCGGGCAGATCATTAGCGGTGGCATTCAGGAGCAGACTGAGCGCGTGCTAGAGAATCTGCGCGCTGTCCTGGGAGCTGCGGGTAGCTCGCTTGAGGCAGTGGTGAAGACCACCGTTTTTCTCAAACAGATGAGTGATTTTGCGGCCATGAATGATGTGTATAGCCGCTATTTCACGGGCGCGGCTCCGGCGCGCAGCACGGTGGCTGTCGCTGATCTGCCGCGTGGCGCGCTGGTCGAGATTGAGTGCATTGCGCTCGCAGGCTAGGCGGGCGCCGTCGCTGCCTGTTCACTTGGCAAAAGTAGGGTCAGCGCCAGATAGACCAACCCGATGACGACACTGAAGGGAAGAGCCAGCGCCAGTACGACGAGCCGAACGATGTTTGCATCGATGCCAAGAACCTCACCTATGCCACCACAGATGCCCGCAAGCATTTTGTTTGTCGTACTTCGGTGAAAATGCCGTTGAGACGCTTGTTGCATTGCTTTGTTCTCCTTTCTGAAACCAGTCAGTATCTTTGCTTCGTTGCACGAGCTATGCCAGGCTGGGAAAGCCGTTTGCTCGTTACAGGGCACAGCGTTGGCGTAGATTGTAATGTTCTCTATGAAAGCTATGTCGTTGAATGAACCGCCTTTTGCCGATCAATCAGGGGGCACCGGGGGCCAGCTTGGTCCTGGTTTGAACCCACGCTACACCTTTGCCGGATTTATTGTGGGCAGCAGCAACCGGATGGCGCACGCGGCCTCGCTGGCTGTCTCCGAAGCGCCCGGCCTGTCCTATAATCCGCTCTTTCTTTACGGTGGCGTTGGCCTGGGCAAGACGCATCTGCTGCAAGCTATCGGACATACCGCGCTGGAGCGTGGGCTGGTCGTGCTGTATATCTCCTCGGAGACGTTTACTAACGATATTATTAACGCCATCCGCTATCGCTCGCAGGAGGAGTTCCGCTCGAAATATCGCTCGGTGGATGTCTTGCTGGTGGATGATATTCAGTTTATTGCGGGCAAAGAATCAACGGAGGAAGAGTTTTTCCACACGTTCAATAGCCTTTATGAGAGCAGCAAACAGATTGTCATTTGCAGCGACCGCCCGCCCAAGTCGATCAGCGGTCTGGAAGAGCGGCTGCGCTCGCGGTTCGAGTGGGGGCTGATCGCCGATGTTCAGCCGCCGGACCTGGAACTGCGCATCGCCATTCTGCGTGCCAAGGTCGATTACATGCACCGCGTTGTGCCCAACGAGGTGATCGATTTTGTGGCGCGGCGCGTGGATAGCAATATCCGCGAGTTAGAGGGCAGCTTGAATCGGGTGCTGGCGTATGCAGAGATGAATGCTGCGGCGCTCTCGGTGGAGTTGGCGCGCCTGGCGCTGCAAACCGTGCCTATTGATACCGTTGGGAATCAGGTGAGCCTCACTCAGATCGCGCGGCGGGTCTGCGAGTATTATCGAATCTCTGAGGATGTGCTGCGCGGCAAGCAGCGCGACAAGTATATTGTGGTGCCGCGCCAGATTGCCATGTATCTGATGCGCCAGGAGACGGGCGCCACGACGACGGAGATCGGCACTGAGCTTGGCGGGCGCGATCATAGCACGGTGGTGCATGGCTGCGACAAGATCGCCAGCGAGATACGCGAGAACCCGACGCTCCGGCGCGAGGTTGAGGCGATCCGGCAGATGCTTTTTTTCCCCCACTAAGAGGAGCGCGCAGTGACAAGAGAGCGGGGAATATCAGGACGCATGATTACGGTCTTTGGGAGTTCGCGCTGTCCGGAAGATTCAGACATCTACCGGGGCGCGTATGAGCTTGGGCAGCGGCTGGCCGAGGCAGGCTTCATCGTTTGCAACGGGGGCTATGATGGCGCGATGCGCGCGGTCAGCCGGGGCGCCCGCGAGGCGGGCGGCCATGTAATCGGCATCATGGTCGAGCAACTTTTTCGCACAAGCACGCCCAATCCCTGGTTGGTTGAGCGCATTCAGGCTGAGACGATCTTCACCCGGCTGGAGGCGCTGACCAGCCGCGCCGACGGCTTTGTGGTGGTGACGGGCGGGACGGGCACGCTGACGGAACTCTTCCTGGTCTGGAGCCTGAGCCTGATCGACGGCCCAGGGCGGCGCCCGATTATCCTGTTGGGCGAGAACTGGCGGCCTGTGCTGGAGAGTCTGGTCGCCAATCTGGATGTGCATTCCGCCGATCTGGTCGGCGTGCAGGTCGCCGCGACGCCTGCTGAGGCTATTGCGTTGCTTCAGCAGCGGCTGGGGAATAAAAGGGACATTTGAACATTGCCTGCGAATATGCTTGTTTCGCGGGCAATTCTGTGTTACAATGACGTGAGGGCGGGGACGATTAGAATAATTGTCCCCGCCCGACATTGTGAGGGAAAAGAAGAGACGTATGGAGATCACCTGGCTGGGCCATTCCTGTTTTCGGCTGCGCGGCAAAGATGTGACCGTCGTGACCGACCCGTTTGGCCCGCAAATCGGCTATACGCTGGGGCGCGTGAGCGCGCAGATCGTGACGATCAGTCACGACCATCCTGGTCATAACAACGCTGCGGCAATCGGCGGCAATCCGTATGTGGTGCGCGGGCCGGGCGAGTATGAGATTCAGGATGTGCTGATTACGGCGGTGGCCGCCTATCACGATGATCAGCGCGGCAAGCGCCTGGGGCGCAATACGCTCTATCTGCTGCATATCGATGATGTGGTTGTCTGTCATCTGGGCGATCTGGGGCATCTGCTGACCGATGAGCAGCGCGAGGAGATGAGCGATGTGGATGTGCTGCTCGTGCCAGTCGGGGGCAAAAATACGATCAACGCGGCGCAGGCCAGCGAGGTGATCAGTCAGGTGGACCCCAGGATCATCATCCCGATGCATTACGCGACTCCAGCCACTGAGGGTAAGGTGGAGGGGCTGGACCCGGTAGACAAGTTCTGTCGGGAGATGGGCGTTGAGGGGGTGGAACCGCAACCCAAACTGGCGGTGACGCGGGGCAGCCTCCCCGCTGAACCACAGGTGATCACACTCAACTACAGGGGTTAGGACCGACCAGGGTTCCTAACCCCTTCTTCATGGGCGGCATAGAGTGGGCGGCGTGGCATAGGACTTGTTAAGGCGACGTTATAGTATTTTTGGGGTAATTCCGCGTGGGATCGGCGCGTGGTGCGTATTGTAGCAGAGAGGCGTGCTTCATGGGATTTCTTTTTGCCTTATCCTTATCATCTTGTAGTTGGGGGTCAAGACTATGCGCGCGTGGCATTCAACCACCAGAGGCAGTCAGGAGGGCCGGGTGATGCCCAAGTTTCTTTTTGTGACGGGGGGGGTGGCGTCGTCCGTTGGCAAAGGCATTAGCGTTGCTTCTATTGGGCGCTTGCTGAAGAGCCGGGGGCTGCGGGTGGCGATTATGAAGCTGGACCCGTATATCAACGTGGACCCTGGCACGATGTCGCCCTATCAGCACGGCGAGGTCTTTGTGACCGAGGACGGCGCGGAAACCGATCTGGACCTGGGGCACTATGAACGCTTTACGGATGAGCCAGCCAGCCAGGCCAGTAATGTGACCACCGGCCAGGTCTATGCCGCTGTGATTGGCAAAGAGCGGCGCGGCGAATATCTGGGCGGCACGATTCAGGTTATTCCGCATATTACCAATGAGATTAAAGAGCGCATTCATAATGTGGCGCATCAGAGCGGCGCGGATGTGGTCATCGTGGAAGTGGGCGGGACGGTTGGCGACATCGAGGGCGAGCCGTTCCTGGAGGCGATTCGCCAGATGCGCAAAGATGTGGGCCGCGATGAAGACTTTTATATTCATGTGACGCTGCTGCCGTATCTGGGGGCGACAAAAGAACTGAAGACGAAACCAACGCAGCACAGCGTGAAAGAACTGCTGAGGGTCGGCATTCAGCCGGATGTGATTCTCTGCCGCTCGGATGTGCCCGTCAGCGATGACATCTGTGAAAAGATCGCTTTATTCTGCAATATCGATGAGCGCGCGGTGATCCCGATGACCACCGCCGAGACGATCTATGAAGTGCCGCTGCTGCTGGAGGAGCGCGGGCTGGGCGCGTATCTGGTCGAGGCGCTGCGCCTGCAATCCAAGGCCCACGAGCCGGACCTGCGGGAGTGGCGCGAACTGGTGGCGCAGATCAAGCGCGAGAAGCCGGTGGTAGATGTGGCGCTGGTCGGCAAATACGTCGAACTGCACGATGCCTATCTCTCGGTAGTGGAGTCGCTGCATCACGCGGGGTGGGCGCATGGTGTGGACGTGCGCATCACCTGGATCAACTCTGAAGAGATCGAGGTGCGCGGCGCAGCGTATGCCGAGTTGCTCAAGGGGGTGGATGGCATTGTGGTGCCGGGCGGCTTTGGCAGCCGGGGCATCGAGGGGAAGATCAAGGCTGCGAACTATGCGCGCCACGAGGATGTGCCCTATCTGGGCCTCTGCCTGGGGTTGCAGGTGGCGGTGATCGGCTTTGCCCGCGAGGTATTGGGCGTGAACGATGTCAATAGTACGGAGTTTAACCCGAACACGGCCAATCCGGTGATTGACCTGATGCCGAATCAGCGGCAGGTCTCCGATAAGGGCGGCACGATGCGCCTGGGCAATTGGGTGTGCTGCCTGACGAACGGGAGCAAGGCACAGCAGGCGTATGGCGAGCCAATTATCTTTGAGCGCCATCGCCACCGCTATGAGTTCAATAATACCTATCGCCGCCGATTGGAAGAGGCGGGGATGGTCGTCAGTGGGCGCTCGGCGGATAACAGCCTGGTGGAGATTATCGAACTGGCCGACCATCCCTGGTTTGTAGGGACGCAGTTTCACCCGGAGTTCAAGAGTCGCCCAACACTCCCGCAGCCGCTCTTCCACGCTTTTGTGGGCGCGTGCCTGAAGCACGCGCGCGGCGCGAGTCTGCCGACTCGGGGCAGTGCGGTTGAGGCCGGTTCGGAGGGGGCGAGGGACGGATATGGCGCGGCTGCCCAGCATGGGCGCGCCGGATTTGTGGAATCATTAGAGGGAGAGCAGGCGCTGACGGCAGGCGACTAGCCGCTGGGGCTGGCGGTTAAAACCGCGCCTAGAGGCTGCGCCACGAAGCCCGCCTGCGCGGGCTAGGACGAAAGCACGGTTGCTTGACCGTGCCAGAGCTACAAGGAGAAGACTTTCTCTCAAAAGCGATGCCATACCTGAGCCAATTACTGAATCAAAGCGTCGAGGATAGCTGGAACGAGCATGTGGGCAAGCTCGTGGATGTGGTTGCGCCGCCCACGCATGTGGCGGCGCTGGCGCACGCGGGCGTGGCGAAGGCCGGTCTGACTGCCGACGCGGCGCCCAGCGTGCTGGCGTTGATTGTGGAGACGCCAGAGGAGCAGATGCTGCGCGTGCTGCCCGCGCAGGTGGGCAGCGTGGAGCATGATCGCATCGCGCTGCGTGTGCCACGCGCCGAGCTTCAGCCCGATCAGCCGCAGCCAGACGAGGTGCGCCTGGTGGATGAGGTGCTGGATAAGCAGGTGGTGGACCTGCTGCATAAGCGGGTGGTGCGCGTGAACGATGCCCGGCTGGATGACCACTGGCGCTTGTTGGGGCTGGATTCCACCAATCTGGGCCTGAT
>JBJKSJ010000273.1:0-4463 GCA_046704085.1 Ktedonobacterales bacterium | reverse complement strand
CTTAACACCCGTTGCCCGTGCCGCCCAGCGTGTAGGAGTCCGGCTCGCCTGCGGCCCCGCTGGCGCCGTTGTAGGTGATATTGGAGACCAACGGCTGCGTCTGGCCCAGTGTGGCGTTATAGCCACTCACGCTCGTCAGCCGCTCCTGGGCGGAGTAGGTGAACTGCTTGTTGTCCCCGCTGGGCAGGCTCACTTGCGTGACGCTGCCGGCATCATCGTAGCTGAAGTTGGTGGCGCCCGCGACGCTGGTGGGGGTGATCGTGGTGTAGACCGCCGTCGGCTGGCCGCGTCCATCGTAAGCAGAGCAAGCAGTATAGATGAAGCGGTTGCCGGGTCCGCTCTCGGCCTTTTCGGTGGTCACATGCCCGAAGGCGTTGGCGCCCGTGTTGATGCCCCCACAGTTGAAGCCATTGGGCACGGTTCGGTCATAGGTATAGGTCACATAGGCGCCGCTTGGGCTGGTGCTGGTATTACGCCAGAGTTGCCGGTCCAGCCTATCGTAGCCTGCGTAGATCGTTTGCCCGCGCGCATCAGTTTCCTGGAGGACATTGCCATCGGCATCATACTGATCCGTCGTCGCTCCCAGGTCTGGGTCGGTGGAGCCGGTCTGGCGGCCTGTCATATCGTAGGTGAAGGTGGTGGTGTGGATGGCGTCGGGCTGAAGAAGCTTGAGGAGATCACCCAGATAGTCGTAGGTGTACTGCGTGGTGGCATAGACCTGATAGGGGCTGCTCTTGCCCGTGTAACTCTGCTCGTAGGTCGTGCGGCCCAGGGCATCGGTCAGGGCGCCTTGCTGATGCCCATTGGCATCGATGGTGAGTGCCTGCCCATAGCAGGCGCTGTCGTTCAGTCCACCAGGGTTACAGACGACGGCGCTACTGCTGTTGGTGACATTGGACAAGGGATCGGTGACGGTGGTGCTGCGTAGGGTGACATAGGTGGTGGTCGTCCCAACCTGGGTGCTGTCAGGGATCGAATAGGCTCCGGCCCCTGGCGCGCCACTATAGCCCGTCACATAGTAGGGGTTGCTCGCAAAGACCTGCCGCCCGGAGGGGTCATAATAGGAGTACTGGACGACATCCTGCCCGTTGGGGCCAGGCGTGCGCGTCTCTACCAGATGGCCCTCCCCATCGTAGAACGCGCGCGACGTGACCGTGGTGGCGCTGTCGAGCCGCTGGGTGGTATCCACCTCCAGGCAGGGACTCTCTGGCGTGTTGGCCCCGCAGAAAACGGTGTAGGTTTGGCTGCTCGTGGTCTCCCCGCTGGTTTCTCCTGGCAGCGTCTGGCTGGTCATGCGCCCCAGCCCGTCGTCGGTCACGCTCGTGGTCTGCCCATTGGCATCGGTCGTGGCGGTCGGCCACAAGCCAAAGCCCCCGGCGGCGCTCTGGGTATAGCTGGTGCTGGTCTTCTGGTTCAGGTCGTTGGTGCTGCTGGTTGGCAGCGCCTCGAAGGTGGGGTCATAGGTCGTGCAGGTGCTGGCGGAGACGGTGGCCTGGTGATTGCCAAGTCCCGCCCGGCGTAATAGATCGGCACTTCATAGATGCGATACTGGCACTTCAAGACCTGCGCCGTGATCTCTGGCTCAACGTCACACCGATGGGAGCGAATGGTGATGCGCTTCAAGATTGGCGCCAGGAAGGCTGTATCGCCCGTTTCCATAGCAGTCAGCATGTTGTTGGAGAGGATATTGGTAATGAACGTGAGCAGCTTGTTGCCCAGGGAGTGCCAGAAGAGCAAGGCGCGATGGATACCCAGGAAGCGCGCGCCAGAGACCACATCCGCGTTGCCATCCTGGATGGGCTTGAGCACCACCGCCAGGTCTTTAGGGTCATATTCCAGGTCCGCATCCTGAATGACAATGACCTCTTTGGTGGCCTTCTCGTTAAAGACGGGAATAATCACAGAGACTTCCATAAGGGTACTGGCCTACCTTACCTAGTGTTCAAGAGCGCGATGCAGTGTGCGGATCACTACTGCTGCTTTCTACAACGGCCTGCGCTGTCGTTCTTAACGGTACTGGGACAAGGGCACCACCTGCCCCAGCCACCAGCATGAGGAGCAGCCCAAGCGGAACAGCAGGAGACCATACCAACCGAGAAGCAAGTGGCTTGATGACGTCTCACGCACTCGCTCATCAGCCCGCTCGCTTCCCCCATTACGGTCGTCCCTGCTGGCGGGGGCAAAGTGGCAAGTGCCACTGCCCTGTCTCCCTGGCAGCGCAGGTGGAGTGACAGGAGGTGGTGTGCCCACAGGAGACCTGTTACGGCTTCTTTGTACCAGGAGCATCTGAACTGAGGTATATGTGCGAGCAGGATGAGAAGGGGACGCAGTGCCTCACGCAAATCATGGAGCAATTGCAATTCTAGCACGTAAATGTGTTGACCGTCCATCCAGTGCTAGTTTGTTTTCCCGCCCATCAGCGAGCGATCTTCGGCTAACGCAGCCAGGTATCCCCTGGTGAGTAGGTGACGCAGCGGCAGAGCGATCAATTGTTTCCAAGACTGGTTTCTCATTGAGCTATCCAGGCTGCCAGACCTGCACGGTGGCATCTGACCCCCCAGAGGCGATATACCGCCCATTGGGCGCCCAGGCCAGCGCGAGAATCCCCTGTGGAGAACCGCCAGTATCCTGGGGCAGCAGCGCTCTGGCACTCTTGAGCAAGGACGCTGCGGAGGCTGGGCGGTGTGACCCCGGGCTTTGGCTGGCCTCATCTGTACTGGGCGGCAGATCCCCCTGGAAAAACAGTTTGAATGGGTTCAGGTGCCCTCGATAAATAAACTCCGTCTGCCCAGTGGCCGCGTTCCAGACCCGCACACGCAGATCCTGCCCAGCCGAAGCGACACGGCGGCTATCAGGTGACCAGGCAGCACTGAAGACGATCTCGCTCTGGTCCCCAAAGCTGAGCACCTGTCGTCCTGAGGCCGCATCCCAGAGATCCACCGCCGTATCAGCAAGCGCCGCCAGGCGCCTGCCATCTGGGGACCAACTGGCAGGACCATTGATCCCATCAAACCCGATGGAAAAGGTGAACTCAAGTACTCCGGTGGTTGCCGCATGCCGCTCGATCCCGCGCTTGGTACGCATCAGCACGTGCTGCCCATCTGGGGACCACGCCCCATCGTCATAAGCGTCCTGCACGCCGCCAAAGCGCAGGAGGGTCTTCCCGGTCAGCGCCTCCCACACCTGGGTCGTGCCGTTGAAGCCAGAGGAGATCAGGCGGGTGCCATCGGGAGACCAGGCCAGGCTCTCGATCCCAGGGGGAGGTCCTGAGGCTGGGTGCATCCTGGTTCGCTCTGCCTGCTCCGCCAAGCCAGCTTTGGCCATGGTGGCAAGAGCTTGTTCCTGAACATGCCCGCGATAGATTAGCACCTTGTGGCCGGTGGTCACCTGCCAGACCGAGGCGGTGCCATCATTGGAGCCGGTGGCGAGGTACGCCCCATCTGGGGACCAGGCGACTGATTCGACCCCCCGTGCATCGGGGAAGCGGTGCAGGAGCCGACCACTGAGTGCCTCCCAGACCTGCGCCTCAGCACCGCTGGTCGAGGCGATCCACCGGCTATCGGGCGACCAGGCCACCGCCAGGATCTGGGCGGTGTGGCCGCGATAGGTCAGGAGCGTGTGAATCTGCGCCAGCAGATAGATCTCGCGCCCGATCACGCCCACACCTAGCGCCACGCCCGAGACACCTGTCACCTTGAGCACAGTGCGCCGTGAGAGGCGACGCCGCGAGGATTCCGCTGGGAGCTGCGGATGCAACTCGTTTGATGGCTGCGCTTCTTGTGGCCCCGAGTTCGACGAACTTCCGCCAGGTGCTTCGCCTCGCTCCAATTGAAGAGCATGAGCAGAGGGCTGGCGACGATGACACTGAAGACAGCGCCCAACCAGTGGGATCACCCTCCCCTGACAGTAGACGCAGCGTTTCATCCATCCCTCCTTGTTCGATCAAACATTGCCCAAGCCGTCCAAACCGTTTCCGTTAGGATTGATGGTCTCCCATCTGAGCATATTGAGGTTGAGTCCCATCGGATTGCCTAGAAAATTATTATCTGGCTTTTCCCCCCATAGGTCACTGGTCCCCGCATCCTCCCCCTCACCCACTTTGTCTCTATAAAACCCCTTTCCTCCATCGTTAGGGTCTGGATCATTCTTCCATTGTTCATAGTTTGCGTCCGCAAAGGCTTCTGTGGTACTAGAATTGCCACCTATCGCATGATCAATATCCGATTGTACTTGCCCCCTCGCATAATCAGCTATATAGTCCATTTGCAAAGAACCGCCATTTGCACCATCAGCCTGTACAAAATACACTTCCATCGCCTCGTGCGTAATAACCCCGGCCTGGATAACGGGATCGGTGCTTGGATTAAGGGATATGAACATGCCATCATTGGTGCCGGCACCAACACCAATGCTGGTATCAAACTTAAAGAGATCATCCGGCTTGAAGTGGAAGAGATTGGCCC
>JBJKSJ010000272.1:0-4945 GCA_046704085.1 Ktedonobacterales bacterium | reverse complement strand
CTCATCCCGCCTACGTCTTTGACCTGACCACTGCTGAGGTAGATCGCCATGTTCTCCAGCAGATCAGCCAGCGTATCGCCAGCGGCGATCCACGCTTCGCGGGCTACACCTCAGCCAACGTGGCCGGCTACCTCGTCTTCTACTACGCTGGGCCGTGAGCAAGGCGCGGCGCTAGATGTTCGGCGGACCCTGCCGGATGCGGGCGCGCACGTCGTCGGTTGAGTCATTCTCAAGGAAACCTTCCAGCCACCATGTCACGCCAGCGCGGGCATAGTCGGCCAGCAGCGCATCGCCTGCCGCCTGCCCATGTGCATAGGCCCAGCCAGCGACAATGACATCGAAAGGATCGGCGCTGGTCCGATACGCCCGGATATAGTCCAGCATGGCGCGCACATCGGCGGGCGTCATCTGGCTGTCGCGCCCGATGGGAAAGACACCATCCAAGCGCGCCGCCCGCCGGAAGGGTGGTTTGTTCGGCCACATGCCCGCCACCCAGATGGGGATGCGCGGCTGCTGAACGGGCGTTGGCAGGAAGCGCGCATCCTGCACCTGATACTGCTTGCCCTGGAAGCTGAACGATTCACCACTCCACAGGCCGATAAGTACCTCTAGCGCCTCATCCAGCATGGCCCCATGCAGCGCGTCATCGGTTGATTCGCCAAAGGCGCTGTACTCGCGCCACTGGTTGATGCCAATGCCTACACCCAGGATGAGCCGCCCCCCAGAAAGCTGATCGACGCTCACCGTCTCGCGAGCCAGCTTCCAGGGACGGCGACGCGGCAGCGGCGTCACCATCGTTCCCAACCGGATGCGCTGCGTATTGAGCGCCATCGCCGCCAGCGCCACCCAGGGATCGGCAAACGGCAGCGGCTGAGCCGTTTGCAGGTGATCCCAGAGAAAGAAGCCATCCCATCCGGCCTCTTCCGCCTCGCGGGCCAGGTCGGCCAGCGTGCGCGGGTTGGCCCAATCGCCAAAATTGGGCAGGTCGAGTGCATAACGCATCGTCTGTCTCCTCAGCGTTCTTTGTAGATACCCAGGATGGCATCCCACAGGAGTTCGGCGGCCAGCATGCCCAGCCCGGCCACGCTGAGCGTGGGATGCTCGACCTCATTGGTTGTCACGGCATAGAGGACGTCGCCATCCATCAGCGTGTGGAAGGGGTAGATGACCCGCGCCATCGACGAATGCACCTGCCGGGCAAACTGGTTCAGGCTCCGGGCGTCCAGCTTTTGATTGGTGACAACGACGGTCAGCGTGGTGTTGCCCCAGTCTGGCTCGGTCGGCTCGCCCTTGAGCAGCCGACGCTCCAGTTCTTCGGCGGGATGCGCGCGCATCCCCGTCAGCGGGTCGCGGTTGCCCCGGACGACCTTGCCCTGGCGGTTCAGCACGGCGCCCAGCGCGTTGACCACCGAGAAGACGGCCAGCTTTGTTGGCCCCACCTGCCGGAAGGCGCCCCCCTGGCCGGATGGCTCGCCGCGCACAAAGTCAAAGACCTTGCCGACGCTGGCGGAACGGCCCGCGCCGCGCCTGCCCAGCGGAAAGACGCCCGGACGCGCCGCCAGCAGCGCCGCCCGCCCCAGCGCCAGGTCAGCATAGATCACGCTGTCGCGCGAACCATAGTCATAAATGATCGCCCCGGAGACCAGCCCGAAGCGTTCCAGCGAGTAATCATGCCCCTCGAAGAGCGCCGCGCTGACACCTGCTGCTGCCTCCAGGCCAGGCAGCGAGCCACCGGCCAGGCAGATCGCGTGGTTCCAGTCATAGTCGCCCGTCTTGCCTACCATGCCGCCGCGCACATCAATCGCAGTGGCGACGCCATCGGGGAAGTGGAACACAGTGCAGCCCGTCGGTCCCTCATCGTATTCCGCGACGCCTATCTGAAGCGCGGGGAAGTCAAAGGTCAGGGTTGGGCCATCAAACGTCGTGCGCGGGGTCAGGTCGGTGTCGCGATTGGTCATCAGTCCCATACGTGTTCGCTCCAAACTCTTGATATGCAAGCATAGCTATCTTACCTGCCTATTCCTGACGCCTTCTGTCAGGAATGTGTGCTATGCTTGGACCAGAGAACCAACAGGTGAGAAAGGAGATTCCCTATGCGCGCAGATCGGCTCCTGGCGATGCTGTTGCTCTTGCAGGCCCATCGGCGAGTGACGGCACAGAAGCTGGCAGAGAAGCTGGAAGTTTCCGAGCGGACGATCTATCGTGACCTGGAGGCGCTCAGCGCCGCCGGTATCCCCGTCTATGCCGAGCGCGGGCCAGGCGGCGGCTGCATGCTGCTGGGAGAATATCGCACCACCCTGACCGGGCTGAACGAGGCGGACGTGCGCACGCTGCTGCTTTCCGGTGTGCCCAAACCGCTGGCCGACCTGGGGCTGGATAGAGCATTGGAGGCCGCGCTGCTCAAGTTGCTGGCCGCGCTGCCTTCTGCCCATCGGCCTGATGCCGAGCGCGCCCGCCAGCGTCTGCACCTGGATGCCGCCGCCTGGAACAATCCCAATGGCGAAGTAGTCCCGCACCTGCGCGCATTGCAAGAGGCCGTCTGGCAGGAGCGCAAGGCGCGCCTGAGCTATCGCACGCGCAGCCGCGAGATGATCGAGCGGCTGGTCGAGCCGCTGGGGCTGGTCGCCAAAGCCAGTGTCTGGTATCTGGTGAGCAGGGTTGAGGGCGAGATGCGCGTCTTCCGCGTCTCGCGGGTGCAGGCGGTTGAGCTAACCGATGCGACCTTCGAGCGCCCGGAGGGCTTTGATCTGGCGACCTATTGGAACGACTGGCTGGCTCAGTTTCGTTCAACCCTGCCGCGCTATCCCGCCGCGCTGCGCTTTGCGCCAGCAGCCATTCCTATCCTGCCTCAGTTCTTTGGCGAGGGCGCGCACGCCCTGATCGCGCAAGGCGACCCGCCAGATGCCGAGGGCTGGGTCATCCTGCGCCCCGTCTTCGAGACTATCGACGCGGCGTGCGGCCTGGCGCTGAGCCTGGGCACGCTGGTGGAAGTGTTGGAGCCAGCGGAACTGCGCGAGCGGGTCATCCATCAGGCCAGCGATGTGGTAGCATTTTATGCGCAGAGAGCCACCTTCTGACGCTGAGAAGATTTTGGGCCATCCCGTTGCCCAGAAGGGAGGGCACAAGCGTGGATACCAGGAGCGGCAATCAATCGCAAAATGCGAAGTCTGCTGCCGAAGGCTTCGATGCCGTCTATTCGGCGTTACAGCATAGCCCGACCTGGCGGCGCATTGGGCGCGAGGCCTATGGAGACGATTATCCTGAAGAGGCCGACCCGTTCAGCACTGTGACGCTAACCGATCTCCGTCGCATTGCCCACGAACTGCGTGTGGGACCAGGCCAGACCTTCGCCGACATCGCCTGTGGGCACGGTGGCCCTGGGCTATGGGTCACACGTGAGACAGGGGCAAGGCTCGTAGGGATCGATATTTCACAGGTGGCAATTGAGCAGGCACGGCGCCGGGCTGAAGCGTTTGGCCTGGCAGGGCGAGCCGCCTTCATAGTAGGTGATGCAGCAGCAACCAGCTTCAGCAGCGCCAGCCTCACCAGCGTGATGAGTGTGGACGCTTTCTGGCTCTTCCCAGATAAACCCTCCGCAGCCGCCGAGATCGCGCGCATCCTCCAACCAGGCGGGCGCCTTGTGTTCACCACCTGGGATTGCACGATCACGCCGCCAGGATGGCAACCACAACTCGCCGATCACCATGCCTTGCTTCAACAGGCGGGCTTTGTGGTAGAGACGTATGAAGAGACACCAGATTGGGAGCGACGGCAGCGCGCCTTCTACGATGCCTTCGACGCTGCCCGCACCGAACTGGTAGCCGAGATGGGCGATCTGGCGCATGGCCTGTTCAGCGACCCTTCCTACATCATCTACCGCAAACGTATCCTGGTGGTCGCGCGCAAGAACATATAAAGAACGTATCAGGCAGTACAAAGGTACTAGCCTGATTGCAAGAAAATTGCGCTTTTCCGCTTTCCTGGCTAGACTATAGATGAGAAAAAGGCGTAGTGGCTCTCTGGAGAGGCGCTGTGTCAAAGTACCCAGGAGCAATGCTGTGTATCATCGAGGTTAGAGGTTATGTTACGCAGGGGCATAGGTCGCTGGGGCCAAACTGCCGGGCAGAGCGATGACGCTGCTTTACAGGAACAGCAAGACGCGCATTACGACGCGCAGGACTGGGACCAGGAAGAGCTGTCAGCGGCAAGCTACGCCGCCCCCACCCAGGGAAGCGCAGACATGGGCGCCGCGCCGAGTGCAGATGTCCCCGCCTATTCTGGTACGGATGCAGCTTCGGCCAGGGACGCAGCAGCGGATGCCCCCGAAAGCGCGGCGACCTACGCTGCCGACAAGGCAGGCGCCGAGTATCCCGCCGACGCGCAACAAGACACCTACGCCGCAGGCGAATTCGGCCCGGAAGGCGAAGCATATTGGGACGAAGAAGCCGGGGAGGAAGCCGAGGAGGAGTACGCAGAAGACGCTGAGGAGCGCGCGCTGGCTGAACTGGAGCCGCCGCAGCCGCCTATCCGCCGAGGCTTCATCGGCGCGGCGCTTATGCGGCTTGCTGGTGAGCGCCGCGAACTGGAGGGACCGCTGGAAGCCCGCGCAACCGGGGCCATTATGGTTCCCGGCAGCGGCAAACCGCGCCTTCCCGGCGCGCTGGGCCACAGCCTGTTCTCCCCACGCGCGCGGCGTCCACGCCCATTCCTCATGCTCATCCTCCTCCTGTTACTGAGCATTATGACTGTCACATCAGTTGCCTGGGCGGCGGCGCCGCTCAACACCGAACTGCAAGTCGTGAACGCCCTCAGCAGCTTTGCTGGTTTCTCGGCGCCCACCCCAACCGTCAAGATCACGTTTGTCTGGTATGTCATACATTATGGCGATAGCTTGCAAAGCATCGCCAAACAGTTTGGTGTGCAGCCCAATGGCATCCTGCTGATG
>JBJKSJ010000271.1:0-15005 GCA_046704085.1 Ktedonobacterales bacterium | reverse complement strand
CTCAGGCCCCTGCTCCAGATAGCGAATATTGGTCCGTTCCATCAGCACCACGCGCGAATCATTGCGCAGCTCCCAGGCAAGCTGCCCCTGGCCGACATCTACCGCGTAGACCAGGCGCGCCCCGCGCTGGAGCAACACATCAGTGAAGCCGCCCGTTGAAGCGCCCACATCCAGACAGGTCAACCCCGCCGGACTCAAGCCAAACGCATCCAGCGCGGCCTCCAGCTTGAGGCCGCCCCGGCTGGCGTAGCGCAATGCTCCCCGACTATCGCGCACCTCACAGGGTACATCCTCGGCCACCAGCGTACCTGCCTTATCGACGACATGCCCACCAACCACCACCAGGCCAGCCATGATCAACGCCCGCGCGCGCTCCCGGCTGGGCGCCAGCCCTCGTTTGACCAGCAGTTGATCGATCCGCTCTTTCTTGCTCGCAGCCATCGCATCCTCCTCTCCTTTCAGCGTAGCACACGTAGCCCACACCGTCTCTATAGCTGGAGGGCTTCGAGCGCACCAGGGGAACAAATTTCCTCTTGACCCGGCTTGTCTGGCGAACTATACTCATAAATAATGCCCCTCCGCCTACGTCATTCGCCGTCGAATTGAGGAGGTCATCGCTATGACAGTTTCGATCAACGTCCCCCAGATCGTTCTCCCAGACATCTACAACGCCGCCCATCCCTTTCTGGATCGCAACGTCGAGGAAGGGCGCGGCGAACGCATCGCCATCTACTATGAAGATCAACGCTGGACCTATCGCCAACTCCAATCGCTGGCAAACAAAATCGGCAACGCCCTGCGCGGGCTGGGCGTGGAGCTAGAGCAGCGCGTTGCCCTCCTCCTGCTTGATGGCCCACCACTGGCCGGAGCATTTCTGGGCGCGATCAAGCTCGGCGCCGTTCCTATCCCCATCAACACCTCGCTCCGTCCCGCCGACTATGTCTACATCCTCAACGACAGTCGCGCAAAGGTCTTGCTCGTCGATACAGCGCTCTGGCCTCAGATAAGCACTATCCGCGCGGAATTACAGCATGTGCGCCAGATCGTCGTCGTCGGGCGCAACAGGCTGGATGCAGGCGAAGAGCAGACAGGATTGCTCGATTTCGACGAGTGGATTGCAGGCGCCCCCGATGTGCTGGCTCCCGCGCCAACCAGCAAAGATGACGCCGCCTTCTGGCTCTACAGTTCCGGCAGCACTGGCTTCCCCAAAGGCTGTGTACATCTCCAGCATGATATGCTCGTCTGCATCGAACTCTATGCCCGGCCCATCCTGCACATCACTCCTGATGACATCACCTTTTCGGGAGCCAAGCTCTTCTTCGCTTACGGCCTGGGCAATAACCTCTATTTTCCCTTCGCCGAAGGCGCCGCCGCCATCTATTATCCAGGTCGCCCCGTTGGCGAAGACCTCTTCAAAGTCATTGATCGCTATCACCCGACTATCTTCTACGCCGTGCCCACGCAGTATGCCTCGATGCTGGCGATCCCCGACGCCGAAAAGCGCTTCAATTGCTCCTCATTGCGCGTCTGCGTCTCTGCCGGAGAGCCGCTTCCTGCCGAACTCTATCGGCGCTGGAAAGAACGCTTCGGCGTTGACATCCTCGATGGCATCGGCAGCACCGAAATCTGCCACATCTTCATCTCCAATCGGCAAGGCGAAGTGCGACCAGGCAGTACAGGAAAACTGGTCCCCGGCTATGAAGCGCGGCTGACTGATGAACAAGGCCAATCGGTTCCCCAGGGCGAGATTGGCAACCTGATGATCAAAGGCGACAGCACCTGCGCCTACTACTGGAACAAGCACGAGAAGACCAAACAGACGATCCAGGGCGAATGGATTCAGACCGGCGATAAATACTATCAGGATGAAGACGGCTTTTTCTGGTATTGTGGCCGGTCAGATGATATGCTAAAGGTGGGTGGTCAATGGGTCTCGCCAGTCGAGGTTGAGTCCGCCCTGATTATGCACCCGGCAGTCCTGGAAGCAGCCGTCGTCGGCCATAAGGATGCCGACGGACTGATCAAGCCCAAAGCCTATGTCGTCCTTCAGCAAGGACAGACCCCCAGCGATACCTTGATCGATGAGATGAAAGCCTTCGTCAAAGAACGGCTGGCCGCGTTCAAATATCCACGCTGGATCGAATGTGTGCCAGAACTCCCCAAAACAGCAACTGGCAAGATTCAGCGATACAAATTACGCGAGCAAGGCTAACGAGGGCAGGGATACAGGCAATGGATCGAGTGCAGGCGCTCGATGCAGTTGAAGCAAACTGGTGCGCGGCCTGGATGACCCTTGGGGCCATCGAAGAGCCGCCGCGCTCGCTGGTGGAAAACACCGCCGAGTGGGTGCGTGTCATCACCCCTGATGGGCCAGACCTGTTGCTGAATAACATCCTGCGCTTTCACCCCAATGGACCGATTAGCGCCCAGGCAGTGGAGCGCGCCATCGCCCCCTATCGGAAATATCACCTGCCATTTCAGTGGTGGCTGACGCCAAATGGCAGCCCGCCCGGCCTGGGGGGCGAGCTGCGGCGGCTGGGGATGTATCCCTGGGGCAATGCCACAGCGATGGCCTTACCATTGGATGGCTGGGAGCCGTCACCCAAAGTTCGCCTGCATCCCCATGTGCGCGTTCGCCAGGTAGCGCCAGACGATGAGGAGGGCCGCTGGCGCGCGCTGAATGTGATCTGTACCGTCTTTGACGTTCCACGCGGGCCGATGTCGCGCTGGTGCAGCATCAATCCCTGCTTTCGCATCTATCTGGCAGAGTTGGACGACCAGCCGACCGCCGCGATGGCACTCTTGCCGCAGGGGGAAGTAGCTGGCCTCTATCATGTCGCCACGCTGCGCGCATATCGCCGCCAGGGCATCGCCGGGCGCATGATCATCCAGGGACTCCAGGAAGCGCGGGACCAGGGCGCTCGGCTGGCAGTCTTGACTGCCACGCCAGAGGGGCAACACCTTTATGAACTGCTGGGATACGAAACCTGCGGTGTCATTGAGCAATGGATGCCCGGAGGCTCCCTGCTCGCAAAGCTCTACTACGGAGAATAAGGACGGACTAGCAAACGCCATGAGTACACCGTTCGAGTCGGCCTCTACGACGCCCAGCACGACGCCAACGCCGCTGACAACACCGCCAGCAATCCATCGGGTGCGCCTCCAGGAAGAAGCGGCTATAGCCAGGCTGATCATCAATCCCCCTCTGGATGCCGCCGCCTTTGCGGAACTGGCCCACCAGCTTGATACCTGGAAGGCGCCGCAACACCTCAAAGCCCTCGCGCTAGACCTGACGGCCTGCGGCAGCAGCGCCGCTGAACATACTGGAGGCAAAGGATTGGTGGATAGCCGCCAGAGTCGCGTGCGCGAGCGCGCGCTCACCGTAGCGCAAGAGCGCGTCCTGGCAGCCCTCAATCGCATCAGAGCGCCGATTCTAGGGATTGCCGCTGGCGTAGTCCCTCCTTTGGGGTGCATCCTGCTCTCATCGTGTGATCTCCTGCTCGCGCAGGAGGATAGCGCGTTCGTCCGCGAGGGCGCGACTGGCCTCGCCTATCATACATCCCTGCGGACTGGAGCGACAGGCGCTCTGACCGAACGTATCAGCGCCCTCCAGGCATATCGCCAGGGCATCGTCACCTGGCTGGCTCCGACGGGCAAGCTTACCGCCGAGACAGAGCGCATCCTTGGAACTCTGGTGGATAAAAGTGCAGTAGCGCTGACGCTGGCAAAGCGCGCCTTTCTTCTGGGACTGACTCAGGCAAAGGAGCCAGACAAGGCGCTTGACCAGATCAGCGAACTCTATCTCCGCGAAGTAATGTCTACTGCCGATGCCCTGGAGGGTCTGAACGCCTTTTTAGAGAAACGATCCCCTCGATGGCAAAATCAATGACCGCCAATCAATTACCAGATAAGCATAGCTCAGTTCTTGAGGGAGAAATTGATGCCTGCCAATAAGCTCATGTCTATGCGCGAAGCGATTGAACGCTTTGTACCAGATGGCGCGTCGGTAGCCCTGGGGCTGGCGCTGGAAGCGATGATTCCTTTTGCCGCTGGTCACGAGCTGATTCGCCAGCGGCGGCGCGATCTGACGCTGATTGGCCCCATTTCTGATATGCTGTTTGACCAATTGATCGGCGCGGGCTGCGCGCGCAAGGTCCAGGCCGCCTGGGTTGGCAACGTCAGCGAAGGGTTGGCACATAGCTATCGCCGGGCCACTGAGCAGGGCATTCCTCACCCGCTCAGCGTCGAGGAACACAGCAATTTCAGCATGGCGCTGAGCCTGTTGGCGGCTGGGCTGGGTGTCCCCTATCTCCCCACCAAAACCCTCCTGGGCAGCGATATACCCCGCCAGAACCCTACCTTTCGCCAGGGAACCGATCCCTGGACCGGCGAGCCACTGCTGCTCGTTCCTGCCATCCGGCCAGATGTGACCATCCTCCATGCCCAGCGCGCCGACAGTGACGGAAACGCCCACGTCTGGGGCTGCCTGGGCATCTGCGAGGAGGCCGCCCTGGCCGCGCAAGGCATCATCCTCGTTGCAGAGGAGATCGTGCCGCGTGAGACCATCCTGAGTGACCCCAATCGCATCCTGGCCCCCGCCTTGAAAGTCCTGGCCGTCGTGCATGAGCCGGGCGGCGCGCATCCCGCACCCGTCCAGGGCTATTATAATCGTGACCATGCCGCATTCCGCGCCTATCACGCGCAGACGCGCAGCATCGAGGGGTTTCAGCAATGGCTCGCGGAGTGGGTAACAGGCATCGCCAACCGCCAGGAGTATCTGGCGCGCCTGGGCGCCGAACGCTGGCAGATGCTGGGCGTCAAAGAACATCGCTATGCCGCGCCAGTCGATTACGGATATTGAGCAACAACAGGGAGGGTCTCAAAATGCCGGATTATACACCCCAGGAACTGATGGTCGTCTGCGCCGCGCGCGAGATTCGGGATGGCGAGGTCGTCTTTGTCGGCATGCGCCTGCCTTTGATCGCCTTCGCGCTGGCAAAACGCACCCACGCGCCCGGCGCCATCGGACTCTTTGAAAACGGATTAATACGCGATACCCCGGCGCCTGAACTGCTCTACACCATGGGCGACGCGCCCAACATCTTTGGCGCCCAGTGGGCCACGCGTATGCTCAACGTCATGGGCCTCATGGCCCAGGGCCGGGCAGACCTGGGCTTCATCGGCGGGGCCGAGATAGATCGCTTCGGCAATCTGAACACCTCGCGCATCGGCGACTGGCAGCGCCCAACCGTCAAACTCCCTGGCAGCGGCGGCGGCGGCGACATCGCCTCGCTGGCAGGAAGGCTAGCTGTTATCCTGGCCCACGACAAGCGCCGCTTCCGCGAGCGCGTTGACTTTATCACCAGCGTGGGCTACGGCGAGGGGGGCAATTGGCGGCAGCGCGTCGGCCTGCCGCGCGGTGGACCCAGCGCCGTCATCACTACCCTGGGAGTGCTGGGATTCGATCCGCAAACCGGCGAGGCATTCCTGCGCTCCTATCACCCCTTCAGCAGCATCCAGGAAGTGCAGGATAACACCGGCTGGCCGCTGCGCCTGGCGTCTGAACTTGCCCCAACTCAGGCGCCTACCGCTGACGAACTCCGCATCATCCGCGAATGTGATCCCCAGGGCTTCTGGACGCGCTAGCAACAGCAGGAGGCCACTCATTGACCTCCTGCTCCGCAATGTCAATTGGCAGAGACCCACCCTGGCTACTTCCCCACTTAGCGGCCACGCGCGCGGCGGATGCGCAGCGTTCCGACCACCCCACCAGCGACCAGCACCAGCGAGAACAGAACCACCAGCGCCAGCGCCACCATGCCACCATTCTCCACACCGCTCTGTGGCCCACTGCCTGGCCCGCCACCAGTACCTGGAACGTTGCAGGGAACACTCCCGGTTGGCGTCCCTGCGCAAACGGTCGGAGATGGCGTCTTCCCATTGGAGGGCGTTGGTGTCACTGGTGGTGTCGTCGGTGTCGCTGGTGGCACTACCGATGTCGGCGTAGGTGTCGGTGGTGGTGTCGTCGGGGTTGGCGACGGCTGCGTGGGCGGCGTTGCTGTTGGCGTCGGCGACGGCTGCGTTGCCGACGGTGACGTGGGCGTCGGCGTTGCCGACGGTGACGTGGGTGTCGGCGTTGCCGGCGGTGTGGTCGGCGTCGGCGCTACCAACGTGGGGGTTGGCGTTGGAATGTTCACCAGGGGTGAGGGCGTAGCACTGGCTGTCCCCGTCCCAGGCGTGCCGCCAGCGACGGCGACCAACAAAAAGCAGCACGAAAGCAGAAGGCTGGCAATAAGAATAAAGATAACTGCGAGGTTGCGCACCCCCCCCTGGCCGCCGAAAATGCCTGCGATATTCCTACAAAACTGCCTTATCATGACGACCTCCGAAACTCCTCAAACAGATCAAGCACCCCTATCAGTTCCATCTCCACACTCCCTGATACATAAAAATGAAAAGTAGCCTCTTGTCTGAACCCCATGCCCGCTTAGTATAACGCAGCCCCTCTGAAAAAGCAACCCCTCCTGCCAGCTTTTTCTGCAAAGACTGCAACCATTCTGCCTGCCTGGAACCTGTTGTGTGCTATAATGACAGAGAATTGGGGGGAACTGACTGCGACACTTGCTCTTCCCCATTCGTCGATAGAACGTAAGCCGGAAGAAAGGGCTGTATCCCTTTTGGCCCTCTCTTGAAAGAGCGCCTCTTCCCCCTATAATCAAACAACGAGCGAGACGCCAAATCGTCGCATTGCTGCACGAAATAAAGGGGTGATTGCCACCAATGAGCATTCTAACAAAGATGATGGGCGATCCCAACGAACGCGAGCTAAAGAAAATCCGCCCCATCGTTGCCCGCATAAGTGACCTGGAGCCGGAGATGGAAAAGCTCAGCGACGAGGATTTGCGTGGCAAAACCGCTGAGTTCCGCCAGATGATCGATCTCGCCACTGAGGACGCGGAGGGCGACGAAGAGCGCGCCGAACAAACCGCCGAGGCGCTTGACGAGATTCTGCCAGAGGCGTTCGCCGTCGTGCGTGAGGCCAGTAAGCGGGCCATCGGCATGCGTCACTACGATGTGCAGATGATTGGCGGTTACGTGCTGCATCAGGGCAAGATCGCCGAGGCGCGCACGGGCGAAGGCAAAACCCTCGTCGCCACCCTCCCATCCTACCTGAATGCCCTGCCAGGCAAAGGCGTGCATATCGTCACCGTCAACGATTACCTCGCCAAACGTGACCGCGAATGGATGGGCCGCATTCACGAGTTCCTGGGGCTAACGGTCGATGTCATCCTGACCTCTCAGAACCCCCAGGGGCCAGAGCGCCGCGCCGCCTATCAGGCCGACATCGCCTATGGCACTAACAACGAGTTCGGCTTTGATTATCTCCGCGATAACATGGCTCCCGATCTCGCTTACTGTGTCCAGCGTCCGCTCAACTATGCCATTGTGGACGAAGTAGACAACATCCTGATCGACGAGGCGCGCACCCCGCTGATTATCTCCGGCCAGGCCGAAGAATCCGCCGAGATGTACGCTCGATTCGCCCGGATGGTTCCTCGCCTGCAAGAAGAGGAGGATTATACAGTTGATCTGAAGTCTCGCACCGTAGCGATTCTGGACTCCGGCATCGAAAAGATGGAGCGCATGCTGGGCGTCAAAAACATCTATGCCGATATGAACCTGACGCGCTATCTCGACAATGCGCTCAAAGCACACGCGCTCTTCAAAAAAGATAAAGATTATATCGTCAGAGATGGCGAGGTCATTATTGTTGATGAGTTTACTGGCCGCCTGATGATTGGCCGTCGCTATAACGAAGGGCTGCATCAGGCCATTGAGGCCAAAGAATCCGTCAAGGTCCAAAACGAAAGCCGCACTGTTGCTACCATTACCTTCCAGAACTATTTCCGTCTCTATAAGAAACTGGCGGGCATGACCGGCACGGCACTCACCGAGGCGGAAGAGTTGAACAAGATTTATAAGCTCGATGTCGTCGTCATCCCAACACACCGGCCCCTGATCCGCGAGGATCACGCCGATCTGATCTATAAGACCGAGGAAGGCAAATTCGACGCCGTTGTCGAAGAGATCAAACGCCGCCATGATGCCGGGCAGCCGGTGCTGGTGGGGACCACCTCTGTCGAACTCTCCGAGTACCTCGGCGGGAAGCTCAATCGCCAGGGCATAGAGCATAGCGTCTTGAACGCCAAGTTCCATGAAAAAGAGGCGCACGTCATCGCCAACGCCGGGCGCAGTGGCGCCGTGACGATTGCCACCAACATGGCCGGGCGCGGCACCGACATCGTGCTGGGCGGCAATCCCGCCGAGTTCGTCGATAGCATCCTCCACGAGTGGGACATCGATCTGGACATGGCAACTGAAGAGGATCGCGCCGATGCGCTCGAAGAGGCCAAAAAACGCTGCGAGGAAGACCGCCAGCGTGTCCTCCGCATCGAGCAATTGCGTGCCTGCCAGACCGTCGAGCAGCATCTGCAAGACATCTTCGAGGAGCGCGAGATCGACCCACACAAGGCCACCAGCGAGCAGCGCCAGAAAGCCGAGGCTGAGGCCAAAAAACGCTATGCTAAATACATGCGCCAGTGGGAAGACGTGGTGCTGAGCGAAAAAGAGATAGACCCGGAAACAGCTACCCCGGAACAGCGCAAATCTGTCGCCAGGGAAGCCGACCAGCGCCGCGATGAACAGTATGATTACGAGATGGCCCTGCGTGGCCTGCACATCATTGGCACAGAACGCCACGAGGCGCGGCGCATCGATAACCAGTTACGTGGCCGCACTGGTCGTCAGGGCGACCCTGGCTCCTCTCGCTTCTACCTTTCGCTGCAAGATGACCTCATGCGCCGCTTTGGCACAGATCGCGTCTCGCGTCTTATGGATATGGTTGGCATGGATGATAGCATGCCCATCGAGAGCGGCCTGGCAAGCAAATTCATCGAGCAAGCCCAGACCAAAGTCGAGGGCTTCAACTTCGACATCCGTAAAAATGTCGTGGACTACGATGATGTGATCGCCAAGCAGCGCGAAGTCATCTACGCCGACCGACGGAAGGTACTGGAACATGAAGACCTGCGCCCCAGGATTCTGGGGATGATCGAGGCTGAGATCGAGCGTCAGGTTGGCCTCCATACGCAGGCGAACGCGCCCGAAAACTGGGATCTGGATGGATTGATCCAGGTCTTCAAGCCCTGGTTTGAAGTGCCCGATGACATCTTCCCAGACAACCTCAATACTCTCAAGCGCCAGGAGTTGATCGATAGCCTGATCGAACTAGCCCATCAGGCGTATGACGCCAAGGAAGACAAGATTCGCCAGGAATTCGCCGACGAAGGCGAGAAGAAAGGCGACGAAATCATGCGCTGGCTGGAGCGCTACGTCATGTTGCAGGTGGTAGATCGGCTCTGGATGGACCATATTGACGCCATTGATGTGCTGCGTACTGGCATCGGCCTACGCGGCATCGGCCAGCGTGACCCCAAAGTCGAGTTCCAGCGCGAAGCCTTTCAGATGTTTGATGACCTCAAACTTGCCATCCAGCACGACGTTGCCGACCAGATCATGCGCGCGCAGGTGACGAAGCGAATTGAAGAGCAGCAGCCCAAGCCCAGGGTGCTGCCGCGCAACATGCGCACCAACCTGGAGCAGATTGCTGCCGCCAGCGGCCAGGCTAAATCAGACAGCACCAGTGGCGCTCGCGCGCCCAAAATGCTGCCCGCGCCTGCTGGCAATGGCAATGGCAAAGCGGGCCAGCAAAACAACGGGCACAAAGCACAGACGCCAGTTCCTGCGGCGCCACGTGCCCAGGGACCGCAGCCAAAGCCCAAGCAGCAGCCCGCAATGGCCGCAGCGCGCGGACCACAGCAGGCGCAAAAAGCCGGGGCCAAACCCGCCGCCAAAGCGCCCACGCCCCCGGTGGACCCGCGCCGCATTGGTCGCAACGATCCCTGCTATTGTGGCAGCGGCAAAAAGTACAAGCTCTGTCACGGCAGATAACAGGCGCACCAAGGAAGAAGCCGCTGAAACGAACAGGGAGTTGTTCGTTTCAGCGGCTTCTTCCTCAGCAGTTCTTCGCAGGGAAACGACCCATCAGTCAGCTACAGCTCATCCATATTATAGAAGCCCTTGCTATTCTTCTTGCCATAGCGCCCGGCCAGCACCATCCGCTTGAGCAACGGCGGCGGCGCGTAGATTGCGTCTTTGAATTCATCGTAGATCGCCTGCGCAGCGTAGAGCGTTGTATCCAGCCCCACATAATCCAGCAACTCAAACGGCCCCATCGGATAGCCGCAGCCCAGCTTCATGCCCGTATCGATGTCCTCCATCGTCGCAAACCCCTGCTCATACATCCGCACCGCTGCCAGCATGTAGGGAATCAGCAGAAAATTGACGATAAAGCCCGCCCGATCTTTGGCGACAACCGGCGTCTTGCCCAGGGACCGGGCAAACTCCTTGAGCGTCTCAACGGTCTCGTCGCTGGTTGCAATAGTGCGCACCACCTCGACAAGCTTCATCACCGGAGCCGGATTAAAGAAGTGGAGGCCAGCAATCTTCTCCTGGCGATTGGTCACGGCGGCCATCGCGATAATGGTCAGCGAGGAGGTATTCGTCGCAATGATTGCTTCGGGCCGCAGGATGCGATCAAGCTGTGGAAAGAGCTTGCGCTTCTCATCCATGTTCTCGATGATCGCCTCGATCACCAGATCGCAGTTGCGCAAATCCTCCAGGTTCAGCGTGCCGCGCAGACGCGCCCGCGCTTCCTGCGCCTGCCCTTCGCTCAGCTTCTGCTTGCCCACCAGCATCTCCCAGGCGCCATGAATCCGCGCCAGCCCTTTATCGAGCAGTTGCTGATTGATCTCAAACACCATTGTCTCATAGCCCGATTGGGCGCAGGTCTGAGCAATGCCACTTCCCATTAACCCGCAGCCAACAACCCCGACACATGTGATCGCCATCGACAAACCCTCCTTACGTAGTGCGCCCTCGTTGCTAACGAGGGCTGATGATGAAAATCCTTATTCTTGGAGTTTTTCCTGGGAAAAAGCCGCCCACTTCTGCATCAGCGACTGAATCTTAGGCCAACCATTCAACCTCCGCTCTAGAGGTGGATGCCAGGCGCCATGCGCATTTGCTCCTTCGCGCAGTGCCCCCAACACAGAGAAATAGCGCAGCTCTTCGGGCACAAATAATTGGCCCTCGCCCGGCTGCTGCTCAAAATAGAAATATTGCCCGCGTTCTTGAAACCACGCACGTATCTCTGCCAGACCATGTACCGGATAGGGATGATAAGCCGAGAGATCAAGCTGAAGCGGTCCAAAAGGAAAGCAATGTAGATGAGCGTGATAGACCGTCTGGTGAAAGACCCCATGCTCCCAAAAGACCGGCGGGCGATATGCCTGGCCCAAAAACTCGGTCGCCCTGGCCCTCATCCGCAGGAACTCTTCCTCCAACGTTGGAGATAGCTCACCATAGCAGCGATAATGAGCTTTAGGAACAAGCAGAATATGGCCCTCAATCAGCGGAGCGTGATCGGCTAGCAGAAAGAATGATTGGCTCTCAGTCAGGATAGCATTGAGTTTCTGCCGTTGACAGAAAGCACACTCTTCGCGGGGACGTGGTACTCCAAACGCGGGTTGTTGTGCCAAACCCATGCAGTGATTCCTCGAAAACATGCCCCGGTCCGTGCCGGTTCTCAATGGAGAACGGCGCCGAACGCAGAGAAATAGATGCAACCTCTTGGGTTTAGTATACACGGGCGAGCCGCCTGGCGCAACTGTTAAGCTACTCACCAGCGCCAACCGATCAAGCATCAAACCAAGCCAGGCATCTTGACATGCCCAGAACAATAAGATACTATACATGAGAGCCAGACAAACATTGACTCAGCCAATTTATTGGGGTGTGGCCAAGCGGTAAGGCAGCGGACTTTGGATCCGCGATCCCAGGTTCGAATCCTGGCACCCCAGCCCCTGCTATTTCCTGGGCTATTTCCTGAGAGGCGCACTGCGATCATGAGTGGACTTGCTGCCCTGGTGTTGGCAGCCGGGAAGGGCACGCGGATGCGTTCTCGGTTGCCCAAAGTGCTTCATCCCCTGGCCGGTCGCCCGCTTCTACACTACGCTCTGGCCGCTATCGAGGATTTAACACCAGGCGCTCAAAACCCTGAGCCTGGTGAGGGATTGAATGGCCCTTTACCCATCGTTGTCGTCGTCAGCCCCGAAAGCGACGCCACCCGCTCCGCATTTGCTGGGCGCTGCCACTTTGCCAGCCAGGCTGAGCAACTCGGCACTGCCGATGCCGTGCTGGCAGCCCAATCGACATTGGCCTCGCTGGCTCCTCTGCCTTCCCATATATTGATCCTGCCTGGCGACGCGCCGCTGCTGACCGCTCAAACCCTGCGGTCGCTGCTCGACGCTGCCAGCCAGAGCGCCAGCCCGCTTGCCCTCATCACTGCTCAGGCGCCGAATCCAACTGGCTACGGGCGCGTCCTGCGCGATCAACAGGGCCACGTCAGCGCCATTATTGAGGAGAAGAACGCCAGCGCCCAGCAGCGCGCAATCACCGAGGTCAACGCCTCCATCTATTGCATCAACGCCGTCTGGCTCTGGGAGCATCTGCCCCATGTGCAGCGCAATCCCGTCAGCAGGGAGTATTATCTGGTTGATCTGGTCGAGATGGCCGCCAGGCAGGGCCACACCATCCCGACGGTGAGCGCGCCGCTGGAGGAGGTCATGGGCGTCAATGATCGGGTACAACTGGCCGAGGCCGAGCAGATGATGCGCCGCCGCATTCTGGAACGCCTCATGCTCAGCGGCGTCACGATCACCGACCCGGCCAGCACATATATCGATGCCAGCGTCCAGATCGGTCAGGACACCGTGATTCGGCCATGTACAACGATCAGCGGGCGCACAGCAATTGGCAGCGATTGCGTCATTGGCCCGCAGAGCGTCATCAGCGATAGCCAGATTGGCGACAACTGCGTCGTCACCGGCTCCTGGCTGGAAGAGGCAAGGCTCGAAGCGCACGTCCACGTCGGGCCAATGAGCCATCTGCGACCAGGCGCGCATCTTGCCAGCGGCGTCCATCTGGGCAACTACGCCGAGGTCAAGCAATCGTTCATCGGCGCGGGCACACAGATGCACCACTTCAGCTACATGGGTGACGCCACCGTTGGGGAAAACGTCAATATCGCCGCAGGCACGATTACCTGCAACTATGACGGGACACCAATCAAGAAGAAAACGTTCATCGAAGACGATGTGTTTATCGGCTGCGACACGCTCTTTGTTGCGCCGGTCAGTATCGGGCATGGCGCAGCAACCGGCGCGGGCGCTGTTGTCAACCACAATGTCCCGCCGGGAATCCTGGTAGTTGGCGTGCCGGCCCACCCCATTCGTCGCGTCCACACAAAGGAAGGAGAAACACGCGCCACTCCGCATGCCGCCTCCGCGAGTGAGCAGAGCGAGGAGCCTGGTGGGAACGGCACACCTGCCAACCCACAGGACCCCTTCAACTCCAGCGCACCCTCGCACTCGGCGCCTCTCAGCACAGCAGAGCCTGGAGAGGGAGAGGAGTAGGCGATCTCTATGGAGAGTATTGGTTCATCAGGTTCAATAGGCGCGTTCTTCGCCATCCATAGCACCTTGAGCGCCCACCCTGGTCTGGTCTTTTTGGCATCATTTGCCACTTCCACTCAGAATAACGCCGCCACATCTGGATTCACCACCAGTGAGTGGCTCAAACTTTTGGGTATTCTCATCGCGCTCTTCTTCTCGGCCACTTCATCAGCCGCCGAAACGGCGCTCACCTCCGTCAGCCGCATCAAAATCAAGAATCTGGTGGAAGAAGGTGACGCAACTGCTCAGCACATCGAGCGACTGCTGGCCGAACCCAACAAGTTCCTCACCACCATTCTAGTTGTCAATAATGTGGCCGTGATTGTCGCCTCTACACTGGCAACAGTCCTGGCAATTCAACTTTCCGCAAACTGGGGCGAGCTTCTCTCAACCCTTCTGACCTCCCTGGTGGTCCTGATCTTCTGCGAGATTACCCCCAAGACGGCAGCCGTCCAGAACCCGGAACGCTGGGCGCGCATCCTGGTCAATCCGGTGCGTGGCGCAGCCTGGCTTCTGACCCCAGTCATCTGGTTTCTCAGCGTCATCACCTCCTCGCTGGTGCGCCTCGTAGGCGGCCAGGTGCGCCGACGCGGGCCATTCGTCACCGAAAATGAACTGCGTATGCTGGTCACGGTGGGTGAAGAAGAGGGCGTCATCGAGGAAGAAGAGCGCGAGATGATCCACAGCATCTTCGAGTTGGGGGATCGCCCCGTGCGTGAGATCATGGTGCCACGCATCGATATGGTCACACTGGAGAGCGAGGACACCCTCGAAGAAGCCGTCAACCTCATCATGCAAGGCGGGCAATCGCGTATTCCCGTTTATGAAGACACCATCGATAACATCATCGGTGTGCTGTATGCCAAGGATCTCCTACGTCATCTGCGCCAGGGCAACCTTCAGGGCAAGGTACGTGATTTTGTCCGCCCGGCCTATTTCGTCCCGGAATCGAAGAAACTGGATGACCTCCTCCACGAACTTCAGCATCAGCGCGTGCATATGGCGATTGTGGTTGATGAATATGGCGCCGTTGCTGGCCTGGTCACAATTGAAGATCTCGTCGAGGAGATCATTGGCGACATTCAGGATGAGTACGACAAAGAAGAAGTCCTCTACGAGAAGCTCAGCGACAATGAATATATCGTCGATGCCAAAATCAGCATCGACGACTTCAACGAACTACTGGACATGAAACTCACCGATGAGGATTATGATACCCTGGGCGGTTTTGTCTATACACAACTGGATAAAATCCCCAGCGTGGGGGACGAAATCAACTATCAAGGTCTCACCTTAACGGTGCTTTCTACCAGAGGCCGAAGGATTACCAAGATCAAGGTCGTGCGCCATTCTGCTAATACTGGGCTGAGG
>JBJKSJ010000270.1:0-4528 GCA_046704085.1 Ktedonobacterales bacterium | reverse complement strand
GCTTGGAGCCGATGGATCAGACCCCAGGATACAGGGAGCCTGCGAGTATGTTCTTGCTCACACTCAGGCCAGGACGGGGGGATTTGCCTCCTGGGAGGGGGGGAGCCGGGAAGAAGTTCCCCCACCTCCATCGCTCGTGATCCATTGTCTGAATGGCAACCTGCTCCGGGCGCTGATCGGTTTTGGGTGGCTCCAGGATGAGCGCGTGCAGCGCGCGATTGACTGGGCCGCCCGCGCGATCACCGGAGAAGAGGGCAGCCCGTATTACCGCTCAGGGACGAGTGGACCTGGCTTTAGTTGTGGGTCCAACGCCCAGCTTCCCTGCGCATGGGGCGCCATCAAGGAACTGCTGGCCTTCGCCCGGATTCCACCCGAAGCGCGGACTCCCCAGGTGGAGCGCGCCATTGAGCAAGGGGTGGCCTTCCTCTTCAGTTGCGACCCAGTTACGGCGGCCTACCCGATGGGATGGGGCAACACGCAGCCCAGTCCCCTCTGGTTCAAACTCGGCTTCCCGGTCGGCTATGAGGCCGATCTCCTCCAGAATCTGAGCGCTCTGTGTGAGTTAGGCTTCGCCAAAGATGCCCGGCTGCACGCGGCTCTGACCTGGCTGCTCAGCCAGCAAGATACATCTGGTCGCTGGAAGAACCAGCATGCCTACACCGGCAAGACGTGGGGCGAGATGGAGCCGCCAGGGCACGTGAGCAAATGGGTGACGCTGCGGGCCTGCACAGTCCTCAAGTGGGCTTACAGCTAGGGCATCGACGGCAGCACCCTTTTCGGAGAACACCATCACCGAGGAGGCATGGTAGCGAGAACCCAAATAGCTTGTATTCGCCAGCCATTTCTGCTACAGTGACGCCAGGAGAGCAGCTACCCAAAGAAAAGCTCCATGAGGAGTGATCCATGAGTACCGGGCAGGGAAAACGCTGGCAGAACTGGTCCGGCTCTGTGCAGGGAAGGCCACGCCAGACTGCTCAGCCGCGAAGCGTTGATGAACTTGCTAGCTTGATTGGCGCCTGTGGCCGCGAGGGACGCCAGGTGCGCGTCGTTGGCTCCGGCCATTCGTTTACACCGCTGGTCCAGACTGAAGATATGCTGCTGTCTCTGGATGCGTTGCAGGGTATCGAATCTGTTGACTCCGAACAGCAGACCGTGACGGTGCTGGGCGGGACCAGGCTCAAGAAGCTGGGTGATCTGCTCCTCGAACGCGGCCTGGCACAAGAGAACCTGGGCGATATTGATGTGCAGAGTATTGCAGGCGCGATCAGCACCGGCACGCACGGCACGGGCATCCGTTTTGGCACGCTCTCCACGCAGGTGAAGGGACTGACCCTGGTGACGGCCTCCGGCGAACTGCTGGAATGCTCTGAGGAGCGTAACCCCGATGTCTTCAAGGCAGCGCAGGTCTCGCTCGGAACGCTTGGGGTGATTGCGAAAGTCACCTTGCGCGTGGTTCCAGCGAAGCGCCTGCGCTTTCAGAGCCATCGTGAGCGACTGGCGGACTGCCTCGCCAACCTGGAACGCTACAAGCAAGAGAATAGCCACTTTGAGTTCTTCTGGTTGCCCTATACGCAATGGGTGCAGGCCAAGTTTCTCAACGAGACGGACGCGCCATCGACTGGCAGCAACCTCTGGGGGACGTTCAACAAGATCGTACTGGAAAATGGCGCGTACTGGCTGCTCTCTGAGTGCTGCCGACTCGTCCCACGCCTGTCTCAGTCCGTCAGCAGGTTTTCAGCCAGGGCGATTGCTTCAGTGGATGAGGTAGATTACAGCCATCGCGTCTTCGCTACGCCGCGCCTGGTGCGCTTCCAGGAGATGGAGTACAATATTCCGGCGGAACACTTCCTCAGCGTGCTAGGCGAGATTCAGGCATGCATCGAGCAGCAGCAGTTCGCGGTGCATTTCCCGGTAGAATGTCGCTTTGTCCATTCGGATGACATGTGGCTCAGCCCGGCCTACCAGCGCGAGTCGGCCTATCTGGCCGTGCATATGTATCGCGGCATGGCCTATCAATCCTATTTCCAGCAGATTGAGGCGATCTTCAGACGCTATCAGGGCCGTCCGCATTGGGGCAAAATGCACACACAGAATGCCGCCGACCTGGCCGCGCTCTATCCGCGCTGGCAGGATTTCCGGCGGATTCGTTCCAGGCTTGATCCCCATGGCCTATTTCTCAATGACTATCTGAGGCGCTTGCTCGCTGCTGATGAACCCATACCCGCCGATGCGGATGCACAGTGCCTGACCGCCGATCGCGCGGTCAGTGGACTTGAAGGACACGAGCGAGAGCCTTCCTGAGCGGTCATCCATTCCAAGAGAGCCATTCCTCTAACCCTACAGGAACGTCAGTTTTGGCTAATTAATACTACTCTGTTAGTTTCGTGATACGATAACTGGATGAAGACACTCACTTTGGTATTGGTGGCGAAATCGATCCTCTCCTCAAGCAACCTCCTTCATGAAGCGAGCGAAGTGCGAGAGCGGGGTGGCATATGGAGGGATACCCTCCAGGTGGTCATGCAACCGGCAGACATTCATAGCTGTTGCCGTGACGACATGCTGCAGATGGGTGCGGGGTTCGCCAACATAGCGCGAACGACGCAAACCCCATGCGCCGGACTCCTTGGGCGTGGACGCCCTCTATCCCGGCTCGTTGAGCATACGCTTTCGTAAACTCCTCCGTCTGCTCGCGCTGACGAGCTGCTCTTAAGGCGAAATGCGCCTCTCGTCGCCGCACCGAGAGGGTTCGCCGCTTGGTCTTGGTACAGTGAGCGCGCACCGGACAGCCACCACACGTGGCAAAGCCAAACTTGATCTTGATGATCTCCTGGTTGCGCGTCCAGGTGGGCGTCCAACTGCTGCTGATCTGCCCTTGCGGACAGCTTGCCTGCTGGTGTTCCCAGTCAATCGAGAAGTCGGCTAAAGCATACCCGTTCTGTTCCCGTGCTTGCCACCGATAATCCTTCGCCGTTGGACCCATTAGATCCACTTGATAGTCCTGCTAGCTGGCCACTAACGCTTCGGCATCCGTGTATCCTGCAGCCACGAGATGGCGTTCTGGGAGTAATTCCCGGTGCTCTAACACCGCGTGAATCTCTGGAAGCGCGTGGCGATCGGGCATAGGAGCGATGGTCGTGCTCACTTGCGTGAGCAGCCGAGGGAGATCCTCATCGCAAGTTTCGGTAAAATGCACCTTGTAACCAATCCAATACGTGGAGCGCTTCTTGGCGGCGGAGGCATCCAGATCGTACGGAGAAAAGTAGAGTTTGGCTGCGTCCAATCGCTCCTCGTCAGGGATCGACGTTCCGCCTTGTTCGGGAGGCAAGTAGTCTTGTTTCCATACGCCCTGCAAGGTAACAACGGCTGGGATAGAGAGCATCCAGTGATTTTGAGGGTCGGTTTGGATGGCAGCCAGCAACCCCCACCCATCTTGACCCACCTGATACAGGAACTGCTGGCGCTTGTCCGTCCCTGAAGGAAGGCGATATTCTTCAGCACGATGTCCGTCGCGCTCCAACCACCCTGGCTGTACCTGAGTTCGCAACCAGTCAGGCGCGACAACGGCCAGGATATTGAGGGCGTGGCGCAGCGTTTCCACCACACATTCCGCTCGATTGAGGGCGCGCACCTTGGCCAGCACATGGCACGAGTCAGTGCGTTGGCGCCCGCGCGCTTTGAGCCAGCCACGTTCTTTGCACAGCGTCAACACTGCCTCTAAGAACCGCTCCTCTGCGCTCGCAGCCACCAGACGAGTCCGGAACTCGCTCAAGACGGTGTGATCAAAGCCTGGATCAGTCAACTCCAGGCTGAGACTATATTTCCAATCAAGGCGGCTGCGTACCGCGTCGGCAGCCTGCCGATCCGTCAGATTTTCTAGGAACTGGAAGACGGTGACCAGGGCCAATCGCCATGGCGCGTAGGCTGGTTGCCCGAGCTCAGGATACAGATCAGCAAACAGGGCACCCTGATAAATCGTGCCTAAGCTGTCACGCAACCAAATATAGAGATTGCCCTTGGGAAAAGCAGCACGCGCGACGCGAACGGTGTCTGGTGGAATGTCAGGGTTCGGTTGGGGGTTCATCGACATGGCTGGCCTCTTGCTCGGCTTGTGGGATGACAAGTGCCCTCTTTATTCTAGCAGATGGCAGCTCACCCGATTTCGCTACCAATACCACTTTGCCCAAGGGCTCGCCCGATCCGTTGCAAGAACTGGCAGCATTCCTGGCACCGTTTGCCCCCTTGTTTCGCCGCGCCACGAGTCGCCAGTCGCTGGAGCGCTACGTCACTGGGTTACTGACGGACCTGCCGCGCAAAAACTGTGAAACCATCGCCCAGGCGGTAGCCAATACCTCGCTGGAGCAGTTGCAGCACCTCCTGACCGATGCCGCCTGGGAGCCGCTGGCCCTCGATGAGCAGCGCGTGCGGCTGCTGGTGGACCGTAGTCCGGCGAACGGCGTGTTGGTGCTGGACGATACGGGCCTGCCGAAGCAAGGGAAGGCGTCGGTGGGGGTCCAGCATCAATACT
>JBJKSJ010000269.1:0-21065 GCA_046704085.1 Ktedonobacterales bacterium | reverse complement strand
TCGCCGACCTTGGAGACGGTGGCCTCGTGGCCGAGTTCGACCTGGCTGTTCTCGATGCGCATCGTCGGGTAGGTGTCGGTGCGCGCCTCTTCATCCAAGAGCAGCGCGTCGCAGCGCACGTTCGACTTGGAGTGATGCGCGTTCGGGTTCACGCGGACGAGGCCGCGATAGGACGCCCGGCCCGTGCCCTTCGAGATCGACTTCGAGAGAATCTGCGACGAGGTATGCGGGGCCAGGTGCGTGACCTTGGCGCCAGCATCCTGGTGCATGCCGTTGCCGGCAAAAGCGACCGAGAGAATCTCGCCGCGCGCGCCCGGCTCCATCAGCAGGACGGCGGGATACTTCATCGTGACCTTGCTTCCAAGATTCCCGTCCACCCATTCCATCGTGGCGTCTGCATAGGCCGCCGCGCGCTTCGTCACCAGATTGTAGACGTTCTTCGACCAGTTCTGGATGGTCGTGTAGCGCACGCGCGCGCCCTTCTGCACGATGATCTCGACGACGGCGCTGTGCAGGCTATCGGAGGCGTAGGTCGGCGCCGTGCAGCCCTCGACATAATGCACATAGGAGCCGGGCGCGGCGATAATCAGCGTGCGCTCGAACTGACCCATGTTCTGGGCGTTGATGCGGAAATAGGCTTGCAGCGGAATCTCTACCTTGACCCCTTCGGGGATGTAGACAAAGCTGCCGCCGCTCCAGACCGCGCTGTTGAGCGCCGCGAACTTGTTGTCCGTGTAGGGGATGATGGTGCCGAAGTATTGCTTCACGATGTCGGGATGCTCGCGCAGGGCGGTATCCATGTCGGTGAAGATGACGCCCAGCTTCTCCAGGTCTTCGCGCACCTTATGGTAGACGGCTTCGCTCTCGTACTGGGCGGTGACGCCGGCCAGGAACTTGCGCTCGGCCTGCGGAATGCCCAGGCGATCAAAAGTCTCTTTAATATCGGGGGGCACGTCCTCCCAGGTGCGGCCCTGGTTCTGCATCGGCTTGATGTAGTAGAAGATGTTGTCGAAGTCAATGCCGGAGAGGTCCGCGCCCCAGGTGGGCATGGGCCGCTTGAGGAAGTGGGCCAGGCTCTTCAGGCGGAACTGGCGCATCCAGGCAGGCTCGCCCTTCATCTCCGAGATCTTCTGCACAATCTCTTGGGAAAGTCCTCTGCCGGACTTGAAGAGGTAATTCTCTGGCATGGCGAAGCCAGCAGCATACTGCTCAAGTTCAGTCGTGACCAATTCAGACATATGAAGGTCGCTCCTTATTCCTGATGATGCCGCCAATAACCAGCAGCGGCAGGGTTCTAAATCTGAGTAATTTCATCGGATTTCATTGGGATTATATGACTTTCGCGTTCCCCTGTCAAGGGTGAGCAAGCCCTGTGCCATGCGCCAGCAAGGATGGGATCAGCCGATATAAAGTTCATATGGGATGGCGTGGTGTCTGCAAGATGAAGCGGAAGGGTATCCGAAGGGCCGCCACCTGGCTTGTTGATTTAGGAAGGAAATACACATGAGTATGGCAGGAGGCGACTCCAGGAGCGATAATCAGCAGCGGGGCAAGCCAGGCGCCTCCGGGGATAATCAGCAGCAGGAGCAGAAGCGTGGCTCCAGGCGAGGTGGGGCGCAGCAAGAGGGAACGAAGCTTGCCATCTATGGGGCGCTGATAGTGAATGTGCTGATCGCGTTGGCAAAGTTTGGGGCCGGATTTCTCAGCGGCAGCTCTGCGATGCTGGCTGAGGGCGCGCATTCTATCGCCGATACGATGAATGAGGTGTTCCTGCTGATCGGTCTGCGCCTGGAGCATCAGCCGCCCGATGAGGAGCATCCCTATGGGCATGGCAAGGATCGCTTCTTGTGGTCGTTTGTGGCTGCCGTCTTTATCTTCTTTGCCGGGGGTCTCTTTGCGATCTACTTTGGAGTGCGAACTATCACAAACTCCGGGCAAGAGGATCAATCATTTCTCATCAGCTACGCGGTGCTGGGCGCGTCGTTTGTATTTGAGTCGTCGTCGCTGACGATTACAATCCACCAGCTACGCCAGGCGGCGCGGGAAGATGGCGATCCCTTCTGGCGCTATTTCAAGACGACGGGCGATATTTCCATCAAAGTGCCATTTTTTGAGGATACGGCGGCGCTGATTGGCCTGGTGCTGGCTGGCAGCGGCCTGGCAATCTCAGAGATTACCGGCCAGCGCATCTTCGATGGCCTCGCTTCTATCGGGATTGGCATCTTGCTGCTCGTTGTTGCCGTGATAATAGGTTCCAATTCGCGCGACCTCCTGATTGGCGCGGCGCTGCCCAGGGAGGATCGCCAGCGCCTGCGCGAGATCATCACTTCGCTGCCAGAGGTGACGGGCATCTATCGCCTGCTGACGATGCGCCTGGGGCCAGAGAACACCCTTATCACGGCGGAGGTTCATCTGGTCGATGGACTGAACACCGATCAGGTCGAGCAGGCAATACAGCGCATCGAGCAGGCGATCCGCCAGAAGATACCAGGAGCAACACAGATTTTTATTGAGGCCCACCCTTCTGAACGCTCCAACGATTCGGAGCTATGGATGACTGAGGAATCAGAGCATGCTGGCATTTGAGCAGGCTGCTCAGGCGACGATCACCTCGGCATCGCCTCCGGTGACGCGCTCGCCGCGCTGGTTTTCGGCCCAGACGTCCAGCGTGACATGTGTGCGGCCTTCGTGCTGCTCGATGCTTTTGATCGTCCCTTTGCAAGTGAGAACATCGCCGGGCTTGACCATTGCGGAGAAACGGACCTTGAGGCGTGCCAGGCTGGGCTGGCCCTCCAGCGTGCCCATCCAGCCGCTGACGAATTGCCCTAGAAAGCCCATACTCAACATGCCGTGCGCGATGACGCCATCCAATCCGGCCATGCGGGCGAAGTCATCATTCAGGTGAATGGGGTTGTGATCGCCAGATGCCTCGGCATAGGCGTTAAGTTGCTCGCGTGTGATGGGCGGCTTGACCAGGGAGGGGAGTTGTTGACCGGCGGTCAATTGCGCAGCACTTGTGGTCATGGCTAATCTCCTTCTTCGGGGATGCGCAGAATAGCGAGCGTGCGCCCGGTATAAACGTGCGCGCCGCTGGCGTCTTTGCCGGTAGTTTCCAGGGTGACGAAGGTCATTGTGCCACCCTTACCGGGCCGCTGGCGCACCTCGGCGACGCGCGTCTGGATGGTCAGCCTGTCGCCAGCATAGAGCGGGCGGGTATAACTATATTCTTCTTCGCCGTGCAGCAGGCGCATCTTGATTGGGTCGATGGCAAAGGCAGAGATGAACTGGCGGAACTTCGTGACATAGGTCGGCGGCGCCACGAGCGCGGGATGCCCGGCGGCGCGGGCGGCGGCTTCGTCGTGGAAGATCGGGTTATCGTCGCCGACGGCATCAGCGAACTGGCGGATTGCCTCGACGGTGACTTCTACCGTTTCGGCGGGCGATTCCGCGCCAACGAGACTGGCGTCAATGGGCATCGGATTTTCCTCCTCGGTGAGTCTTCTTGTGGACCAGCGGCTTGTCTGGCTTCGTGATGCTGCGCAGTCGGCCTTCGGCAATCAGCCGTTCCAGCACGGCAGCTACGCCATCTTCTATGTTGGAAAGCGTGATCTCGTTGGCCTGCTCAAGCACGTCTGGATGGGCGTTGGAGACGGCGACGCCATGCCCGGCCCAGGCGAGCATGGGCAGATCGTTGGGCATGTCGCCAAAGGCGATGACCTCTTCTGCCTGAATGCCCAGCCGGGCGCAGAGTTTCTCTAGCGCCCAGGCTTTATGGATGCCAGCCGCGCTGATCTCGATAAATCCAACGCCAGAGTAGGTGGCGAGGGCCGTTTCGCCTGCGACGCGGGTGGCGATCTCCAGCAGTGCCTCCGTCGTCATGTCCTGGTGCAGGGCAATCAGCTTGACGGCTGGCTGGCGGCAAAGCACCAGAGCATCATCGATCAGCACCTCTTGTACGACTGCTGGCGTCTGCGGGAGCCGACGAGGCGCAGGATAGCCTGGTTCCCGGCCAGTGTGCAGGCCGAACTCCAGGGCAAACAGCACTCCTGGCGCGGCCTCGCGTAGCTGGACCACGAGCCGGGAGACAATCTCCGGCGCGATGGTCCAGTGATCCACGATAGTTTCGTGGGAGAGATCGTAGATGACGGCTCCGTTGGAGCAGATCGCCAGGCCGGTGGCGCCTGCGTCGCGGGCAATGGATCGCATGGTGCGCGGCGGGCGTCCGGTGACGAGGACAACGGTTGCTCCTGCCTCCTGGGCGCGCTGAAGCGCCTGGCGATTGCGCTCGGAGACGATTTCGCCAGGGCGCAGGAGCGTGCCATCCAGGTCGGTAGCGATCAGTTTGATAGTTCGCGCATCAGTGGCGATGGATGCGTGGCGTTCCTGCATCGTGCTATTCTTCGTCCGCAATCCACTCGCCCAGCTTCACATAGCCACGCAGCAGGTCACGGGCGATAATGAAGTGCTGAATCTCGTCGGTGCCCTCGTAGATGCGCGTGACGCGCACATCCCGATACCAGCGTTCAATGGGCATTTCTTTGGTATAGCCCATACCACCGTGAATCTGCATGACGCGATCAACCACCCGATTGACCATATTGGAAGCGTACAGCTTGGCGATGCCCCCGTCGTGGCGCGTATCCAGACCCTTCTCGGCTTTCCAGGCGGCATAGAGCGCCAGCCACTTGGATGCCTGAATCTCTACCCTGGAATCGGCGATCATCCACTGGATGGCCTGGCGGTCGGCGATGGGATGGCCGAAGGTGCTGCGCTGCTTCGAGTAGTCAATCGCCATCTGCAAGAGGCGCTCGGCTGTGCCGACGGCGCGCGAGGCGATCAGCCAGCGGCCCTGTCCAATCCAGCGCATGCCCAGATTGAACCCCTTGCCCACTTCGCCCAGCACGTTTTCTTCTGGCACGCGCACATCCTGGAAGGAGAGCGCCGCCGGGGACCAGCCGCCCATCGTGGGGATCGGGCTGGATTTCCAGCCCATCTCGCGGTCCACAATGAAGCAGGTCGCGCCGCCGTTATGCACATCGGCGTTTTTGTCGGTCACGGCGACGACCATCACAAAGTCGGCTTCGTTGCCGCCCGTGATGAAGATTTTCTCGCCGTTGATGACCCAATACTTGCCGTCTTTGACGGCAGTGGTGCGAATGGCCGATGGGTCAGAGCCAGCGCCTGGCTCGGTGATGGCAAAGCAACTGCGCAGCTTGCCCTCAATCGTGGGGATGAGATAGCGGTGCTTCTGATCCTCGTTGCCTTCGTAGAGGATATTATCGGCGCTGCCGCCAAAGGTGAAAGGAATGAGGGTGCGCCCCATTTCCATGGCGATGAGCGCGGTCATCACCGGACCCAGATCCGCGCCGCCATACTCCTTGGGGGTGTTGATGCCCCAGAAGCCCATTGCTTTGGCCTTCTCTTGCAATTCATGGTATTTGTCATCGGGGATGGCGTGGGCGAAGCGGCCCTCGTTGCGCAGAGCCTCGGCCTCCAGGGGGATGAGTTCACGATCAACAAAGCGGCGTACTGTTTCCTGGACCATCTTTTGTTCGCTGGTGAGGGCAAAATCCATCGGGGAAACCTCCTTTGGCTGGGGCATCATCGTTTTGCCGGAGTATCCGACGCCGAAATACTGGACGTGCCCAAAGCATACCACACGCAGGGAACAGTGTAACGTTAGCGGGCTAACAAACATGGAGAGCGCTGCAAGGCGGCGCGCAGGGCAAGGGGCACTCAGGGAGTCGCCTGTGTCAGGAGTGAACGCTGTTTCTACGCAAAGAAGGGGCAAAAGAGGAATAAGGCTGGTCTGGTGTTCGTGCTGGGATAGCAATTATACGATGCGCTTTTCATAGAGCGTGTTTTGTAGCATCGTGTCTGGCATCTGCCACGCCATGGCGGCGTCGAGTTGAGCAGTGAGAGCCCGCGGGTGGTCGGCACATCGTCTTCGACGGGGTTGTCGAGGAGGTTCCCACGCGCTGTGGGGGTCGCCGACGTCTTCTTCGTCCAGGGCAACGAACTCGGCCGGTGATACTTGGAATCCACCCCCTCCTGATCTCCCCGCGACCGGTCGTCGCGTCCACAGGCGACGCAGCACGACGCAGTCACACTGGGCGCTACCTGGCACGCGCCTTGTGCAGAACGCTCTACAGGGGTGTATGTGCGTCGCATTGACGAAGGATCTCGTCCACGACGCGCGCGAGCGGCACCGTGGCGTCGATGGTGATGCCGTTTTTGGGAATGTCTTCTTTCGTGTGATACATGCGCACAGTGATTTCCCGTTCCTCTGGTGTTCCGCCCCAATCAGTTTGGTCCAGCGCCACTCGCTCATCAATCCGCCGGAGACTGGTGTCCAGGTCGACATCAAGGACAAACACGCCGTCAAATAACTCGATGTATTTGGAGGAATTCTTCGAACCACCGCAGAAAAAGGTGACTGCCTCCTCCTGGTTGGCGACGAAGGCTTGTACTTTCTCTACATCCCAAATGTGGTGCTCGGAAATGAAGGTAGCCGAGTGCTCGTGCTTGAAGCCATCCGTCGGTAGACCCGTGTCCGGATCGCCTTGATACGCCAATTCATCGTCACCATGAATGGCCTGGTAGCCGCGCCGCTGCAATTCTGTGCAGACCGCCGTTTTGCCGGCGCCGGACACGCCTTCAATCAGATAATTTCTCCTGCCCATGGCGCGATGATACCCCTTTCGCATGGGATGTTGTACCTGGGCTCATTCAAGCCCTCATGCTGGAGGCCCGTGTCGGGTCCAGGTCAAACACGAAGGAGCACATGGATGAGCCTCTTTCTCCTGCTTGAGTTGCGCCAGCAGGGATCGGGAAGGACAACCATCCGTGACTTGGCGCTATTGTACCCGGCTTTCGAGCAGGTGGCAAGGGACGCCCCAGGAAGCATCCAGCAAAAAGTCCAGCTTGGTCAGCAGACCGGAAACCGGACTCAGACGCACAGGTGTGGGAGGAGCACCTCATATCTTCTGCGCCAGGCGAGCCACCAACAAGCGTATCATCGCCACCTCGATGAGCGTTTCGCTCGTCTGCACCTTCCGTTCATAATCTTTACTCATGCGTCGATTGGCGAAATCCAGCCAAACGTCCGTTCGATGACCCAATCACACTACCCCCCACCGTGATTTTCTGTCTCTGCATGGCTGCCATTGGTCTGTCCTTTCTTGCTTAATGAGGAGGATCCTCCTCGATGGTTTGCTCGGCAAGGGGGGCCGTTGCCCAACGCTGGCGGAAGTCCTCTCCAAGCGACCGCTGGTGGTACGCTCGCAGGCGCTCGTTGGCTCGCCGAGGATGATAGCCCGCCTCGTTCACCGCCTGGGCAATGGCTTTGGCAGTCCAGCCGGCTTCAGTCAACGTTCGCACCTGCTGGCAAAGTTGCCCATAGGTACTCAGATCGCTCAGTTGGGCCACCGGGCGGATCACGACCCCTTCCGTAGCACCGCCACCGACCCACTCGATGCGCACATTGACTCGCTCGCTCCTCCCCTGGACGTCCACCACGACGCGCTCGACCACCTGGCGGATGAGTTCCTTGCGATCCGCGGCGGTGGTGGTTGGGGCGGCCCAGAGGGCGGGAATGTCTGTTGCCAACCGGCGAATCGCCGCGCGCTCCGCCTCGGAGAGCACGCGCAGCTGCTGCTTCACAAAGCGATGATAGTCCTCCTCCAGCTGTTGCTGAGCGGCCAATTTCCCTTCCCAGGCCCGCTCCAGCGTCCGAGCCACGAGGCGATGCTCCGGTTCGACGGCGTGATACTGGCGAGCCGCGCGCTCAACTGCATAGACCGCGCGTTCTCGCCGCTGCTGCCAGAGCTGATCCAACTCGGCACGCTCGTACTCCAAGCGCTCGGTAGCAGTCAGTGACAGTTCCAAAGCGGCTGGCTCCAGGGCGGAGAGCACCTGCTGGCTGACAAAGGCATCCAGGCAGGGACCGGCCACATGTTGGCAGCGGGGTTCGCCGTACCAGTTGTGCCGCTGCACGCATTCATACGTATGCAAGCGGGCTTTGCCATCGTCATAGTTCACCCCCAGGCGTGTGCCACAGCGGGCACAGACGACCAATCCAGCCAGGAGCGCTGGGCCCCCTCGCGCGGCGCCCCGCGCCTCAGTGCGGGCACGGTTGTCTTGCAGGCAAGCCTGGTTGCGCTCGTACTGCTCTAGGGAGATGTAAGCGGGACAGTGGTTGGGCAGCAAGGCCAGCCACTCTTCCGGCGCCATCACCATTCGGCCACTGCTGGGTCGGTCAGGTTGTTTGCGGCGGGGATCGCCCTGTCGTCGTCCGTAGACATAGGCCCCAGCGTAGAGCGGGTGTTTGAGCAGGTTTTGCAGCGTCATGCGATTGGGACGGCGCCAGACCAACTCTCCTTTGCCTGTTCCTTCCCGCACCCGCACCCCAAGCTGGATCTGGTGTTGCACCAGGGAGCGCAGCAGCCCACCCAAGGAGCCCACTTCCTCAAAGGTGCGGAAGATGAGCCGCACCACCTGCTGGACCTGCTCGTCCGGATCAAACTGAATCTCCCCCTCAGTGCTCCAGACGTAGCCGACGGGTAGCGCAAAGTGTAAGGCACCCCCCGCGCTTTGCTCAGGCGGCCTTGATGCATGCGTTGTTTCAAGATATGCAACTCTGCTTCGCTCATCGTCCCTTTCAAGCCCAGCAGCAGACGGTCATTGTATTGGGCAGGATCGTAGATACCATCCAGATCAGCAATCAAGGTGTGGAAGAGCGCGCAAAGTTCCAGCAATTGGTGCCAGTCTTTGTTGGAGCGGGCCAGGCGAGACATCTCGACCCCGAAGATGATCCCCACATGATTCAGGCTGACTTCCGACACCAACCGTTGGAACCCGGCACGCCCCTCGGCACTGGCGCCCGACTTGCCCAGGTCCTCATCAATCACCAGCACCCGGTCTGCGGCCCAGCCTAGTGCCTGGGCCCGCCCAGCCAGCCCATATTGGAGTCGGGTGGACTCCTGATGATCCAGCACCTGTTGGACGGTCGACTGGCGCACGTAGACGACCGCCAACCGCTCACGATGCCAGGAATGGAGCTTCTCCACGCGCAGATCATCCAGGAAGACCAGAGCAGACTTACTCAGCACGGGTGCCACAGTCATCGCTGCCCTCCTTGTCGAGGACGCTGCGCGGCTCCAGTTGGCGTTCGAGTAAGCGGCTTAAGAGTCCGAGTAAGCGCTGGCGATTGGGTTGGGGTAACTGCTCCCACAGCGTGTTGACTGATCTGGACGTGGGCGGGGGGGAACTGGGACGGGTGAGGAGTTGGGCATGAGGCGCCACCTTCCTGATGTGGTGAGGCTTTGGCTACCTGCCTGCGCTCAAGCCATGCGAGCAGGTTCAAGAGCCCCGTGATGCCAATCTTAGGGCGGAGTGGGAGTTCTGTCAACGAAAGTGTCTCAGGGGTCTTGTGTTTGGGTGATCTCGATGACCCATCTTTTAGGAAGCACGGCGAACCCGCGCACGCCTGGTGTGCGCTCCACCACTACCAGATCCCAATCACCTTGCGCTTTACACCAGTCTGCCAGCTCTTTGCCTCGGTAGGCCGCGTCGGCCCAGATTTTCTTCAGCCGAGGAACAAAGTATTTCAGTCCGGCCAGGAGTCTGCGAGCGCCCTGCGTATCGTGCATATCGGCAGGCGTCACATAGACCATGAGCGGCAAGCCAAGCGTGTCGACGAGCACATGCCGCTTCCGCCCCTTGACGCATTTGTGCGCGTCGTACCCACTGATGCGAGCCGACTCCTCAACCGTCTTGACCGACTGCGCGTCCATGATTGCCGCGCTGGGGTGGGGATCCTTGCCGACCCGCCGACGTTCAGCGTCCCGCAGCGCCCTCCAGAGGTGGACCCACAGGCCCGTGCGACAGAATTGCCTGAAATGATAATACACCGTTTGCCAGGGAGGAAAATTGCTCGGCAGGTAGCGCCAGGGGCAGCCTGTACGCAGGAGATAAAAGAGCGCGTCAAAGACGCTGCGGAGCGAGTGGCGGCGAAGTTTCTTCCGTGGGGATCGAGGCGGCAGGAAACGTTGCAGACAATCCCACTCGTCGTCAGAGAGGTTGCTTGGATATGTTTTGTTCATACCTCGCAGTGTAGCTCATGCAACCCCTACTCTGCGCTACAAAACACGCTCATAGAAGATGGTCTGCATGCCCGCGACGACCCTTCTGCCTGTTTCCTGAAAGCCGTTTTTGGTATAGAGCTTTTGGGCGGCAGGCTGTTTGACCGTTGTGTCCAGATGAAGCGTTTTGTAACTGAGTTCTTGTGCTTTCAGTTCCAGCGCCTCAAGAATGGCCTGCCCGAATCCGCACCCCTGGAATGCCGGGGCTACTCTCATTCTTTTGATTTCCGCCCGCTCTGCTGAAGTCTTTTTCACTGCACCCATTGCAACCACCTGCCCTTCATATTCTCCAACCAGAAACTCGCCGCCGTTTTGCAGATAGACCTGTTCGATGTGGCGCAGGTCGTCATCCCAGGGGCCATTTCCGGCGTGCGCCCCCGTCTGGGCCAGAGCGATGTTGTGCAATTCCCATACGATGTCGCTGTCAGAGGTTTGATAGCGTCTGATGTTCAGCATAAGTTCGTTCCGGTCAGGTATCCAGGGCCGCTACAGCCCTGGAGGCATTTGTGCCCCAATTGCGATGAGCCGGGCGGCGCGCTCGGCGGCGGCGGCGAGTAGTTCGTCGGCGCGCTGCATGGCGCTTTCCAGGGGGAGCGGCGCATCGGGAATAGGGAGGATAGCAGTGATGCCGACGTGATAGAGCGTCTCGTAGCCAGCGCCCAGGCTTCCGGCCAGCGCGATGACTGGCACCTGCTGCGCCTGCGCGCTCGCAGCGACGGCAGCGACGGCCTTGCCATAGATGGTCTGCCCATCCAGGCGGCCCTCGGCGGTGAAGAGCAGCGCCGCGCTCGCGCCGTGCAGATGCTCGCTCAGGCGCAGCGTGTCGAGAATAAGGGGCGCGCCGGGGGTGAGTGTGGCGTTGAGGAAGGCCAGCAGGCCCGCACCCAGGCCGCCCGCCGCGCCCGCGCCAGGCACGTCGCGCACGTCCTTGCCCAGATCGCGCAGCAATGTGGCGGCATAGCGCTCCAGCGCCGCATCGAGTTCGGCGACCATTTCGGGCGTCGCGCCTTTCTGGGGACCATAGACGGCGGAGGCGCCTTCTGGCCCACAGAGCGGATTGGTGACATCGCAAGCGACCAGGAAGCTGCTTTCGGCCAGGCGCGGGTCAAGCTGCGTGACCAGCACGCGGCTGAGCCGGGCGAGCGCCGCGCAGCCAGGAGGAAGTTCGCCCCCTTGCTCATCGAGCAAGGATGCGCCAAGCGCCTGGGCCATGCCCGCGCCGCCGTCGTTGGTCGCGCTGCCGCCGATGCCGATGATGAAGCGCCGGATGCCGCGATCAAGCGCCAGCCGGATCAGTTCGCCGACGCCGCGCGTGGTCGTGAGGCGCGGGTCGCGCTGCGCCGGAGGGACGAGCGGCAGCCCGGCGGCGGCGGCCATCTCGATGAGCGCCGTGGGCGCGATGCCTGGCGTGCCCAGAATGCCAAAGAAGCTTTCGACCGGCGCGCCCAGTGGCCCGCTGACGCGCGCCGGGATGATCTGCCCGCCAGTGGCTTCAACCAATGCCTGTACGGTCCCCTCGCCGCCATCGGCAACGGGCAGCAGGATATACTCGGCGTCGGGCCAGACGCGCCGCAAGCCCTGCGCGATGGCCTGCGCGGCGCGGCGAGCGTCCAGGCTGCCTTTAAGCGCCTGCGGAGCGATGATGATTTTCATACAGGCATTTCATCATATTCGTAGAAACCTTGTCAATATTGCTCCAGGGTTTATGAATTTAGCTATAAGATTATCTGCCCGTCGTCAAGTTGAACAGCGGAGTTTTCAGCCGTGTGGTACACTTTTAAGTGAGATCGGCTTGGAACGCTGCACTGTTTTGGCAGACGTGGGGAGATACCTGGGGGAGAGCATATGGCAAACGAAGCTGGACAGGAACCCGAAGGCGCGAGCGAGGAACCGCTTGCGGAGGCGCTGCACATCACGGAGTTTCCTGAACTGCGGAACCCACTGCTGATTGCCGCGTTTGCGGGGTGGAACGACGCGGCTGGCGCGGCAAGCTGGGCAGTACATTTCCTGATAGATCGCTGGAGCGCGCGGCGCTTCGCGGGGATTGAGGCGGAAGAGTTTTTTTCCTTCACCGATACGCGTCCGCAGACGCGCCTGACCGGTGGGGTGATCCGCGAAGTCACCTGGCCGGGCAACGAGTTTTATTACGCGCGCGCGGCGGAGCCGTCGGCGGGCGCGACCCGCTCGCGTCGGCGCGAACCTTCGCGGGATGTCGTCCTCTTTTTGGGCACCGAGCCAAATCTGCGCTGGAAGACCTTTACTAAAATTGTGACCGATCTCTGTCGACGGCTGAATGTCGCTCAGGCAGCCCTCTTGGGAGGGCTGCTGGCGGATGTGCCGCATACCCGCCCGGTGCCCATTACTGCCGCGACCACTGATTCGGCTCTGGCCGATCAACTGGCATTGGAAGGGCTGGGAGGCTCAAAATATCAAGGGCCGACGGGCATTCTGGGCGTGCTGCATGACGCCTGCCGCCAGGAGCATATCCCTACGCTCAGCCTCTGGGGCGCGGCGCCGCATTATCTGACTGTCTCGCCCAATCTTCAGGTTTCCGCCGCCCTGCTGATGCGCTTGAATGAGATTTTGGGATTGCGCGTGAATCTGCGTGAACTTCAGTCTGGCGCGGCGCGCTTTCAAGAGCGGGTCTCGCTGGTGGTGGCTCAAGACCCGGAGGCGACCAATTATGTGCGCCAGCTTGAAGAGCGTCTGGCCTCTGGTATCGAAGAAGACGCCTCGCCCATTGCCGAGCCTGAGCATCCGGTTGCTGGTGAGTCGCACCCACGCAGTTCTGGCGATCTCCCCAGCGCCGACGTGTTGATTCAGGACATCGAGGAACTGCTGCGCCAGAATCGACGCGGTGATGCTTCAGATGAAGAGCGCGATGAGCATGGCGAATAGCAGGCGTTAACCAAATGCGCTATGCGAGATCAGCGCGGCGAGGAGCATCAGCCCGGCGTCGATTGCCAGCGTCGGCAAGATGAGCCTGAGCGCGTCCCCAATGGCCTGGGCTTTCTGCCCGCGTTTGAAGCGGACGCGGATGGGTTTCCAGAAGTCGGGCAGCAGCACAAGACCGAGCAGCAGTCCGGCAGCCAGCCCCCCCATCTCGGTGGGAAGCCAGAAGGTGGCGAAGCCAAACGTCAGGGCGAGGTTCAGCATCAGCCAGAATATCCAGTTCCCCAACGTCAGGCCCGCTGCCGGGCCTTTGTGCCAGATGTATGCCCCCAGCGCCCCAAAGATGCCCAGGACAGCACTGGCAGCGCCAATCACGGCAAGGTTCTGGGCCACCAGGAGTGTCAACAGCCCCCCAATGAGGCCCGTCCCCAGATAGAGCAGCAAAAAGCGACCAGGGCCGTACATCTGCTCCACCCAGCGCCCGATGATGTAGAGCCAGAGCATGTTGATCAGCAGGTCGAGCCAGCCGAAATTGAAAAAGATCGCGGTGAGGACACGCCAGAACTCTCCCTGAAGGATCAAGAGGCCAATGCCAACGCTCTGAAGATAGAGGTCAGGAAAGGCGGAGAGCAGGAGAAAGGCAGCGACATTCAGGGCAATCAGCGAGAGCGTTACCAGCGGATAGGCGCGCGTGGCGAAGCGCAGGCGGATCATCCTTCGGCGCATCGGCGTGTGTGGTCGCCAGGCTAGTTCGACGGGCGTGGGCTGAAGAGTCTCTGCTGGCGTGGTCTGGTTCTCTTTGGTCTGCGGAGCCGGGCTGGCCGCCGGGAAGAGCAGGCGAAAGTCGGTGTTCCCGCCCAGGCGCGCGGCCCTGGCCTCGGCCAGGGCGGCTTCGTAATCCCGGCCAAGCCTGCGCAGGCAATAGCCCCGCAGCGCGTGGGCATAGCCCTGGCTGGGGTCCACAGCCAGCGTCTGCTCGGTGGCTTCCAGCGCGCTGTCGTAGCGATGGTCCAGCACGAAGAGCAAAGCGCTTGCCAGCGATTCCTCCGCTGATCCGCCGGGCGCTATTTCCTGGACCCGCTGACAGGCCACCTGGACCAGCCCATATGCGCCGAGCGCCAGGTTGGCCTGGGCCAGCCCCAGGTGGCCCGCAGGCAGAGCAGGATCAAGCTCCACTGCGCGCGCAAACGCTGCTGCGGCCTCGCTCACCTGCCCCTGCCAGAGCAAGGCTTGTCCTTGCTCAAGATACTCCTGCGCTTCGGCGGGCGCCTCCATCGTGCCTCCTCATTTCGTCGGGCCAGTGGGCATCAGCTTCGTCATATAGTCACATGGATCAATCCGCCTGGTGTGACCAGCATTGCTGTCCCTTGCGCCTATTATACCGCTGAGCCATCGCCCGTGTATAGAGCGTCGGGCCGGCGGTTGTAACCGCGCCTATGGGCCTGCGGGCACCAAGTCCGTCTGTGGGGGCGGGCGCCATCACGCTCGCTGCGCTCGGACCTCTCGCTCGACCGCGCCTGCGGCGGCGGGCGCTGGACGGCCCCTGCGGGGGGCAGCCCTTGCGGGCGCCCAGCGGCAGCCCGCGCGGACTCCCCATCCCAGGCACGGCGACGCTCGTGCCTAACCCGCCTGCGCGGGTTTTGAAGCGAAGCCTCCAGGCGCTGTTTTAACCGCTCGCATGGCTTGCGGCCAGCGCCTGGTCGAGATCGGCGATGATGTCATTGGGATGCTCGATGCCGACGGAAAGCCGCACCAGACCCTCGCTGATGCCTTGTTCGGCGCGCTGCGCGGGCGTCAGGTCGCGGTGCGACGACATAGCCGAATAGGAGAGCAGGCTATAGACATCGCCCAGGCTGGTGCCGCAGAGACAAAGCCGCAGCGCGTTCATAAAGCGATGGACAGCGGCGCGGTCAGCGTTGCGAATCTCGAACGAGACCATGCCTCCATAGCGGTTCTCCCGAAAGAGCCGCTGCGCCAGAGCATGTTGGGGATGCTCTGGCAGGCCGGGGTAATGGACGCGGCTGACCCTGGAATCCCGCGCCAGCCAGGCGGCCACCTGCGCGGCATTGGCGCAATGGCATTCCATGCGCAGCGCGAGGGTTTTTAATCCCCGCGAGATCAGCCGCGCCTCGAATGGGCTGAGGACGCCGCCGAGCATGCGCACGTAGCCAGTGAGCGCCGAGAGGTGATAATCGCTGTTGGCGACGGCAATTCCGCCGAGCGCGTCGCCGTGCCCGCCCAGGTATTTCGTGGCGCTGTGGACCACGATGTCTGCCCCCTGCTCGATGGGGCGGAGCAGGATCGGGGTCGTGAAGGTGCTATCAACCACCGTTACTGCGCCGACGCGGCGTGCTGCTTCAGCAAGTGCTGGCAGATCGCAGAGTTGCAGCAGCGGATTAGAGATGGTCTCAAGGAGGATGACCGCAGGCTGTTCTTCCGCAATAGCCTCGCAAGTCGCTTCGGTGTCCGTCAGATCGCGCAGGATCACCTTGACGCCCTGGGGCGCGAAGTGTTTGCGCAGCAGCCCGGTGGACGCGCCGTAGAGGTTATTAGCGGCGATGATCGTTTCGCCGGGGACCAGCCCGGCGGCCAGAAGCGCCGCGTGCAACGCCGCCATGCCAGAGCCGAACGCCACCGCGCCTTTGCCGCCCTCTGCCGCCACCAGCGCGCGCTCCAGCCCGACGACGGTCGGGTTGCCATAGCGGGCGTACATGAAAGCTGGCCCCTCGCCGGGCGGCGGTGGCTCGAAGGCGGCGTCCAGCGCCTCCGCATCGGCGTGCAGAAACGTGGAGGTCGCGTAGATTGGCAAAGTGGTGGGCATGCCCTGGCGGGTCACATCCTGGGGGACTTGATGCTCGCCGGTATGCACCAGCATGGTTTCCAGATTCCAATTAGGGGGATTCTCGCTCATCGCGTGGCCTCCGGTATGAACTAGCAGGGCGGCTCAATGTGGGTAGCAATGCCATAGAGCGCATTGCCTCCGATCCACCCGTGTATTCTACCGCGATTATTGCCGATGAGAAAGCGCCCCAGATCAACTGAAACTCCAGATGCAGGAGGAATGGCCTGCCCTCCCTTGCTGCGCGCCAGACGACATCAACCTCACGCACGGTGTCTACCAGTTCTTTGGAGAGATTGGCGTCCAGCAAGCCCACTGGTTCCTCTTCCGCGATGCGCTTGAGGGCGCGGTCAAAGCGCCGCCAGGGTGAGGGCATGGCCGCCTCCTCTCTCTAACAAAATATCATATGCTACAATTGCTCTCAGACGGCTGGGGCTGGCAAAGCGGCCAGGCTGGCTTTGAAAAGTATGCTGAAAGGGACAATGGGCAATGATTGCGATTACTGGCGGGCGCATTGTGACGGCAAGCGGCCCGGAGATAGCCGATGGCGTGGTGCTGATTGATGGCGGCAAGATTGTCGCAGTGGGGCGCGATGTGCAGGCGCCGACAGGCGCGGAGGTGATCGACGCGCGGGGGAAGGTGATTACGCCGGGCCTGATCGATGCGCACACGCATCTGGGGTTGGATGAGCAGGGCGTTGGTGTGGCGGGCGACGACGGCAACGAGTCGGTTGATCCGATTACGCCGCATCTGCGCGCGCTGGATGGCATCAACCTCGAAGATATTGCCTTCGATGATGCGCGCCAGGCGGGCGTAACAGCCTCTGAGGTGAAGCCGGGCAGCGGGAATGTGATCGGCGGCCAGTGCGTGGTCATCAAGCATCGCGGGCTGATTGTGGATCACGCCGCGCTGCGCTCGCCCTCGGCGATCAAGGCGGCGATGGGCGAGAATCCCAAGAATACCTATCGCCATCAGAAAAAGTCGCCCAGCACGCGCATGGCGACGGCGGCGCTCTTCCGCGAGATTTTCTTCAAGGCACAGACGTATCTGGAAAAGCACCGTAACGAGCAAGAGGCAGGCCATCCGTTCGACCGCGACCTGAAACTGGAGGCGATTGGGCTGGTGTTGGACAGGCAGATTCCCATGCGCATTCACGCGCACCGTGCCGACGATATTATGACGGCGCTGCGCCTGCGCGATGAGTTTGGCTTTGAGATGAGCGTGGAACACTGCACCGAGGGGCACAAGATTGCCGATGAACTGGCGCGCCGGGGTGTTCCTGCGGTGGTTGGCCCCTCCATGTCTGGGCGCTATAAAGTGGAACTGCGCGATAAGACCTTTACTACTCCAGCAGTGCTGGCGGCGGCAGGCGTAAAGGTGGCGATTACGACCGATCATCCCGTCGTGCCGATTCACCAATTGATGACGGCAGCCATTCTGGCAATTAAGCATGGCCTTTCAGCCGATCTGGCGCTCAAGGCGCTGACCTTGCATCCGGCGGAGATTCTGGGCGTGGCCGACCGCATCGGCAGCCTGGATGTCGGGAAAGACGCCTATCTGGTGAACTGGTCGGGCGATCCGTTCGATCTGCATTCACGGGTTGAGATAACGATGATTGATGGGCAGGTGGTTTATCGGGAAGGCTGAGCGCCATAGCGCGCGAGCAGCGTATCGAGCGACATCCAGACCTCTTGCGGGTTCATCTGGGCGCCTGCGGAGCCACGCGCCAGGCGGGCTAAGCCTTCATTATTATAGAGCGCCAGCAGCCCTTTGAGGAAGAATCGCTCCAGGCGGCCATGCAGGTTGAGTGGCCTGGGGCGCAGAGTGAAGCCCTGGCGCGGCCCTGCGCTGGCGAGCAGGGTGACGCCGAAGAGCGCGCGCACGGTGGCTGGGTAGATGCCCTTCCTGTAGCCATCAGCAATGGCGGCCAGTTCGTCGCTGATGTAGGCTAGCAGCGTGAAAGGGCGCCAGCCTTCTTTGTGCGCACTCAGCGCCCGGTTGGCGAAGTGCAGTTCCATGATCTGGTCGCCAGGGGCAACGCTTGTGCCATCCGGCAGAGTGATGGGCTGGCCTTTGTAGGGGTGCAAAGAGACTTGCAGCAGTCCATGTGGCGAGCCTGGCACCGGCTTCACGCGCCAGAGCCAGAGCGTGAAGCGCTCCCAGAGGGGCCAGAAGCGCAGAAAACCGCGCGCCGCGCCGCGCCCCGTTCCACGCGCCAGCCGCCAGCCCCAGCCAGGGCGTCTGCCAATCCCACGTTTTGGAGGAGCCTGGCGCTGTGGTGTCTGGCGCTCGATCATAACCCATCACTTTCTCTTATCGTCTCGCTTTCCAAATATCGAACGATGCCCCAGCACGGAGGCTGGCAGTACATGCAACGGCTTTCGCGTGTACCGCCGCTGTCCCTGGCGGCGGAGCGTCTTGCCAGCACGGAGGCTGGCGGTACAAGCAGCTTATCATGCTGGTTGTGCTGACCGCTCCGGGCGCTGCACGCGCACTTTGACGATAAAAACGGTGGCGATAATGAAGGCCAGCGCGGCCACCGCGAAGACCAGTCGATAGCCCAGCGCCGTCGCATTGAGCGCGGTGAGGGCGACGATAATAACGCTGCCGATGACTGGCGCGATGACAGTTGGAAGGTTGCTGGCAATGCTCCAGATGCCCATATCCTTGCCTGCCTCTTGCAGCGATGGCAGCGTATCTACGGCGAGCGCCCAATCCACGCTGAAGTAGGCGCCATAGCCCAGGCCAAAGACGACGGCCATCGGCCAGAGGATGACAGGGGCAGGCGCAATCACAAAGGTCGAGGCGGCCAGCGCCATCAGCCCCGACGCGAGATAGACGATGCGTATCCGCCCGATATGGTCGGAGAGCCAGCCCGCGCCGATGGCGCTTACCAGGGCGCCGATCAGCGCCAGCCCGGCGAGAATACTGGCTCCCTGGATGAAGTTGGTCAGGTGCAGCACATCGTCGAGATAGTATTCGATGAAGGTCTCGAAGAGCCAGAGGCCCATCATCAAGCTGAAGCGGGTCAGAAAGACCCAGCGGAAATTGTGATGCCGCAATGGCGCGATCCAGAGCATGATGAACCGGCTGCGCCAGCGCACGCGCTGGCTTGCTGGCTGCATCTCGGCTTCGGGGAGGTTACGCGGTTCATCAGTGTGGCGCTTCTCGGAGATGCCGATGATGGTAATCAGCGTGGTGAGCAGCATGAGGACGCCTGCAAGCAGATAAAACGCGCTGGCGCCATCACTGATCTCGCTGGCCTCGTTGGGGCCGGATACAACGTTGCTGAAGAGATAGGAGGCCGCCGCCAGGCTGCCAAAGGTGCCAATAATGCTCATCAGCCCCATATAGCCGGAGGCGGCTCCGCGCTGCTCCTGGGGGACGAGATCAGGCAAGAGGCTCTGGTAAGCGGCAGTACCGCCGTTGGTGGCGACCTGCACCAGCAGGAAGGCCAGCACGAAGATTAGCAGGCTGCTGGTCTGGGCCAGCAGCACCATGCCGATCAGGGTCAGCAGCGTGCCGAGCAGGATGTATGGGCGGCGTCGGCCATACGCCAGTCGGGTGCGGTCTGAAATCGCGCCAATGATGGGCTGCACGAGCAGCCCGGCAATCGTGCCCAGCGTGGAGAGCGCGCCAAAGAGGATGACTTTGCTGCTATCAGGCACGAAGAGGAGTACCTGCGCTGCTACCACGATGGGCAGAAAAGCGCCACTCTGAAAATTGAGCGCGAACCAGAAGTTGCTTAGCAGTAGCTGGCCGCGCATCGTCAGAAGGGGTTTTTTGTCGATGTCCAGGGCTGCCTGGGCTTGCGTCTCCTGCTCCATACCTTGCTCCTGAGCAAGAAGTTTCTCCGCCCAAAGGTACACGTACTTTGAGTACCTACCTTCTAATAAATATTGTAGCATAAGAACGGCGTTATGAGATAGAGCATTTCTAAAGAACCGGCCCTTGAAAGGAGGATTTGCGATGGACTGTACGCGGCTGCAAGCAGAAGCATATGATGCGCTGGTGGTCGGCGCGGGTCCGGCAGGATCGTCAGCAGCCTATCACCTCGCGAAAGCTGGCGCCCGCGTGCTGTTGGTTGATCGTTACGAGTTTCCCCGCGATAAAGCCTGTGGTGATGGTATCGTGCCGCAATCAGTGGCTGAGTTAGAGCTGCTGGGGATACCAGCAGCCGAACTGGCGCGCCACTTTCAGCGCGTTGAACGTATCGATTCCTTCTGGTCCGGCGAACGGGTCTTGCCTTCTCCGCTGACGGCCCAGAAAGGTTCAGGTGGTGAGGAAACCCAGCCTCTGCCGCCGTATGGTTTTGTAGCGCCACGCCTGGCTTTTGATGATCTCATCCGCAGGCGCGCTCTGTCGGCTGGGGCAGCTTTTTATGGTGGCTTCCATGCCCAGACGCTGGACTGGACCGATGGAGAGAGAGTGGGTGTCGCAGGCCAGAATCAGCAGGGTGAGGCGCTCCAGTTGCACGCCCGTTTTGTCGTTGCTGCGGATGGCTCGTCGTCTCGCTTGGCGCGGTTGCTCCGGCAGGAACTTGAACGGCGTGGACTGGAGGCTGGGGGGCAGTCTCTGGCGACGGATGATGCGTGTCGCGCGACAGCGATGCGGGCCTATCTGCCAACGCGGGGACGCGAGAAACCCACAGGATTGCAGTTTTACTTTGAGCGTGATGATCCGACCATGCTCTATTTCTGGATTTTCCCGCTCAAGGACGATCAGCTAAATGTAGGCGTGATTGCGATCCATGAACACTTGCGCGCAGATCAACAGCATGGTATTCGATCTGATCTGAGCGGGCGCTTGAGCGCATTTCTTGCCCGCTATGGCTATGATTCAGCAATGGCGCAATCAGTGCGAGCAGCGCCTATTGCAATGGGGCTGCGTGGAGGTTGCCTCTCTGGGCCGCGTGTAGTGTGCGTCGGTGATGCAGCCTGCCTGGTAAGTCCACTCTCGGCAGAAGGTATCTCCGAGGCACTAGCGAGCGGGCGTATTGCTGCAAAGGCCATTATCAAGGCTCTGGAAGCCAACATTGCCGATGACTCCAGCGCGTTGAGCGCTCATTATGAGGATGAAATATTTGCCGTCTATCTCCCACTCTTTAACGAGCAGTTAAGCCAACGGCAGGTGCAGGAGGCTCTGCTCATGGCCCTGGCTACCGGGCAATTTCCTTCTTGACAAAGTAACTG
>JBJKSJ010000268.1:0-11617 GCA_046704085.1 Ktedonobacterales bacterium | reverse complement strand
ATGATCCACAGCAGGTGAAAGAACCAGCCAAGGGCATGCACGAGTATCACCAGGAGGAGCCAGACGACGAAGACCATCAGGGCAATCCCCAGCAGGCTATGATGTCTTTGCATAACGCGCCTCTCTTTGCATCGAGAACTGTCGAAACAGGGAACCATTGACCTGTTTGTAGTTCCGCTACCAGAGATACGCAGCATGCCTATGGGGGGTTGCATCCTTCTGACACGCTAATACCAGGCAGGGCAGCATCCAGGAAAAATCGGGGCCGTTCCTTGCAGCGCCATCCTGCCGGGCGGCTCTACGTGTACCCCCGGCCTCCGTGCCAGGCAACGCTGGGCCGCCGCTGGGCCTGGCTCCAGAGCGCAGCGTGCGCGTGGCTGCCAGACCCCCGCCCCAGGACGGCCCGGCAGGGATGCCGGGGGTACAAAGACGTGCCCCCCTGCCAGCGAGACGCCAGTGGTACAGGTGGTACAATGAAGTGCTATGCGCACCAGTGATTTCGATTACGAACTGCCACCTGAATTGATCGCCCAGACGCCCATCGAGCCGCGCGACGCCTCGCGGCTGCTGGTGGTGGATCGCGCCAATGGCGACCTGGCGCACCGCCAGTTCCGCGACATCGGCGACTATCTGCGCCCCGGCGACCTGCTTGTCGCCAATCGCAGCCGGGTGATTCCGGCGCGCCTGCGGGGACGCAAGGCCGGGAGCGGCGGCGCGGTGGAGGCGCTGCTGCTGGCGCGCCGACCTGATCTTGGCGCGGACACCTGGGAGGCGCTGGTGCGCCCTGGTCGGCGCATCCGCGAGGGGCAGGATTTGATCTTCGAGCGCCCAGATGACCCAGGCGCCGCGCTGTCGGCGACGGTCCTCGCGCGCACCGAGGCCGGGGGGCGCATCCTGCGCTTTGCTCCGCCTGCCTCTGGCGAGCCGGTGGACGCCGTGCTGGCGCGGCTGGGTTCCGTTCCCTTGCCGCCGTATATTCACGCGCCGCTGGCGAATCCAGAACGGTATCAGACGGTTTACTCGCGCGAGCCAGGCTCAGCAGCCGCGCCCACCGCCGGGCTGCACTTCACGCCGGAACTGCTGGAGCGCCTGCGCGCGCAGGGCATCGAGACGGCGTTTGTCGTCCTACACGTCGGGCTGGATACCTTCCGGCCCGTCGAGGAAGACGACCCGCGCGAGCATAAGATGCACAGCGAAGCCTTCGAGCTAGACGCCGAGGCGGCAGCGCAGATCAACGCGGCCCGCGCGCGCGGCGGGCGCATCGTCGCCGTCGGCACCACCAGCATGCGCGTGCTGGAAAGCCTGCCCGAAGCGCCCGGCGTTGAGCCGTGCCAGGGACGCACCGCGCTCTTCATCATGCCGGGCCATCGGTTTCATCTGGTGGACGCGCTGATTACTAACTTTCACCTGCCTCGCTCCAGCCTGATGCTGCTGGTGAGCGCCTTCGCCGACTCCGACCTGATCCGCCGCGCCTACGCCGAGGCCGTTGCCCAGCGCTATCGCTTCTTCAGCTTTGGCGATGCCATGCTGATTATCTAAGCAGGATGGAGGAACGATGTTTGCACGCCCGCTTGGCGACGATGCAGAACTGCGCATGCTGGAGGTGCGCCACGCCGAGGAACTGTTTACACTGGTCGATCAGAACCGGCTGCACCTGCGGCGGTGGCTCAACTGGGTGGATGACAACCGCTCAGTCGCCGACAGCCGCAGTTTTATTCGCGGCGCGCTGCAACAATTCGCCAATAACAACGGCTTCCAGGCGGGCATCTGGTTTGGCGGCGCGCTGGCGGGCGTCATCGGCTTTAATTATATCGACTGGCGGGCCAGCAAGACCGAGTTTGGCTACTGGCTAGGCGCGCCTTTTCAGGGGCACGGCTTGATCACCCGCGCCTGCCGGGCGCTGATCGATTACTCCTTCGATGACCTGCGCCTGAACCGCGTGGAGATTCTCTGCGCGTCGGGCAATCTCAAGAGCCGGGCCATCCCAGAACGGCTCGGCTTCACGCAGGAAGGCATGCTCCGGCAGGCCGAGTGGCTCTACGATCATTTTGTCGATCTGGTCGTCTACGGCTTGCTAGCAAGCGAATGGCCGCCCCTCAAGACCCTGTGAAGGCTGCCTGAATAGCCTCAAGGTGTTCGGGATAGTGATCATACGTGTTGCCAGCGATGATCTCCCCGCATGTGGTTTCGCCCGCCAGACTTTTCATCAGGTCCGCATCCGCCATCCGCTGCACACAATCCAGCAACTGGCGATAGCTCTCGCGGAAGGCTGCCAGCGCATCAGGGAGCGGCTGGTCCTTGTGTTCTGTATAAAACCGCGCGTTGAATTCATCGATCTGACCAGCCTCAATCCCGCTGGCCGGTATTCCTGGCACTCGTGGCGGCTCAACCGGATCGATCAGATCAAGCGCGCGACGATGCCAGACGGTCAGGTGCGCCAGCGTATCCTTGACTGACCACCCGCCAGGCAGCGCGGGCGCGGTCATCTGGCTGGCATCCAGCGCGGCCAACCCTGCCTCAAACGCGGCATAGGACTGCTGTATCTGATCGACAACTCTCTGTTTGCTCATATTTTCGGCCATAACCTGTCCTTCCTTCTAGCTAGAGATCGGGCTACAGATCGGGCGCGGTGAGGTGGTGCATGCCCAATGTCTGCGAAACCTCGCCGCCGTGATGCAGGTCGTGTTCGATCAGATGCCAGATGATCCACTGGCGGGTGAAGACCTCCGGTTCGCCCGGCTCGCGCTCATCGTTGGGGATGGTATACTCCAGGTCTTTCGAGGTCCAGTCGCGCAGGGCCGCGCCCAACACCTGCCAGGAGTCGCGCAGGCCGCTAACGAGTTCGGCGGCGCTGCGTTCGGGCTGGTCGCGGCGATCCCAGCGCCCCAGGGCCGCGTAATCCTGGTCGCCCAGCCCCAACGCCATGTGACACCAGCGCACCCGCGCGCCAATGATATGCCGAACGTTCTCCCCGATGCTGCGCAGGTGCGGCGCGGGGCGATAGGCAAGCTGTTCCGACGTTAAGGGGGCGATGGCTTTACTGAGCAGTTCCTGATAGTTCTCCCAGCCCTGATAGAAGTACAAAACTCCCATTGCCTGGTCTGTCATCGTGGTCTCCTTCGTGATGCGCTAAAAAGTGATCTGCGCCGCTGGCTGCACCGCAATCGGCGCGCCAGGCGTGGTCAGTTGTGCCAGGATGGTATTGTGATCGGCGATGATCTGCGCGGGAGTCAGCGTTTCCACTCCCTCCACTCTCTATGCGCTCTGGTTCTCAGGCTATGCCTGCGGAAGATGGTCGCGCAAGAAATCAAGCGTGCGCTGCCAGGCCAGTTGGGCAGACTCAGCGTTATAGGCGTCGGGACGGTTCTCCTCGAAGAACCAGTGGCCGGTCCCAGGGTAGGTATAGAAGGTCACGTCCCGGCCCGCAGAGCGCAGCGCCGCCTCCGTCTTGTTGACGAACTCGTCCGGCTCCCACTCGTCGCCTGGGGCGAAGTGGCCCAGATAGGCGGCGCGGGCCGCCGTGTAATCGGCTTCGGGTCCGCTGCCATAGAAAACGACCACCGCCGCAATATCCTCTGGCAACGCGCAAGAGGTCGAGAAGGCAAACATCGCGCCCATCGAAAAGCCGATGCAGCCGATGCCCTGCCCCCGCACCGCCGGATGCTGGCGCAGGTAGGCGACGGCCCCGGCAATCTCCGCACGCGCCTGCGCGCCGCTGAGCGCCTCGCTGAGCCGCTCGGCCTCCTCGATGGTGGTGGCCCGCTTTCCATGATACAGGTCAGGCGCCAGGACGACAAAACCCTCCTGCGCCAGGCGATCACAGGTTGCCTGGAAGAAATCGTTCAGCCCCCACCACGCGTGCAGCAGCAGAATGCCTGGACCATCGCCGCGCCGGGGCAGCGCGAGATAGCCAGGGGCGGTATCATCGGCTACAGGAAAATCGATCATATTCCCTCCCGTGTTTTCAAGCTGTATTCCTTTCTTGATTCTCGCACAAAAGCAGGTCATAATCAGTCCTGATAGAACGAATATTCTGAGGAAAGGCAGAACTCGCATGTATCATCCCACAACGCGCCTGCTGACGGCGCTGGAACTGCTGCAATCGCGCCGCCAACTGAGCGGGCCGGAACTGGCGGAGCGGCTGGAGGTCAACGTGCGCAGTGTGCGGCGCTACATCACCATGCTGCAAGAACTCGGCATTCCCGTCGAGGGCGGGCGCGGGCGCTACGGGGCGTATCGGCTGCGCCCTGGCTATAAATTGCCGCCGCTGATGTTCAGCGAGGAGGAGGCGCTGGCCGTTGTGCTGGGACTGGCGACGGCGCGGCGGCTGGGGCTGACCGAAAACGCCCTGGCGATTGAGGGCGCGCTGGCGAAGATCGAGCGCGTCTTGCCGCTGGCCCTGCGCGAGCGCGTGCAGGCCGTGCAGCAGAGCCTGGTGCTGGCGCTGGCAGCGCCCGGCCCCATGCCCGCCAGCGAACTGGTCGTCACGCTGGGAATGGCCGCCCGCCAGAACCGCCAGGTCTGGCTGCACTACCGCTCCTGGAGCGGCGAGGAGACCGAACGCGTGCTGGACCCGTACAGCCTGGTCTATCGCTCAGGGTTCTGGTACGTCGTCGGCTATTGCCATCTGCGCGAGGACATTCGCGTCTTCCGGCTGGATCGGGCCATCGAGGCGCGGCTGCGCGAAGACATCTTTCCGCCCCCGGCGGATTTCGACGCGCTGGGGCATGTCGAGCGCGCCATCGCCCGAACGCCGGGCCTCTGGCACGTTGTCGTCCTGCTCAAAACGACGCTGGAGGAGGCGCGGCGCCAGGTGCCTCCTGCCCTTGCCACCCTGGAAGACGCCGAGAACGGCGTCATCCTGCGCTGCTATGTGAACCAGTTGGAGCCGATGGCTTACGAACTGGCCGGGCTGCGCTGTCCGCTGGTAGTTCAGGAGCCAGACGAACTGCGCGACGCGCTGGCGTCGCTTGCCCGGCGCATCGCGCAGTTGGCCGAAGGCAGACCGGTCGGCCAATGACCTGGCCGATCAGCCAGTGGCGACCGCAGGGGTCGTTTCGGTCCCTCCCTCTGCCGCGAGCGCCCGACGCTTCAAGACCGAGCCATAGAAGAGGCGCAGCATCGGCGAGGCCATCAACGTGGTACACAGGGCCATGAAGACCAGGATGGTGAAGAGGGTTGGCGTGATGATACCTTCCTCCAGGCCGATGTTGATGATAATCAACTCAATCAGGCCACGCGCGTTCATCAGCGCGCCAACGGCAGCCGATTCGCGCCAGGACATACCGGCAAAGCGCGCCCCAAGCACGCAGGCAAACCCTTTCCCTGCCGTCGCGGCCAGAATGATGACGATGGCGATGAACCACACAGCCGGTGTTTTGAGCAGCCCAATCTGCGTATTGAGGCCAGAGAACACGAAGAAGATCGGCAAGAGCAGGCCGGTCGTCACGCCCTCCAGGCGCCTGCGTACCTCGCTGGCAAACGGGCCACGCGGCATCACTACTCCCAGGATAAATGCCCCGAAGACCTCATAGATACCGATCTGCGAGGTGATCCAGGAGCAGATCAGCACGATCAGCAGCGAGACGCTCAAGATTTCCTCGGTAATCATCCCTCTGCGCTCGGCGACATGCTCCAGGACGCGCAGGCCGCGTCGGCCCAGGGTGAACATGAGGGCGACATAGAGCAGCCCGCCACCGATGGCAACCAGGGCAATCGGCGCCGAGCTTTTGACCGCCGCCAACACGACCGCCAGCAAACACCAGGCGGTAATATCATTGATCGAAGCCGCCGTCAAGACGAGCGTGCCGAGTCGCGTGCGCCCAAGGTGATGCTCCTCGACAATGCGCGCCAGGACAGGGAACGCGGTGATGCACATCGAAGCGCCCAGAAAGAGCGCGGCCATCCCCAGCGAGATGCCCTGTCCAAAGAGGTTGCCCTGCTGGTAGATGAGCAGGGCGATCAGGCCACCTAGCAGAAAGGGGACCAGAATGCCGCCAGCCGAGATGAATCCGGCATGCTTCGTTCGCCCCCGGAGCAGATTGGCATCAAACTCCAGCCCCACCAGGAACATATAGAGGGCCAGTCCCACATGGGCGATCACATAGAGAATCGCCATCGAGGGGTGGGTGATCGTCTGCCCGCCAACGGTGGCCTTCAGAGGGAAAAGCCACTGCTGCACAGTGGGGAAGAGCAATCCGAAGAACGATGGACCCAGAAGAACGCCAGCGACCATCTCACCGACAACTTGCGCCTGGCCGATCCGCCGGGCCACCATGCCGACAAGGCGGCAGGCAGCAAGAATCACCGCCAATTGGAGGAACACACGCAACAACAGATCAGCATTCGCCATGACCAGCCTCCTGGACGACATCTCGATTGCCACCATCCCTGCTCTGCGACATTCTACCAATGGGTGAGATGCTGCCTGCTGGGCGCGTGCGCGCCCCGGCAGGTCAGTCTCGTTGTCTGTGATCAGTGTGGTTATTTCTCCTACGAGAATAACATACGCACCGATTGCACCCTATGAGTGCGTTCACATTGCCCCTGATTTCTCATCATTCCTTAACACTTGTGCGCTATCATAGTAGAAGAGATCAACATGCAGAGATCATCAGATGAGGAGCAGCCAATGTTCAGACGCTATGCCCGGCACTTCCCGGCGCCCGGTCGCTGGGAGCGTGCAACGTGCATGGCCGTCAATTCCTGGTTGCGCCTGGGGCTGCTGCGCCAGGTGATGGTTGGGGCCACCCGCTTTGGGGATGGCTACGGCTGGGGCGCAGTTGGCCTGGCTCTGCTGGCCTTCGGCGGAGCGCGGGGCGAACGCCATGTCCTTTTCGGGGGCAGCGCTGTGATACTGGCTCAACTGGTCTATAATGTTGCCAAGCGCCTGCTGGTGCGCAATCGTCCCTGCGATACGTTTCCGCTCTCCTATCTCCCTGTACGCATGCCCGACGTCTTCTCGTTTCCTTCCGGCCATACCACTACCGCTTTTGCAATGGCAATCATCATCGGTCACTTCTCCGCGCTGCTCTGGCCGGGCGCGCTGCTGCTGGCAACGCTGGTCGGGCTGTCGCGGGTGGCGCTTGGCGCGCACTACCCATCCGATGTCGTCGCCGGGATGATCCTGGGCTGCCTCTGCGCCTTCGCCTGCCTGGCGTTCTATTAGTGCCAGGCCGCGCGGGCGCGATCCACATCAACCGGCCAGTACGGCCAGAAGGGACGCCATATGCGCGTCATGCTTTTTTCGGATACCTATCGCCCGCAAGTAAACGGCGTCGCTACCAGTGTGTCTACCCTGGCGCAGAGCCTGACAGAGCAGGGGCATGTGGTGATGGTTTGCGCGATCATCCCCAAAGGCGGCGTCAGCGCGCCAGACACCAGCCCGTTTCCGGTGGTGCGCGCGCCAGGAGTCGCGTTTCCGCTCTACGGAGATGTGCGCCTGGCGAATCCACGCGGGCTGGCGTTCACGCAGGTGGTGCGCCGCTTCGCGCCGGATGTCATTCACTGCCACACGCCGTTTGGCATCGGCTGGCAGGGCGCGCGCGCGGCCCATCTCTGCGGCATCCCACTCATCGGCACGCACCATACCCTCTTTGGCGACTATATCGCGGCGTACTCCAAACTTGGTCGCCAGGTGAACCAGCGCCTTGCCACGCTCGCCCGGCGCTACATCGCCAGATTTTATAATCACTGTGACCTGATCTCCTGCGCCTCGCGCTTCCTGGCGAGCGATCTGATTGCTGGCGGCATGACGCGGCCAATCGTCATTGTGCCCAACCCCATCAATACGGCGCGCTTTCGCCCGCTTTCTTCCACCGAGGGACGCCAGGCCAACACCGATCCATTCAGGCTCATCTATTTTGGCCGTCTGGCTCCCGAAAAGAACCTGCGCCAGTTGGTGCTGCTAGTTGAGCCGGTCCTGCGCCGCTATGGCTTTGCCAACCTGGAGATCGTGGGCGATGGGCCAGCCAGGGCCGATCTGGAGGCATTTGTGCAGCAGCGCGGGCTGGAGGGACGCATCTGCTTCGCGGGCTGGCTGCATGGCGACGCGCTGGTCCAGCGTGTCGCCAGCAGCGTTGTCTGCGTCTCGGCCAGTCTGACCGAAAATCAGCCAATGTCGCTGCTGGAGAGTCTGGCCTGTGGTGTCCCGGTGGTGGCGCTCGCCGCCGCTGGTGTTCCAGAGATCATCGAGGATGGACGCAATGGCTTCCTGATCGATCCTGCCGATACCTCCGGCAAGTTTGCCCGGCGCATCGGGCAGTTGCTGCTCGACACCGACCGCCACGAGACCATGAGCCAGGCCGCCTATAGCTCCGCGCAACGCTACAGCCGCGAGGCCGCCTTGCAAGCCACCCTGTACAGCTACGAGCAAGCTCTCGAAGCTGCCGCGCTCCGACGCGGCGTCATCCCCAAAACCGGCTGGAGCAAAGGCAAGCGGCTGGCGCGTCTCCTGCCTCGCCGGGCGCGGGCGTCGAAGAGTACCACGATGCTGGCAGAGCATAACACGGGAAATGATGTCTCAGTGGGTGGGTAGCTATGCCGCCTTGACCTCCTCGATGGGGCGGGCGTGGCGCACATGCGGATTGACCGTCGCCGCTATCGACAGGGCGATCAGGCACGCGCCAAAGATCAGGATAGTCGGACCCACATCGACCCATTGCAGCAGCAGTCCGGTCAGCGCCAGGCCCAGCGGCATGAAGCCATAGGCCAGCAGGCGAAAGACGCTGTTGACGCGCCCCTGCAACTCGTCGGGAATCAGCGCCAGCCGATAGCTGAACTGCACGACGTTATAGACCGGGCCGGTGACAAAGAGGACCGCAGAGATCAGGCCGAGCAAAAAGACGTTAGGCTGGAAGAGGTACAGCATCCAGGCGAGCGCCTGAATCCAGACGGAGACAATAATCACTGTGCCAAAGCGGAAACGCTTCTGGATCGGCGGGCCAATCACCGAGCCAACGATGCCGCCAATCGCCCCGATGGTAAAGATCAGGCCGATGACTGGCGCTGTTGCATGCTGGCGCTGCGCGATGACGATGATGATCAGCCCCAGACCGGATGTGAAGTTGAGGCCGCCAGTCAGGACGGCCATAAAGCGAATCAACGGCTGGCCCCACAGCCAGCGGACCCCCTCGCCAATCTCGACGCGCAGCTTGCGCCGCGCCGCCGTGCGCTCACCCTGAAAGGTCGTCCGAATGAACAAGAGCGAGACGACCGAAACGGCATAGGAGATGGCATCGGCCAGGAAAGGCAGCATATGGCTGATCGCGTAAAGGACACCACCAAGCGGCGATCCAACCAGTACAGCGGTGATCTGCGAGGCGCTATTCTGTCCTGTCGCGGCAGGCAGTTGCTCCTTGGGCACGACACGCGGCAGGCAGGCAACTTCCGCAATATCGAAGAGGACAAAGAGCGTGCCCTCGATCAGCGCCGCCAGATAGAGCTGCACCAGCGGCACCGTACCCAGGATGAGATAGACCACCGGAATGCTGCCCAGCGTGATCGCTCGCCCGGTATCGCAGAGGATCATCACGCGCTTGCGGTCCCAGCGGTCGATGAGCGCGCCAACCGGCAGGCTCAGGAAGATATAGGGGATCGTGCGCGAGGCGCCAACCAGGCCCGCCTGGGCAGGCGAGCCGGTCAGAAAGAGGATCAGCAGCGGGAAGGCAAAGCCCGACACGTTGGTGCCCACGCTGGAGATCGCCTGCCCGCTCCAGAGCAGCATGTAATCGAGGTTGCGCCAGAGCGATTTTGTCGGCTTAGAAGGCGCAGCCGTTTCGGTTTCTGCCCCTGCGCCGTTGCCGGTGGCATCCTCAAGGGTTTCGTCGCTGGTAGTGGACATAGCCCCTCTGCTTTCTTGAACGGTCCCGCACTGCTATCAGTTGTTCTACCGCAAGATGGCCTTTCTAGCAAACAGCCTGGCGCTTGCCAGCGCGGCCACCAACCCTCCGTTGAATCACCCATGAACGTTCATAAACTTTAGAATGATTCTACAGGATATGAATGATATAAGTCAAGGGCGCCGATTCACCCACCAGCCTGAACCTCGGCCAGCGAGCGCGCCTGGCGCACATGCGTATTGATCGTCGGCGCAGCGGCCAGCAAAATCAGCAAGACACCCAGAATCAGGATCGTCATCACCGGCCCTAGCCATTGCAGCAACACGCCAGTCAGCGCAAAGCCCAGCGGCTGAAAGCCATAAGTGAACAGCCGGGCGAAGCTATTGACGCGCCCCTGTAAGGCATCGGGAATCAGTGCCAGTCGGTAACTTATCACCACCACATTCAAGATAGGGCCAGTAGAGAAGAGGACGGCAGTAACTGCTCCCAGTAAGAACGGATTAGGAGCGACGGCAAGAAGCGGCCAGGAAAGCGCCATAAACCAGCTAACCGTGATAATCGCCGCGCCAAAGCTGAAGTGCTTTTGGATTGGCGTAGCCAGGAACGAGCCAAGGACGCCGCCAATACCCCCGATGGCGAAGATCAGGCCGATGGTCGGCGGCGAGGCGCCCTGGCGCTGCGCGATGACAATCAAGATCAGCGCCGAGCCAGAAAAGATGAAATTGAGGCCACCAGCGTAAAACGCCAAAAAGCGAAAGAGCGGCTGGTTCCAGAGCCAGCGCACGCCCTCGGCGATCTCGCTGCGCAGCTTGCGCCGCGCCTCCATGCGTTCGCCCTGAAACGGTATCCGAATGAAGAAGAGCGAGGCTACTGAGAACGCATAGGAGATAGAGTCGGCCATGAACGGCAGAAACCGACCAACCGAGTAGAGGATTCCACTCAGCGGCGCGCCAACCAGACCCGCTGTAACAATCGATGCCTGGTTCTGGCTATTGGCAGCGGGCAATTGCTCTTTCGAGACGACACGCGGGAGGCAGGCGAGTTCAGCGATATTAAAGAAGACAAAGAGCGCGCCTTCGACCAGCGCCGTCACGAAGAGTTGCGCCATCGTGAGATGGCCCAGCGCGTAGGCGACGGGGATGCTGCCCAGCGCCAGCGCCCGACCCATATCGCAGAGGATCATCACGCGCTTGCGGTCCCAGCGGTCAATCAGCGCGCCCACCGGCAGGCTCAGGAACAGGTAGGGAACCGTATAAATCGTGCCGATCAGGCCAGCCAGCGCGGGCGAGCCGGTCAAGAAGAGCGCCAGCAGCGGATAAGCAAAGGCCGACACGTTCGACCCCACACTGGAGATCGTCTGCCCACTCCAGAGGAGCAGATAGTCGCGGTTGCGCCAGAGCGATCTGGGCTTCTCCGGCTTTGTTTCGGTAAGGGCTGCCGCCGCGTCGCTGGTTATCGGCATATGTTTCCCGCTTTCTCAGGCTGGCGTCTGCTCCGCCCTGCGTGTAGCGCCGCCAGGGACGGCGGCCAATCTGTGGGCCAGCGCCCCCCAGCATACCACACGGCTCATCAGTAAGCTGAGAGGCTCACCCCGCCCACGTCCGTCTGGAGGCTGAGCGCGCCAACCGGCTCAGGGTTCATATCGCCCGACGCGCTCCCGCCCAGGTGGTATCGCCGCACAGCCAACGGCCAGCCGGAAATATCTATGCCACCGATCCGCGTGCTGGCGTCCAGATGCGCGTAGGTCGCGGCGCGCAGGCGCAGCGCAATGCCGCCGA
>JBJKSJ010000267.1:0-2688 GCA_046704085.1 Ktedonobacterales bacterium | reverse complement strand
GTTGGGCGTATTATGGGCAAAGCCAACGTGCCCCTGCCGATCAATCAGAATAAGGCCACCATCGCCGCCGACGCGCTCGCCCAGCAGGCGAATTGCCGACTCAGCCGCCGCCTGGGCCGACATGCCATGCGCCAGGAACTCGCAGGCCCGCCGCGCCAGCAGCAGACGCACGAAATATTCGCCAGCGCCGGTTGAGGAGACGGCACCCAGGTAATCTTCGGCATAGAAGCCGCAGCCAATCAGCGGTGAGTCGCCGACACGGCCAGGATGTTTGTTCGCCATACCGCCGGTCGAAGTCGCCGCCGCCAGATGGCCCTGGCTATCGATAGCCACCGCGCCGACCGTGCCGTGCTTCTCTTCGTCCGTCGCCGAAACGCCCACGCCGTCGCCGGGCCGATAACCGTGCCGCCAGCGTTCAAGCTGCGCCGCAGTCACCAAGTCCTCCTGGCGGCAGAGAGCCATCCCCTGCTCCTGCGCGAAACGCTCAGCGCCAGTACTCGTCAGCAGCACATGCGGACTCTTCAGCACCAGCCGTGCCAATAGAATGGGATTCTTGATCTGTGTCACGCTGGCAATCGCTCCAACATCCAGCGTCGCGCCATCCATCAGCCCGGCATCAAGCTCGACCACGCCATCGGAGTTGAGCGTCGCCCCCGTCGCCGCATTGAAGTTGGGGTTATCTTCCAGGGCCACGACGGCGCGCATGGCTGCATCCAGCGCGAAGCCACCCTCTTTGAGGATGTCCCAGCCTGCCAGCACGGCATCGCGGCAGCCCACCCGGCAGAGATCATACCGAGCGGGTTGAATATCGCCGGCGCCGCCATGCACAATCAGAGCAATCGACATTCAGCACTCCTATGTCTGCAATCCACGTTCGCCACTGAACGCGCTTGCGTGGTTAGATACAAAAGCGCGCCCAGGCGCGCATGCCCCCCTCAAAGGGGGTTACAACCATTCTATCAGCAGCGTCAACCGACAAGATTGACACGCGGCTGCTCTGGCTGGTACGCTAAAACCTGTTCGATACGCTGCGCCATGAGGAAACAAGCATGAATATCGCTGTGTTTGCGGACGTTCACGGCAGGATTTTGCTGTGCTTCAAACTCTGCGCACGCTGGGAGAAAGAAACCGGCGAGAAGATCGATCTCATTCTGCAAGCTGGCGATCTGGGAGCCTTCCCTGACGAGGCCCGGCTGGATAAAGCGACGATCAAACACGCCCAGCACGATCCAACCGAGCTTGGCTTTCTCAACGACTTTCTGTACGCCCGGCCAGAGGTCGCAGCCGTGCTTGACCAGACCTCCTGCACGCTGATCTTTGTGCGCGGCAACCATGAAGATCATCAGTGGCTTGATACGCTCGAAGGGCGCGCGGATGCGCCCGTCTTCCCGGTAGACGCCTACCAACGTCTGTATTGTCTGAAAACTGGCGTTCCCTATATGTTCAAGCGCGCCGCAGAAACGCTCACCATTCTGGGCGTCGGGCGAGTCGCTCCGCCGCATGAGGCAAGCGATCGCAAGCGCAAACATATCCAGCCCGATGAACTGGAACGGCTCTATCAGCTTGCTCCGCAGTTCGCGCCAGACATCCTGCTCACCCACGACTCGGCAAAAGACGCCATCTTTGCTGGCTCTGGCATGGACGAGATCAGGCTGATCCTTGATCGCTATCAACCCCGCTACCACTTCTTCGGCCATTATGGCGGTCCCTGTCGGCAAGGCGTCGATGCCAATGGCAAGACATATATCTGCAAGCTGGCCGACCTCACCTGGGACGAGAGCATTCGCGGGAAGATCATCGAGCCGGGCGCGATGGGGCTGCTCCGTTGGAAAAACGCGGACGAGCATACGTTTGAGATCATCGACCAGCCCTGGCTAAAGGAATACAATGCCTTTACCTGGAGATATGTCTAAAGCAGGAGAAACGACAGATGAATACTGCACCAATGCGCTTGCCGCCCCTCGCGGGCGTGCGCGTTCTCGACCTGACCCGCCTGCTGCCCGGCGGGCTGGCCTCGCAGATGCTGGGCGACCTGGGCGCCGATGTCATCAAGATCGAGGAGCCGGGGCTGGGCGATTATGGCCGCCTGATGCCGCCGCTGTTCAACGGCATGGGCCTGGGGTATCTGGCGATCAATCGCAACAAGCGCAGCCTGGCGCTGAATCTGAAGAACGAGAGCGGGCGGGCTGTGTTCAAGCGGCTGGCCGAGCAGGTCGATGTGGTGCTGGAAAGCTTCCGCCCCGGCGTGATGGAGCGGCTGGGCGTGGGCTACGCGCAGCTACGCGAGATCAACCCCAGGATCATCTACTGCGCCATCAGCGGCTACGGGCAGCCGGGGCCGTATCGGATGCGCGCCGGGCACGACCTCAATTATCTGGGCTATGCCGGGCTGCTCCATCATAACCGCGAGGGCGACGCGCTGCCAACCATGCCAGCCACACAACTGGCCGATATTGCGGGCGGCGCGCTTCCGGCAGTGATCGGCATCCTGGCCTCGCTGGCCGGTCGGGCGATATCCAGCAAGGGGCGTTTTGTGGATGTCTCCATGATGGAGAACGCCCTGGCGCTGATGCCCTTGCTGGCGGCGACGACACTCAATCTGGGCCAGGAGCCAGCGCCAGGCGCAGGGCAGCTAAACGGTGGCCTGCCCGCCTATCAGGTCTACGAGACGAAGGATGGCAAGCCCAT
>JBJKSJ010000266.1:0-19099 GCA_046704085.1 Ktedonobacterales bacterium | reverse complement strand
AGCAGGACCAGTCCATCTACCCCTTCTGGCTCCAGGAAGGCGCCGTTGCGATCACAGGAATATTCGCGCGCCCGCGAGAGCCAGGCTCCCAGCAAAGGGAAGTAATTAATATAGGCAAGCGAGAACTGATACCAGAGGCGCGTATGGCCCAGCTTGAGATGTGCCAGTTCATGGCCCAGGATGAACGCAAGCGCGCGTTGATTCGCCTCGTAGGTATTGCTGAAGAGATCGCTATAGACCACCACATAATCAAACCCCTGCCCGGAGGCGGCGAAGGCGTTCAAGACTCCGTTGCCGGCGGTGACATAGACCTCCGGGATGCGCGGTAGCGTCAGCTTGCTTGCGAAGGTCTCCATAAGCGTGTAGATGGCGGGAAACTGGGTGCGCGACAATCGCACGGCGCTAGCGCGCGTGCTGGTCCGCTGGAGGGCGCGGATGATCACCAGCGCGGGAAAGATCAGGAGCAACAAGAGTAAGGGCAGCACCACAGCCCAGTCCCAAGGGCTAGGCAGTCTGAACGCCTCGGCAATCCCGGTCAGGATGGCGGCCAGGATGAGCAGATTTAACGTGGCACAAATCGCGTAACGAAGAATTTCATGTGGATGGCGTAATGGTATAGTATTCATACAAACTGCGCGGAGACCCCCCTCCCCCAAAGGAACGGAGGAAGCCGCATCCTCCCTTTCCGTTTTTGTGGATGGCAACCATCATAACTGGTATGCTGCACAGCCAACGGCTCCCAGCGAACAGCGCAGTTCATCTTCGCTTGTCTGCCAGCCCCATACAGGTTTGCAGCTATCTGCCGAAGTTTACGCACGTACTACTTGATCGCAGTACCTGGAGTATATATAAGGGACTAAAGCCTCCGGTGCGCCATGCAAAAGGAGTGAAAGAGCGGATAGATTTTTACTCACCCAAAGGAGAGGAGGTTGCCTCCCTTCCAGGTGGGAGCTTGCTGCAACGGTAAAGACATCCGGGTCAATTGAGTAGGGCGCGACTTTATCTCTAGTTATGGATAGTTTGATTTTGAAGCTGGTCCTGACGCCAGTGCTGATCGGCGCCGCCAGTCTAGCCGGGCGGCGCTGGGGTCCGGCGGTGAGCGGCTGGCTGGTGGGCCTGCCGCTGACGTCCGGGCCGATCACCTTCTTTCTGGCGCTCAGTCATGGTGCCACGTTCGCCGCCGCCGCTGCGGTGGGCACGCTGACCGGCACGCTGACGGAGTGCTGATTCTGCCTGGCCTAAGCCTGGCTGGCGCGCCGCTTCGGCTCGCAGCTCACGCTAGGAGTTAGCGCCCTCACCTTCTTGCTAGCGACGCTGGCGCTTCAGTACCTCGTTCTCCCTTTGCTGGTTCTCTTCCTGGTGATCATTACCGCGCTGGCCTTGACGTTGCGCCTGATGCCCCCAGACTCCGGGCTTGCGCAGAAGGCAGGTCCGCTGCCGCGCTGGGATATTCCGGCGCGGATGGTCGTGGCGACGGCTTTTGTCTTGCTGCTGACGGGCCTGGCTCCCGCGCTCGGCCCGCGTCTCACCGGGCTGCTGGCGCCGTTTCCGATCTATGCCTCGATCCTGGCGCTCTTTGCCCACCGGCTTCAGGGACCGGCAGCGGCAAACGGGGTGCTGCGCGGTCTGCTGCTGGGTCTGTTCTCTTTTGCCAGCTTCTTTCTGACGCTGGCCGGGCTGATCACGCGGGCGGGTATCGCGCCTGCCTTTGTGACAGCTATCGTGGTTGCGCTTGCCATCCAGGCTGGCGCGCTCTGGGCGCTGAGACGGCACGCCAGGCGGCAGGAGCGCCTGCGCAGCGAGGCGTGAGCGGGCGCCCCGCGTGTAGCGCCAGCCTCCGTGTTGGCGAAACGGCGGGCCAGCGTGAGAGTTCACAGAGAGGGAGCCTCTTTCTTGCCCACCGTGATCAACACCCAGCGATGCACGGCTGATCGCTGGCGCAGGACAGAAAGCCCGGCTTGCTGAAAGAGGGCGCGGACCTGCGCCGGACGCCGAAAGTGTGACCAGGGAAACCACGCGAGCCACGCTGGCAGGACGGCATCAGCCAGGAAGAAATAGCCCTGTGGTCGCAGGACACGAGCAATCTCCTTCAATCCTGCGGCCTGGTCGCTCCAGTGATGAAAGGACAGGGTACTCGCGGCCACATCAACTGACGCATCAGCCACAGACAGCGCCTCGGCGAAGCCCGTCTGAAACGTGGCGTCGGGCGTCAACTGCCGGGCTGTATCGAGCATGCCAGCAGTCGGGTCGATGCCCATCAGTTCAGCCTGCGGCCAGCGTTCATGGATCGCGCGCAGCAACCGTCCCGTCCCACAGCCGACATCCAGCACTGCGCCGGGTTGGGTCTGGATGGTATCTTGCATGTCTTTCAAGACTGCCCGATGCGTTGGTCCAAACAAGCGTGATTGGAGCCACGAACGTTCGTAGGTCTGTGACCACTCCTGAAAATGCGGCAGCGCGTTCCTCCTGGATGGGGTCATCTGTTTACCTCCTCAAGCAGTGTGGCTATCCACTCCAGTTCAAGCATAAGCCGCTGCTGTTGAAAGCCCAGCACGCTCAAGGTGTAATGCGTCTGGGGGTCATCTGGTTCGGTTTCCACCAGCGCCTGATACTGCTGCATCTGCTGAAGTTGGCGTTGCAGCGCCCTCTGTCGCAGCGTCAGGATGGTCCGGCGCGGGTCGGGGTTGAGCAGGTGAAAAAAGGCCACGCGCGTAAAAAACTCGCTGTCGGTGTTCGCCAGGTCGGGCGGGAAATCTTGCAGCAGCGCCTGAAGCACTTCCTCGCCCCGGTCGGTGATGCGATAGATATGCCGGTCGGGTCGGCCCACCTGGCGCTCAATCTCGCGGGTAATCGCCCCCATCTCCTCAAATTGGCGCAGCTTCGGATACAACTGATTATTGTTCAGGCTGCTCCCCACGTTCTCCACCTGGCGCTTGAGTTCGTAGCCGTGATAGGGTCGTTTTGTCAGATGCGCCAGAATCAAGATGTCTACATACATGGCTTGTCTCACCTCCTATAAGTGAGGTTGTCCTATGTTATAATAACATAGGATACTATAACCGATAGGAATGTCAAAAGTCCAGAGCGGTATCGGGCAAGATGGCGCTATCTGGTACAATAGAGAAAGCCAGGCTGTTGCGTGCAGCATATGCTAGCCTGGTTCGGGTAATGGGTGATTGATGCTGTAGCTGCCCGCGCGGCGCCGCGGGCAAAGAACCTGTAGGAGAGGCAGCATGCGTACAGACGAGCGAGTCACGGCGAGCAGCGGGACCAGCAGAGAAGCGCGTTATCAGCCTATCAGCCACTATGGGATCATTGGCGATTGCCGCACGGCGGCGCTGGTCGGACCGGATGGCTCCGTTGATTGGCTTTGCCTGCCGCACTTCGATAGCCCGGCGCTTTTCTGCCGCCTGCTGGATGCCGACCAGGGCGGCTTTTTTCGGCTGAATCTGGTGGGCGGCGCGCAGACGGCGATGGCGTATCTGCCGGGAACGAATATCCTGGAGACAACCTTCACCAGCCCTAGCGGGCGGCTGCGTCTGCTGGACTTTATGCCCATCCGCAAGCGCCGCCGGGGCGCGCCTACGGCCAGGCACCTGAACACGGCGCTGCTGCGCATGGTCTCGCAGCGGCGAGCGATGGACTACGAGCGCGATCTGGGCAACGATGTGGCGGCCTCGCACCGCATTCAGCGCATGGCAACTTGCCTGGAGGGCAGCGTCGAGGTTGAAGTGGTCCTCAAGGCCACGTTTGATTACGCGCGCCAGGGAGCGAAGATCGAGCTTGAGCAGCTTGCGGGCGATGCTGTCGGCGCGCTGCTCTGGGCCGGAGGGCGCTATCTGGCGCTGGTGGTGCGCCGCGTCACGACGGACGCGTCCAGCGCGCCGGGCGCTCCGCTCGCGTTTGAGCAGGCCGATCACACCCTGCGCCTGCGCGCCACGTTGCAGGCGGGCAACCAACTGGTGGCCGTACTCAACTACGCGCGTGATCGCGCCGAGGCGCAGATGCTGCTGGCCCGGCTGGCCGGGCATCCGTTTGACCAGGACTTGCAGGAGACGCAGAGCTACTGGCTGGATTGGTCGAAGCAGTGCCGCTACAGCGGCCCCTATCAGCAGGCCGTGCTGCGCTCGGCGCTGGCGCTCAAGCTCTGCACCTTCGAGCCAACCGGCGCGATTGTCGCCGCGCCCACGACCTCGCTGCCGGAGTGGATTGGCGGCGTGCGCAATTGGGACTATCGCTATACCTGGCTGCGCGATTCGGCCTTCACGCTGGCGGCGCTGGGGAACCTGGGCTATTACGAGGAGGCGCGCAACTACTTTCATTTCATCCACGACCTGCATCTGATGCGCGGCGACGATATTCGCATCATGTACAATATTCGCGGCCAGTCCGGCGACCATCTGGCGGAACAGACGCTCGATCACCTTTCGGGGTATGGCGGCTCGCGCCCGGTGCGCATCGGCAACGGCGCCGCAACGCAGCGCCAGCTTGACATCTATGGCGAACTGCTCGACGCCGCCTACAGCTATCTCTGCCACGCCGGTTTCCGCTTCCAGCGGTTCACACGGGCCAACCGCGATCTGTGGTCTTGCGCGTCGCTGATCGCCGATTATGTCGTTGAACACTGGCAGGACAAGGATCGCGGCATCTGGGAGGTGCGCGGCGACCCGCAGGCGTTTGTCTATTCGCGCGTGATGTGCTGGGTGGCGCTGGACCGTGCCTGCAAGCTGGCGCAGCATTACCGACACGGCAACCACCTGAAACGCTGGGCCACCAGCCGCGATGCTATCCAGCAAGACATTCTGGCGCACGGCTACAGCGAGAGCTTGCAGAGCTTTACCCAGGCGTATGGCAACGATGCCCTGGACGCCGCCAACCTGCGGCTGCTGCTGGTGAAGTTTTTACCGCCGGATGACCCGCGCATCCAGCAGACGATTGACGCGACCTTGCGCGTGCTGGCCGGGCCGCACGGCGTCGTCTATCGCTATCGCTCCGCCGATAGCGCGGGCGCGGCGGGCGCAACGGATGATGGCTTGCCGGGGAAAGAGGGCGCGTTCCTGGCCTGCACCTTCTGGCTGATCGATAACCTCTGCTATCTTGGCCGCAGCGACGAGGCGCGCGAACGCTTTGAGGGCTTGCTGAAGTTTTCCGGGCCGCTGGGCCTCTTTGCCGAGGAGGTGGACCCCGACAGCGGCGCGCTCCTGGGCAACTATCCGCAAGCCTTTACGCACATCGGCCTGATTAACAGCGCGATGACCCTCCAGCGGGCGCAGGCGGGCACACTGACAATGCACCCGAACGCGCCCACGCACCATCACGCAGGGGGGGTGAAAAACGCTTCCCGAATAATTACTGATAGCTTCCTACAGCGCCTCCCCACAGTTCACTCGCCAGCGCCGCCTCCGCAGTGCCCAGAGTAAGGGAGAGTTGCAAGCGCTCGCAAATCCTGCTAGAATTGCGCGGCCTGCTGCCCGGCGCAGCAGAAACAGTACGTAAGGCGGTATGCTATGCGACAGGTCTGGATCACCAAAGCTGGCTCACCGGAGGTCTTGCAGGTGCGCGAGGCTCCCGATCCTACCCCTCAAGCGGGTGAGGTGCGCGTGCGCGTGGAAGCCAGCGGCATCAACTTTGCCGATCTGATGGCGCGCATGGGAATCTATCCCGACGCCCCCAAGCTTCCGTGTGTCGTGGGCTATGAAGTGGCCGGGACGGTGGATGCCGTTGGCTCAGGCGTCACCGAGTTTGAAATCGGCCAACCAGTGCTGGCAATAACCCATTTTGGGGGCTATTCGGATGTGGTCTGTGTCCCGGCCTGGCAGGTGTTTTTGCGCCCGGTGCAGATGAGCGCGCAGGAGGGCGCGGCGCTGCTTATCAACTATGTTACCGCCTATCAACTGCTGGTAGTGATGGGGGCACTGCGCCGGGGGGATCGGGTTCTCATTCACAGCGCGGCGGGAGGGGTGGGGCTGGCGGCGTTGGAGATTTGCCGCATACATGGCGCGGAGACCCTGGGTCTTGCAGCATCAAGCAAGCACGACTTTTTGCGCGCGCGGGGGCTGGACTACGCCCTGGACTCGCACTCCGACGAGTGGCCCGAAAAAGTCCAGCAGGTGACGCAGGGAGCAGGCGTGCATATTATTCTGGACGCGCAGGGCGGCCCCAACTGGAAACGGAACTACGCGCTGCTAGCCCCTACCGGACGCCTGCTGGTGTTTGGGGCGAGTTCGCTTGCCCAGGGGTCGCGTCGCTCCATTCCGGCACTGCTGCGCATGGTGCTGACGATGCCAGGCTTTAAGCCCCTGCGCCTGATGGACGATAACAAAGGCGTGCTGGGCGTCAACCTGGGGCATCTCTGGGAGCAGCCGAAGATGATACGGGGCTGGGCCGAGCAGGTACTCACCTGGTACGAGGAAGGCAAACTCCATCCCTATGTAGATCGCGCCTTCCCCTTTGACCAGGCCGCCGACGCACACCGCTACCTGCATGACCGCAAGGCCACCGGCAAGGTGCTGCTGGTGCCGTGATGTCCCTGAGTCATAGGCACGGACGCGCTCGATTCGTCGGCTGGCGCGTCTGTGCCCGCGCTCATGGCAGCCGCACTCCTCACGGAAGAGTACCTCCAAGCCTACCACCAGATAGACACTTTTCCGAGAGGCTTTTTCAACGGCCTGCATGTGCATATGGCCGCCCGTGTATAGCGCCGCCGCGCCTTTCGGCACAGCGTTCCCCAGCACGGAGGCCGGGGCGACACGCGGCGGCGCCACATGGCCTTATTGCCCCACCGGGGTGGCTGGCAGGCGTAATGTTGGCAGGACGCGCTCCAACTGCGCGCGCTCCGCCTCAAACCAGGGGGGCAGCTTCAGGTGCGTGCCTAACTGCTCCGGCGTCTCGTCGGTGGCAAAGCCCGGCGGATCGGTAGCAATCTCGAAGAGGATGCCGCCCGGCTCATGGAAGTAGATCGAGTGGAAATACTGGCGATCCTTGACCGGCGTGACGTGCAGCCCCAGGTCCACCAGTTCCTGCCGCCAGGCAAGCTGCTGCTCATCGTCGGGGGTGCGCCAGGCGATGTGATGCACGCTGCCCGCCGCGATGCGCCCGCGCAGCGTCTCCGGCTCTTCAACAAGATCAATACGTGCCCGCGCCGCGCCCGCGCCGACCTCGTAGCGGTAGCGGTTGCCTTCCTGCCCCGCCCGGCGGAAGCCAAGCGTCTGCGTCAGCAGAGCCTCGGTCTCCGCGTGATCGGCTTCCAGCAGGGTCACGCCGGAGAAGCCGCGCGCGGCATATTCCACCGGGACCGGCCCATTGGTCCAGCCATCGCGCAGTTCCGCGCCGGGCCGCTCGACGAGTTCCAGGCGCAGCCCGTCGGGGTCGCTGAAGCTCAAGGCCTGCTCATCGAAGCGCGCCTGTGGTCCTTCGATGCTGACGCCCGCGCTTTGAAGGCGCTCGGCCCAAAAGTGCAGCGCCCCCTGCGGCACGGCAAAACCTATCGTCGAAACCTGCCCGGCGCCCAAAACGCCCTTTGGCGCGCTCGGCCAGGGGAAGAAGGTCAGGATCGTGCCGGGGTGGCCGAGTTCATCGCCAAAATAGAAATGGTACGTGCCGGGGTCGTCGAAATTGACGGTCAGCTTCACCAGGCGCAGCCCTAGCGTGTGGGTGTAAAAATCCAGGTTGCGCTGCGGGTTGCTGGCGATGGCTGTCAGGTGATGGATGCCAGGAATGGTCTTGTCCATCTGCTGTTTCCTTTCGGTGCTGCTCGAAGCAATCGTTTAGAACTAAACTCTACAGGCGAATCAATGCGCCTGGGTGTAGCGCCACGTCTCTGGCGCCCTTCTTAGCCCACCCCAGGACGGCCCGGCTAGAAGCCGGGGGTACACACGGCTCGATCATTCCAGCGCGTGATCAAGCTTGCGCAGGAGCGCGAGAAGCTGATTCTGCTCCTCTGGCGCCAGCGCGGCGAACTGCTCGGCGATCAAACCCTCCTGGACAGGCACCGCCTCATCGTAGAGGCGCTGCCCCGCGTCCGTCAAAAAGAGATGGTTCACGCGGCCCTCCTGACGGCGTCGAATCAGCCCGCGCTGCTCCAGCCGATCCAGAAGCTGGCAGATGTTGCCCTTGGTGACCAGCAGCTTATCGGCCAGTTCCTGCTGCGTAATGCCTTCGGATGAGCCAACCTGGGCGAGAAGATCGAACTGCGCCACGCTCAAGCCCCAGGCGCGCAGATGCTCTGCCGAGGCGCGGTCTACCTTCTGGAACACCCGCGCCAGCCGCATCCAGGTCGGCACGGCTGGCCCGCGCCGCTGTTCGATAGGGCTTGCTGTCTGGTTCACTACGACATTCTTTCTCTCGTTCCTCATGCCTATAGTTTAGCCCTAAACTATGATTTTGTCAAGATGGCCTGGCGTCTCAGCAGGGCATGGTTTGAGGGCTTCACGAACGAATATTTAACGTCTCTTTAACGTAAGTTTCGCATGAGCGCGTCTATACTCTCTCGTGTCATGGGCGGGGCAGCGGTCATGGATAGATAGAGCAGATAGAAGAAAGAGGATCATATGGAACTACTGAGCGATCTTCTGGCTGAAGAGCCTTACCTGGGGTATCTTGGGATAGAAGTTCAGCTTTCGCAAGCGCGGGAAGTGATCCTGCGCTTACCCCTGCGCCGCGAAGTGACAAATCATCTGGGTCTGGCGCATGGCGGAGCGCAATTTTCATTAGGCGAGGCTACAGCAATTGCGCTGGCAGGCATGCTATTCGGCGAACAGGCCCGGCAGGTGAATTTGCTCACAGCGACTGCAACCATTACCTACCGCCGTCCGGCCAGGGGAGAACTGATTGGGCGCGCAACTATGTCTTCTGAGGAGGCGAGTCGTCTGCATGCCAAATTTGCTGAGCAGGGCCAGGTTCGCTTTCCTGTCTCGGTGAAATTGGTGGATGCGACGAATGAAGTGGTAACCACCCTGACTGTTGAATGTGCCGTGCTTGCCAGCAGTTAAGCGACCTCTTTGACCGTCCTCTGTCTTCCCATTCAGCTCTGCATCAGGTATACTTCCGAAAAACAGTTGTAAATGCCCTGTTCCTTCAACTGAGAGATGGAAGCAGGAGGGAGCGGCTTCCTTGTGGGGGAGGGGTGCTTTGCACAACTGGTGAATGGAGAATGATATGTCTACTCAGCCCGCTCTCCCTCGCACCCCGGCTCGCCGCGAGCCGAGGCTGCGCTGGCCCCGGATTAGCAGAGAAACTACCCTGCTCTTTGCGCTGGCACTGGCGGACTTCCTGGTCCACCTGGCGGTTTCGAACAATTACGGCTATTTCCGCGACGAACTCTATTACCTGGAAGATGGCTTGCATCCGGCCCTGGGCTATGTCGATCAGGCTCCGCTCATTGGCTGGCTGGCAACAGGAACGCATATCCTGTTTCAGAACTCGCTCGTTGGCATCCATCTCCTCCCAGCGCTCGTGGCCGCCTGCACCGTCCTGGTCGCGGGACTGATTGCCCGCGAGTTAGGCGGTGGCCTCCTGGCGCAGGGGCTGGCCGCGCTGGCGACCGGCTGCGGCCTGGTCTATCTGGCGACCGGCTCGATCTTCTCGATGGATTGTATCGATGAACTCCTCTGGACGCTCTTGGCCTACGTCCTCATCCGCCTGCTGCACCGGCAGGATCCCAGGCAGTGGCTCTGGTTTGGCGTCATCGCAGGGGTCGGCTTGCTCAACAAGTACACCATCCTCTTCTGTGGTTTTGGCATAGTGGTGGGCTTGCTGCTTACCCCGCAGCGTCGCCAGTTCCTTACCCGCTGGCCCTGGATTGGAGGGCTGATCGCTTTTGCCTTCGTGTTGCCGGATGTCCTCTGGAATGCCACGCATAACTGGGCGACGGTCGAGTTCTGGCGGCATTATGGCGGCCTGAGCGGCGGGGGTCCGCTCAGCTTTTTGGAGAACCAACTGATCATTTTCAACCTGCTCAATCTGCCGCTGGTGATCCTGGGGCTCGTCTACTTCTTCAGCCCGCAGGGCAAATCGTATCGGGCGATGGGGTGGGCCTTTGTCGTCCTCTATGGGCTGTTGACCCTGATCAACGCCAAGCCGTATTTCCTGGGGCCGATCTATCCCATGCTCCTGGCGGCTGGTTCTCTCCGCTTCGAGCAAGGTGTCCAGCAGGTGCGCTGGAAGTGGGCCAAGCCGACCTATCCGCTAGCCATCCTGGTCAGTGGCGTCTTCTTCGCGCCCATTGCCATTCCCGTCTTGCCACCTGCCACCTTTGCCAACAGCTATGCCGCGTCCCTGGCGGCCCTGGGCAATGGGGGGGCTGGACAACAGAATGCCGGAATCTTCCCGCAATACCTGGGAGACCGCTTTGGCTGGGAGGAGTTGGTGACAACCGTCCAACAGGTCGATCAGGCGCTGCCGCCGGAGGAACAACAGCAGGCGTGTATCTTCACTCAGAATTATGGGGAGGCCAGTGCCCTCGATTTGCTGGGAACAAGTGCGCACTTACCGCCGGTCATTAGCGGGCACAATAACTTCTATTATTGGGGCTATGGCTCCTGTAGCGGCCAGGTGCTGATCATGGTGAATATCCCCCTCCAGGAGGCCCAATCCTACTATGGGCAGGTGAGCCAGGTCGCCACCTTGACCTGTCAGTATTGCATGGGCGCTGAGAATGGCGCCCCCATTCTGGTGTGTACCCAGCCGAAGGTGTCAATGGCAGAGTTCTGGCAGGATGTCAAGCATTTTGATTGAGTCGGCATAAGAGCGCGGCTGGATCGCCCGGCTGTGGAACTGTAAAGACTTAATCAAGTGTTAACTCGGATATAATAATATTGTCCTATACTCTAGCTGAGAAACGATAGGTTGAGTACCTGCCGCGTTGCAGGCGGCAAAAGGAGGGCGGCGCGCATCCAGTTTGATGCCAGGATGCCGTCGCGTCGAAGGTATGGGACAGCCAGGAGCCGGGCGCGTGTGCGCCAACTGCGGCTCGATCAATGCTCCGGGCGAGCAATTTTGTAGCATCTGTGGCTATTCGCTGGCGGGTGGCCCCACCACGCCGATCCTCCCCACTGCCCAGCCTCCCCCACCCGTCGGCGGCGCTCTCAGCCAGAAAGCGCCGCCGCCAGCGACGGTCCCTGGCGCGCGACGCACGACGGGAGGGCTGGGCGCAGGCGACCTGCTGGGTGGGCGCTATCGCGTTGCCCGGCTGGTAGGCAAAGGTGGTTTTGGGGCCGTCTACGAGGCAGTTGATGAGCGCTTTCAGGCGCGGCGCGTGGTGGCGATCAAGGAGATGAGCGACGCGCACCTGAACCTCACCGAGAAGGCGCAGGCCATTCAGGACTTTCGCCACGAAGCTGACCTGCTGGTGCAGTTGCATCACCCCAATCTGCCCAATGTGAGCGATTTCTTTGAAGAGGCGGGCAAAGCCTATCTGGTCATGGAGTTCGTCGAGGGCAAGACGCTGGAGAAAGAGCAAGAGGACGCGGGCGGACCGCTGGACGAGCCGCGCGTGATGGCCTGGGCGCTGCAACTCTGCGAGGTCCTGGGCTACCTGCACACGCGCGTGCCCCCGATTATCTTCCGCGACCTCAAGCCCTCCAATGTGATGGTTACGCCGGATGATGCGATCAAATTGATCGATTTTGGCATTGCGCGCGTCTTCAAGTCGGCGGCCAGCAAGGATACTACGTCACTGGGGTCGCGCGGCTACGCCCCGCTGGAGCAGTATGGCCGGGGCCAGAGCGACGCCCGTTCGGACATCTACGCGCTGGGCGCCACGCTCTATGATCTCCTCACCAAAACGACGCCCGCCGACGCGGCCACGCGCCGGGTCAATCCGCTGGCCTTCAAAGCGCCGCGCCAGCTTAATCCTCGGTTGTCACAAGCCACCGAGCGCGTGATCCTCAAGGCGATGGCCGAAGACCCCAAAGACCGCTATCAATCTGCCGCCGAGATGTATCAGGCGATTGCCTCAAGCGGCGTCGTGCCGGTAACGAATATGGCGATGCGCACGATGATTCCGCCGCCTCCATCTCCAGGGCTGCCCCCGCTGCCGACGGCTCCAACCCCCTCACCAGCGCCTGCGAGCCATGGCGCTCCCTCGCTTCCATCTACGCCTGTCAGGTATCCTGCATCCCCTGTTCCCGCGCCTGGAGCGCCTGGGAAGCCGGGCGTCTCGCGGCGACGTTTGCTGGTTGGTGGGCTGGCGGGCGCGGCGGTGGTCGCCCTGGGCGGCGTCGGGGCGTACTTTTTCCTGAAGAACCGGGGCAGCGGTTCGGGCAGTGGGAATCAGGCCAGTGGGATGATTACGGTCAACTTCATCTACAGTACCGAGAAAGAAACCTGGATGCGCGCCGCCACCGATGCGTTTCACCAGAGCGGCGCAACCTTGAACGGCAAGCAGATTCAGGTGGTGCTGGATGAGCGCGGTTCGGTGGAGGGCCACAATCGGATTTTGAGCGGAGCCAGCCAGCCCACTGCCTGGAGTCCGGCGAGCTTTCTGGAACTCAACCAACTGCTGAACGACTGGCAGCAGGCGCATCCGGGGCAGGACATCATTGTCAATAACAGCGGCGACCTGGAACCCAAGTCGCTGTTCTCCAGTCCGCTGGTATTTGCCATCTGGAAAGAGCGCGCCGATGTCTTGCAGCAGCATTATGGGCAGGGCAAGATTGATTGGCCCGCGATTCACGACGCGCTGACGCTGAAGAATGGCTGGACGGATATTGGCGGGCAGGCGAATTGGGGGCTGGTGAAGTTCGGCCAGACACGCCCCGATTCATCCAACAGCGGCCTGCTGACGATCACCCTCCTGGCGTACTCCTACTTTATGAAGCAGCGCGGGCTGACCAAAGATGAGGTAGATGACCCTGGCTTTCTCGCCTACTTTGGTGATATTGAAGGCGCCGTAACCGCCTTTGGGCGCAGCAGCGGCACGTTCGCTCAGGATGTGGTCATTCCGATGGGGCCACCGGCCTATGACATCGTGACGACCTATGAGAATCTGGCGCTGACCCTCCAGGCCCAGGCAGTACAACGCTGGAATCAGCCCTGGCAGGTCTTCTATCCCAGCTTGAACATTCTTAGCGATCACCCCTTCGCCATTTTGCAGGGCAGTTGGGTCAATGCGGAGCAGCAAATGGCGGCGACAGTCTTCCGCGATTTTCTCCTGTCAGAAACGCAGCAGCGCGCAGCCCTGAGCAGCGGCTTTCGCCCCTCCAATCTCAACGTGCCCATCACGACACAAGCGCAGAACAATCCCTTCCTTGGGCAATCGTCTGATATTCACATTCAGTCCGAGATTCAGCCTCTGGCGCAGGCGCTCAGTGGTGATGTCACCAACGAACTGATTCGGCAGTGGACGGCTCAGTTCGGACAGGTGCAAACCACCACAGGTGGGTGAGGCCCGGCGCGACTTCGCGCCGGGCCAGGCAGGTAAGGAACATCTAAACAGCCCTCCAGAGCGCGCGCCACGCGCCAGGGGAGAAAAGGGATAAAAATAATGAACCCCAGTTCGAGAGATCGCCAGGGAGTACGAGTGGGAGGTGCGCACGCGCTGCGTCCGCTGCTTATTGTGTTCGCGCTGCTGGTTCTGGCATCCTGCAATAACGCCCCGCCGCCAAAGCAAACAGCGCAGACCCCGCCTGGGGGCGGGCAGATTCAGTGCAGCGAACACTCCTCGAATCCGGTCACGCTCAGCATGTATTACGGCAGCGAAAAGCAGGCGTGGATTGAGGATGTCGTCAAGGATTTCAATAGTCAGCATTACGCGGCCTGCGATGGTCCCATTACCGTGAATGCCACGCCGATTGGCTCTGGCGCCTCGATGCAGCAGATTCTCGATGGCACGATTCAGCCCGACATCTGGAGTCCTGCCGGGAGCGTCTGGCTGACGCTGCTGAACGCGCAGTGGCAGCAAAAGCATGGCACCACGCTGATTGGCACCGGCCCCAACGATACCCCCTCGCTCGTGACCAGCCCGGTGGTGATCGCCATGTGGAAGCCGGAAGCCGAGGCGCTGGGCTGGCCGAATAAGCCGATTGGCTGGGCAGACATTGCCGCGATCAGCACCAATCCGCAGGGCTGGGCCGCCTATGGGCATCCTGAATGGGGCGATTTCAAGTTCGGCCATACCCACCCCGACTACTCCAACTCTGGCCTGGATGCCATCATCGCCGAAAATTACGCGGCGGTTGGCAAGACGCGCGGCCTCACGGCGGATGATGTGAACAATGCGACGACCAAAGACTTTGTCGCCAACGTCGAAAGTTCGATCATCCACTACGGCGACAGCACCGGCTTTTTTGCCACGCGCATGTTCAACAACGGGCCAAACTACCTGAGCGCGGTAGTCATGTATGAAAGCCTGGTGGTTGAGAGTTCCGATAAAACGCTCTATCCCAACCTGCCAGAGCCGGTCGTGGCAATCTATCCTAAAGAGGGCACGTTCAACAGCGATCACCCCTTTGCCATCCTGCAAGCCAGTTGGGTGACGCCAGCCAAACAGGCCGCTGCAATGGCGTTTCGCAACTTCTTACTGGCGCCCGCGCAGCAACGCAAGGCGCTGCAATATGGGTTCCGGCCATCAGACCTCAACATTCCCTTGAGCGCGCCGATTGACAGCGCGCATGGCGTCGATCCCAACCAGCCCCAGAGTCTTTTGCAGGTGCCCTCCGCCGATGTGATCAACGCGATCAAGTCCTCCTGGGACCAGCAGCGGCGCAAGGCAGATGTGATGCTGATCCTGGATCGCTCCGGCAGCATGACCAATCTGATTGGGGGTGTCAGCAAGATTGACGCGGCTAAACAGGGCTTGACCGAGTTTGTGAATCTGTTGGGAGATAGCGATGGGCTGGGCCTGACGACCTTCAGCGATAGCGCGGACGTCCTGACGCCGGTCTCGCCACTTGGCCCCAAACGCCAGGATGTCCTCAATCTGATCAATAATATCAGTGCTGGCGGGAACACGCGCCTCTTTGATACGATTGCTGAGCAATATCAGGCGCTCCAGGCGCTGCCCTCCAAGCATATCAAGGCGCTGGTCGTCCTGACCGATGGTGTGGATAACATCAGCCAGCGCACGATTGATCAACTGATCCAGCAGATCACGCCTAGCGGGGCCAATGCTGGCGAGGGCATCAAAATATTCACCATCGCCTATGGCGATCCGAATAAACAGGGCGATGTGGATACTACCAGCCTGCAACGCATTGCGGATGCGACTGGCGGCACGGAGAGCTTTGGCAGCCCGCAGACCATCCAGCAAGTCTATCTGACGATCAGCGAGTTCTTTTAATCATGAGGCAGCAAGGACGCTGGAACTTTTTCATCACCTGGAGCAGACACGCGCTTCCTTGTTTCTGTACTCGCAGATGCGATACAATGCTCTCAGAAGGTTCCAGACCATCTCTGACGGTGAGATTGGAGGGGCACAGGATGCGAATACCCATTATCGCGGGCAACTGGAAGATGAACTACGGCCCCACCGAGGCCGAAGAGTTCGCGGCGGGGATTTTGCCCGGCCTGCATGAAATCCACGCCATCGAGCGCGTGCTGTGCCCGCCTGCTATCTCGCTGCCCGCCGTCTTTGGCGCGATAGCCGGGAGCGAGGTGAAGCTTGGCGCGCAGAATATGTACTACGAGCCAAAGGGCGCCTATACCGGGGAAATCTCGCCGACGATGTTGCAGGGACTGTGCGAGTACGTGATCCTGGGCCACTCGGAGCGGCGCGGCTATTTTGGCGAAACCGATGATCTGGTCAATAAGAAGGTGCGCGCCGCCCTGGATTACAAGCTGAAGCCCATCGTCTGCCTGGGCGAGCGGCTGGATCAGCGCGAGGCCGGGGAGACGGAGCAACTGATCCGCGCGCAGGTGCAGGGCAGCCTGGGCGGGCTGCCTGCGGAGCGCGTCGCTGAGATCGTCGTGGCCTATGAGCCGATCTGGGCGATTGGCACGGGCCGCGCCGCCACTGCGCAGGATGCCGTCTCCGTCATTCAGTTGATTCGCGCCCTGCTGAGCGACCTCTATGGCGCGGAGGTTGCCCAGGCGGTGCGCATCCAGTATGGCGGCAGCGTCACGGCGGCCAATACCGCCGAGTTTCTCGCGCAGCCCGACATCGATGGGGCGCTGGTCGGCGGAGCCTCGCTCAAGCCAGAGTTTGTAGACATCGTGCGCGCCACTGCTGAAGCAAAGAACCATTAAAATGAGCAACATCTACGATGACATTCAATCGGCGCTGAACCGGGGCGAGCAGGTCGCCATTGTGACCATCGTCAAGACAACCGGCTCGTCGCCGCGCCCGGCGGGCACGAAGATGCTGGTGCATCTGGATGGCCGCGTGGTGGGCACGCTGGGAGGCCCGCTGCTGGATAGTCGCGGCGCGCAGGACGCGCTGGAGACGATCAAGGATGGCCGCCCGCGCGACGCGCGCTATGTGATCGAGGCCGATACCGGCGAGTCTGCCGGAAGCTGCGGCGGCACGATGGAGGTCTTTATCGAGGCCGTGCGCCCGGAGCAGCGGCTGATCCTCGTCGGCGGCGGCTATGTCGCCCAGGCGCTGGCGCGGATCGCCAGCCATCTGGATTTTCGTATTCTGGTCGTCGATGATCGCCGCGATCTGGTCAACCCGCAGACCTTCCCGGAGGGCGCGCAGTTGCACTTTGGCGACATCCCGCAGATGGTCAGCGAGCTTCAGCCCGATAGCTCCACCTGGATCGTCGTCGTCACGCGCGGGCACACGCTGGATAAAGAGGCGCTGCGCGTGGCCCTGCAATCGCCCGCGCCCTATGTCGGCATGATCGGCAGCCCCGGCAAGGTGCGGCGCATCTTCCGCGAACTGCTGAACGAGGGCATTCCCCGCGAGCGGCTGGAAGGGGCGCACGCGCCTATTGGCCTGGACCTGGGCGCGGAAACGCCCGACGAGATCGCCCTGGCAATCGCAGCAGAGATGCTGATGCTGCGGCGCGGCGGCACAGGCCGCCCGCTGCATCAGGCGCATCACATGCTCGATGAGGTTGTCGCCAGAGAAGAGGCTGGCGATTAAAACCCTCTGGCTTCTTTCACCACGCGGAACGTGAGATGGGTGGCTCCTGGCGTCTCCAGCGTGCGGAGATGTTCCAGGTGGATCGGGGAAGCGCCAATGTGATCGAAGAGGCGCACGCCCTCACCCAGCAGGACATGGGCAACGCTCATATTCATTTCGTCGAGCAGCCCCGCCTGCAAGGCTTGTTGGACGGCGCTGGCCCCATGCAGGGCCACATTCTTCTCGCCTGCGAGTTCCCGTGCTTTCGCAATCGCGCTTTCAATGCCATCGGTGACAAAGTAAAAGTGCGTCTGGCCCTTTTTCTCCGGTTCGCGGGCTTGCGATTGCAAGACAACCACCGGGCCGGGGATAGGCGTGCCATCAGGCATGACCCAGCCCTGCTCGCTGTAAATCTGATCGAAGCTTCTGTGCCCCATGATCACCGCGCCGGTCTTGTGAAGCTGCTCGCCCACGACTTCAAAGAAGTGTTCCATTCCGTTGCCCATCCAGGCGAAGACCTCGGAGACATCATCATGTTTATCGGCGATAAATCCATCCAGGGAGACCGAAAGGCCAAAGATGACTTTTCCCATAGTGTGCCTCCTAGCTGCGTGGATGCTCTGCTACGCGGCCTCTGCCAACTGAAAAAAAGTATACCACCCCCATTGCGAAACACGCTCTCAAGAAGCAGCCAGCGTTGCCTCACTGGCTGGATTCGACGGCAATGCTCACAACTGTGCTGTGCGTATCTGTGCCATCCTGGGTCAGTTGGATGGTGGCGAAGCGCTGGGCGTGGAAATATTCCTGCACCATCGCCGCAGGCCCAGCCGTCGTGTCTTCCAGCAAGGTCCAACCAGCGCCGCCCATCTGCGTCTTGAAGAAGGTATCCAGCGTCTGCACATCTTGTGGGATGCGATACAGGCAACTAATCGTGGCTCCGCTGGTGGCAGTGGACCCGACCTGCACGGCGCTGCGTGGGACAGGCACATCTGTCAACTGCCCGTTGCAGGCGGCGAGGGTAGTCGGCGTGGCCGAAGGCGTCGCGACGGGTTGGACAGTTGCGCCCGGCGTGCTTGTTCCGCCTGGCTGAGTGGTAGCCGTGCCGCGCGGGCCGCTGGTGGCTGTCGCCTTCTGGCCGGTGCTGTTATTGTTGGATGTGCAGCCTGCCAGAGCTATCAACAGAAGCAGCGCCGCCAGCGCCAGTGTGCCGCTCAGGAATCGCGTGTGGTGGGCCATGCTCTCCTCCACGAAAGATGTAAGGGCCACGTCCGCTTCTCCCGGCCCTTGCCAGACCTTTCCAGTATACCCCATATTGTCCAGCTTTCTTGCTGGCCTGGCTTTCCGGTCACGCCGGTTCTGTCCTTTTGGCCGGGGGTGTCCTGGGTGGAGCATGCTACAATCTCTTGAGAATGATCGAGCAGAGGAGCGAACCCTGTTATGCCCCGTACCACCGACCCGACGGATGCTGATGTCATCGAAGAGCCTGTGCCCCTGCCCACTGGCGCCGATCCCCGGCAAACGGGCCTGCCCATCCCCGCAGCGGGCGGGTTGATCGACCGCCTGGGCTGGCGGCGCTTTGGGCGCAATGTCTGGCTCTTGCTGATCTTTACGCTGGGCAAAGGTTTCCAGATCAGTATTGGCGCCGTCACCCTCAACCTGTACGTCTATAGCCTGGGCTACAGGCAGGATTTCGTCGGCCTCTTCGCCGGAATGTCGGCGGTGGCCGCGCTCCTGATGGCCGTCCCGGCGGGCATGATCTCTGATCGCCTGGGGCGCAAGCCGGTCCTGCTCATCACTGGCCTGATTACCCCCTTGACCCTGGTGGCCGTCGCCTTCAGCACCTCCGTCCCCGCCCTGCTGATCTCAAGCTTCACCAACGGCATCTTTGCCTCGTTCTATTGGGTCACAGCCGTGCCGATGTTGGCCGAAAGCGTGGGCGAAGAAGAGCGCGTGGGCGCGCTGGCGATGAACAGCTTCTTGCTGCTGGGCATCGGCGCGCTGGGCAGTCTGGTGGGCGGCTTCGTCCCAGAAATTGTCGCCACCATGATCCATCAGCCCGCCGCGCATCCAGAGCCGCTGCGCGCGGGCATCCTGGCC
>JBJKSJ010000265.1:0-1925 GCA_046704085.1 Ktedonobacterales bacterium | reverse complement strand
CAGGCGAGCAAGGGGATACATAGCCTATGCGCAGGCTCAAAGAGGCTGCTTTCAGTCTGGTTTTGCTGCTGTTGCTGGCGGCCTGTGCCGGGCAGGCACAGAAGCCGCCCTCGACAGGGCATCCTATCTCCGGAATCACAGCCGTCTCCACGCCGACGCTCAGCACGATTCTGCCCCCGGCGCGCTATCAGGCGCAGGTCAGGTCGAATATTGCCTACGGGCCGCTGCCAGAGGAGACGCTTGACCTCTGCCTGCCGGTGGGCGCCTCTGGCCTGCGCCCCAGTGTGATTCTGGTGCATGGCGGCGGCTGGGTCAACGGCGATAAAAGCGAGTTTGCCTCCGAATGCTCCTATCTTGCCTCGCAAGGCTTTGTGGCCGCGACGGTGAATTATCGCCTGGCGCCCACGCATTTCTGGCCGGCTCAGTTGGAGGATGTGCAGCTTGCCGTGCGCTTTCTGCGCGCGCATGCCACTGAGATGATGCTGGACCCATCGCGCCTGTGTTCCTGGGGTGATTCCTCTGGCGCCCATCTGGCTGTCTTTCTGGGCGTCCTCGATCATGCCTATCCCGGCGACGAGTCCGCGCAGTTGGCAAACCAATCCTCGATGACCACCTGCGTGATCGATGATTTTGGCCCCATCGACCTGACGACCTATGGGGTGACAAATGACCAGAAGAGTCTGCTGCTGCTGCTCTTTGGCAATGTCTCGCTCCAGAGCAATCCACAACTCTATCACGAAGCCTCGCCCAATTTCTATGTTACTACGCAGACTTCCCCGATGCTGATTGTTCAAGGAACCCAGGATGTGACCGTGCCGCAGTCGCAATCGCAAACACTGCTGCAAGCCTTGCAGCAGCATGAGGTTTCGGCCCAATATATCAGCTATATCGGCGGGCATGGCTTCAGCGGCTTGACAGGAGATCAGTGGCAGGTACTTTATGCTGAACGTGTCTCTTTTCTTGTTGGCTATGAACACCCCTGAAATGTGAGGAGGCTTCTATGGCGGGACTCGAAGGGCAGACCCTTGGCGGCTGCCGCATCATCAAGCGCCTGGGCGCAGGCGGAATGGGCCAGGTCTATTTAGCGGAACAGATACGGCTGGGCCGCGAGGTGGCTGTCAAGGTTGTGCGCCCGCCCCGCGCTGGCGGCGCTGACGATGGCAATGCGCCCGTGCTGGCCGACGCCCCGGAGCGTTTCAAACTGGAGGCGCGCGCCATTGCCGCGCTGGAGCATCCCAACATCTTGCCAGTGCATGAGTTTGGCATCGAGCGCGAGTTAATGTATCTGGTGATGCCCCTCATGCCCGATGGCTCGCTCTTTGACGCCATGCGCCCCGGTGGCCCCAAACGCCGCCTCTATCTGCCCATCAGCCCGGTGCAGGCGGCTCCGCTGATCTTCCAGGCGGCTTCGGCGCTGGAGTACGCCCACCAGCACAACATCATTCACCGCGATGTCAAACCCGAAAACTTCTTGATTCGCGTGGGCCGCGATGACCAGTTGGAATTGTTCCTGGCCGACTTCGGGCTGGTCAAGGAATATCATCCTGGCTCCAACACCAGCACGCTGGCGGTGGGCACGGCAGACTACGTGGCCCCAGAGCAGATCGAGGGACGCCCGGTGCCTGCCAGCGATCAGTACGCGCTGGCGGTGATGACCTACGAATTGCTGGTGGGTCGGCTGCCCTTCACTGGCGCTGTTGCCGAGGTTGCTCTCAAGCATCTGCGCGAGGAGCCACCGCCGCCGCGCAGTATCAATCCGGCCATCCCCGCAGAGATTGAGCAGGTGATCCTGCGCGCCCTGCGCAAGAAGCCGCAAGACCGCTGGCCCTCGGTGAAAGAATACGCGCACGCCTACAGCGAGGTGCTGAAGAAACTGGACCAGCGCAAGCAGAGCGGCATAAAGAGCATGCAGGACGAGACGACGC
>JBJKSJ010000264.1:0-15264 GCA_046704085.1 Ktedonobacterales bacterium | reverse complement strand
CGCGCAGCCCTTTGACCTGATCCACGCCCGCCTGGTGTTCATCCATGTGCCAGCCCGCGAGCAGGCGTTGCAGCGGCTGGTGACGGCGTTGAAGCCGGGGGGCTGGCTCGTCATCGAAGATTTCGATTCCACCTTCATAGACCTCAGCTACCCGACGACCAATGCTGCTGACGCGGCGCTCTTTCAGAAAGTGATGGCGGCCCAGAGTCGGCTCATGGCCGCTCGAAGTGGCGAGGCGGCATTGACCTGGGGACGGAGCCTGTATCGGCGCCTACGAGCGATTGGCCTTGCCAACGTCGGTATGGAGGGCTATGTGGCTTTGCGGGAGGGCAGGTCCGCCGGGGCACGCCTGATACGTGCGAACTTCGAGCAGATTCGGGAGGAGGCCGTCAACGCCGGGTTGATCACGAACGAGGAGATCGCGCAGATGCTCACCCTGCTTGATGACCCCGACTTTGCCATCAGCGCAAATGTGATGTTCACGGCCTGGGGGCGTCGGCCCTCCAGGCTCAGTAGCTGCTGCTGACAATCACGATGGTCACGGCGTAGTGCTGAAGGACTGGCGCGGAGCCAGAGGAGGCCGCAAGCTGTAACTGGAGGTTCACCGTGCCAGCCTGAAGGGCGGTGAAGGTGAAACTGTCCCTGACGCCGCCGTTACTCCCCGGCGAGATGGCCTGCGTTGTTTTCCCCTCCAACTTGAGCAGCGCGCTATTCGTCTGGTCAATGACCAGTCATGCCCGCTCTCGTCTACAACATGTTACGGCGAGCGTTACAGAAGGTCATCGCGCCAGGGCGTCCCTGGAACGCCTGGCGCGGAAAAGCAGGGGGAAATGTATCCGCCGCGCAGCGGCGCTGCAAGGGCGGCGCGGCTAGGCTGGCCGCCAGACCTGCACGGTGCCATCAGCGCCGCCCGAAGCCAGGTAGGCGTCATCCGGCGACCAGGCGACTGTCCAGACACTGCCACGATGGCCGCGATAGGTGGAGAGAGTTTCGCCAGTGGCAGCCTGCCAGATTTGCACCGTGCCATCCAGGCTGGCTGAAGCAATACGCCCGCCATCGCGCGACCAGGAGAGGCTGCTGATGCCTTGTGTCTGGCCCGTGTGGGGGACGACTTGATCCCCGCTGAAGGCATCCCAGACCTGGACGCGCTTATCCAGCGCGCCAGAGGCGATGCGCTGCCCATTGGGCGACCAGGCGACCGTCTCAATGGAGTCGGAATGCTTCGCGTAGACGAGGTAGCCAGCGCCATTGGGGAAGCGGGGGTCGCTCAATTCGCCAGATGAGGTAAAGACATAGGCCACGCCCCGCGAATCGCCCGCGACAATATACCGCCCATCCGGCGACCAGGCCAATGCCCAGGTGAATCCTCCCTGATAGCCATAGGTGATAACGTTGCTGCCCAGGCGGGCATACCAGAGTTTTATCGTGCGATCATCACTGCCCGAAGCAATGCGCTGCCCATCGGGCGACCAGGCAAGCGCGTGTACGGGGCCTTCGTGCTGGCTAAAGTTGATCAGGAGCGAGGCATTCGCTGCTTCCCAGACATGAACGGTAGAATCTGCGCTTGCCGAGGCAACCAGCTTTCCATCTGGCGACCAGGCCACGCCATAGACGGGTCCGGTATGGCCGCGATAGGCGACGACCCTGACGCCAGTGAGCGCGTCCCAGATCTGCACAGTCGCGTCGTCGCCGCCAGAGGCAATCAGCCGACCATTTGGCGACCAGGCCACTGTATGGATGTAGCCCGTGTGGCCGCGATAGGTATAGACAAGATTGGCAGGAGGCGCCGGGGTCGGGGTCGGTGGCGGGGTCGGGGTCAGCGGCGCGGTTGGCGCCGCAGTTGCCAGAGGCCGGGGGATGGACGCGATGGCCCTCTGCTTTCTGGCTGACAGCAGCAGCCAAGTCAACCCTCCACCAGCAACGGCCAGCCCTGCCGCGCCCACCAGCGCGCGGCGTCGGGTGAGGAGGTGTGGCCGCTCAGGGGGCAGACGGGTCGAGCGTTCAGATGACCGTTCGGTTGCTCCTGTTGGCTCGGCCAGGCAGGCCAGCGCGGGCGAACTCCGCTCATCCTGGCAGGCGGCAGCCAGGGCCTCGGCAAACCCCTGCACGCTGGCGAAGCGGTCGGCTGGCTCCTTCGCCAGCGCCTTGCGTATCACCCGTTCGGTCGTTGGCGAGACGTCAGGCAGAACGTCGCTCAGCGGGGGCGGCTCAGCCAGCAGATGCTGGAGCGCGATCTCTCGGTAAGGGCCGTCGAAGGGCAGGCGGCCACTGATCCACTCATAGACGACCACACCCAGCGCGTACTGATCGCTGGCCGGGCGCGGCTTGCCCTGGAACTGCTCCGGGGCCATATAGGACACTGTGCCGATAATGTCCTGCGGCGTGCGGCGCTGCGAGGTCTGCGCCACAATCGCAATGCCAAAATCTGAAAGCAGCACGTCGTCATGATGGCTGAGCAGAAGATTTTCTGGTTTGACATCGCGGTGAATCAAGCGCTGGTCATGCGCGTACTGCAAGGCTGCCGCCGTCTGCTGCACATAGGGCACGATGACATCCAGCGCAAGCCGGGTTCCCCTGGGATGACGTTCACGCAGTGTCCCGTGAGGGGCATACTCCAGCACCAGATAGGGAACGCGGTCCTGAACGCCAAAGTCCAGGACACGCACAATGTTCGGATGGGCGAGACGCGCAATGGTGCGCGCCTCGCTATAGAAGGCATCGAGTTCCCCGGCGCCCAGGCGCAGATCAAGCGCTTTGATGGCCGCCTGTGTGCCCAGATAGCTGTGTTCACCCAGATAGACCTGGGCAAAACCGCCCTCGCCAAGCAGGCGCGTCAGGCGATAGGCGCCAAGCTCTTGTCCAACGAGATCAGCCATCGCAGAAACCTCCGCTGATTGCGTCCGGCAACACGCCCATCAGCAGTCTTTCTGAATAGTACTCTGAATACTACTACGCTGCATCGCAAGCGATGCTCACACGCATCCTGGCTCCGCTGCTTTGCCGCTTGCTATTGACAGAGAGGATACAGCCGGTTATAGTGAGATCAGGAAGAGGTGTGTAGTATTCAGTACTTCATTCTTGCTTGAGGAGGATCGATCATGTCCAATATTAAAGCTCAGCAGGCGGCTGCTCCCGCGCAGGCAGCCGCCGCGCCCGGCGGCGCCAACCGATTTCCGAAGAGCCTGGGGGTGCCAGGGCTGCTCTGGATACTAGCCGGGCTGCTCGTCTGTGTCTCGTTCTTCCTGCCCTGGTTTAGTTCCAGCCTGGCGTGCAATGATCCTGTCTGTGCTTCGCCGACGCTCAAAGACCTGAGCCACTACACGACCTCGGCAACGGGTTTCTCCATCGCCAGCGGCACGTTTACGCTGAATACCACCGGGCCGACTGGGCCGATGCAGGAGGGGTTCAGCTTCCTGCTGCTCTGGCTGGTCTTTCTGGCGGGGCTGCTGCTGATCGCGCTGCCACTGCTGCTGGCGCTGCGCAAGATGGACGCCCAGCGCACGCGCGTCTTTCTGCTGGCGCTGGGTCTGCTCGCGCTGGTCATCGAGGTGGGTTACAGCGTCAGCGCCGCGCTGGCCCTGTCGCAGACAAAGACGGGCCTGACGCTGCTGCTGAATGGCCTGGCGGCGAGTTCCAAGCGCGAGGCCGTGTTCGCTTTTTCCACCGGGCCAGCAGCGGGCTTCTGGCTGGCGCTGGTCGCCACGCTGGTGGCTGTCGGCGCGAGCGTCTACGCGCTGGCCTCGGCAGCCGGGCGCAGCCTGGACGCGGGCATCTTCTGGCGGAATCTGGGGCTGTCGGGGCAGTCGTCGCTGGTGGCCGGGCTGGCGCTGGTCGTGGCCTTCTTCCTGCCCTGGTTCTCCACGCCTGACCCTATGACTGGCCCTAACGGCGGCTATGTGGTGAGCAAGCAGGTGGTGAAGGTTGCGCAGACGGCAACGACTTCCGGCTGGAACACGGCGGCCAACGGCCTCCAGACGCCTCTTTTGACGGGCGGGCAGTGCAGCGCGTGCGTGTCGCCGCATGTCAGCATCTTTCTCGCGCTCTGGCTGGTCCCGCTGGCGGCGCTGGGTCTGGTGGCGATTGCCTGGCTGCTGGGCCAGGGGCGTCTGTGGCGGCGCATGGCGGCGATCCTCGCCTGCGTGACCTGCCTGGTGGCCCTGGCGCTGGAAACGTTTTTCCTGCTGGAAGTGCAATCGCTGCAAAGCTATGATCAGCAGGTCTTTCAGTCGGCGGGCCAGCAACTGACGGGCACGGCGTACAGCGTGGCCTGGGGATTCTGGGTGGCGCTGGCCGTCAGCGGGCTGGCGCTGCTCCTGAGCGGCTTCCTGCTGCTGCAACGGCACAAGTCCGTGACCGGCATGCCCGCGATCCCGTGAACAGCGCGGGCGGGCAGAATACGTATGCTGTTACCAGGCGCTTCATCTTTCCTCTGTAGGTATGCGGCGCGCCGCGTGCGGTTGAGCGGCGCCGACTAACGCGGCAGCGCGCGGTGGAGAGGTGGCTTCCGGGGTGGTCGTGGCTCCATCCACAGCGGGTTGAGGAGGTGTGCCCGTCGAGCCAGGTTTTTTGCTTCCCTCCAACAGATGGAGCAGGTTTGCTCGACTCACCATCCCCACGATCTGATCAGCTTGAACGACCGGAATCTGGTTGATGTCGTATCTCACCATCAACGAGAGAACCTCGTTCACGCTTTGGGCTGGGGAAGCCACATGGACCTGGGCAAGCGGGAGCATCGCTTGCCCTACCGTCATCTGGCTCCATTGCGCACGGGGAATCTGGCGGATACTGCTCAGGGTGATCAGTCCGATGAATCGCCCATCTTCCACCACAGGCACTGCCCGGAGTCCGTGAGAGAAGAGATAGACCTCAACCAGTTCTTGCAAGGAGAGTGAAGGAGCAACGCTCCGCGAAACCGGGCGCATCACCTCGCCCACAGGAATCTTCCGAAAGAGCGTTTCGGCCATGTCCTGGGAGCTTTCGACACGGGCGCCTTGCAACAGAAACCAGCCGATGAATCCTGCCCAGATGCCGATCAGGAGATTGCCCCCAAATAGCTGCCAGATGCCGACCAGGATCAACAAGTAGGCCACGATCTGCCCCACCAGGGCAGCCCAGTACGTCGCGGCGCCGACATTGCCGGTGAGCTTCCACACCCCGGCGCGCAGCAGCCTTCCTCCGTCAAGCGGAAGACCGGGAATGAGATTGAAGAGGGCCAGCACGATGTTGGTAAAGGCGAGGCCGATCAAGGTGGCTTCCAGCAGAGGAACCTGAGACCCTACGATGGAGGCCAGCAGCGCGGCAATGCCTCCGACGAGCAGATTGATGATCGGACCGACCAGGGCGAGTTGAGCCTCCATCCCGGCGCTGCCAGGTTCTTGCTCCAGGTCCGAGATGCCGCCAAAGGCGAAGAGCGTGATGTTCTCGACGGAGAATCCGCGCGCCCGCGCTAAAAACGCGTGCGCCAGTTCATGCGCCAGGATGGAGGCCAGCAGCAGCAGGCTCACAAGACCACCTGCAACCCAGGCGGCGGAGGGAGACACCCCTGGAACGTGTTGGGGAAACCAGTCAGTTGCCAATGAAGCGGTCAGCAGCGCCAGCACCAGCAGCCAACTTGCGTGAACCTCGACACGAGTACCGGCAATTTTGCCAAGCGAAAGTGAGCCTGACATCGGGTGTACCTCCTCAGCCTGTTCCGCCGGGCGCGCGCCCAAAAGCCCGCGCCAGCGGTCATAGCCCCATCTCAGCGTGTTTGTTGAAAGGCCATTCACCTCTCTTACCGAGAGGTTACGCGGGAGAGATTGCGCCGGGGGTTACTGGCGGTTTTCAGCCAGTAGCATTTCCAACTGGAAGCATGGGTGCAGAGCATGCCCACACGCGCGTGAGGAGCCATCACCTGCCCCACCAGCCAACGCTTTTATGAAGCGATGCAGTTTGCCTCACTCGCCGGACCATAGCAATGGCCGCGCGCCTGGCTCCAGAGACGTTTGCGGCTCTGGAGGTCGGCAAGGCTGATGAAGGTGGGGGCGTTTTGCTCCACCGGCTCCAGCGTTTACAGAATTTACAGAATTTACAGAATTTACAGCGACGTCACCTTCCAGCATGTTGAAGGAGGGTGGAGAGAAGAACTTTTGCACTGTCGGCTTCCAGCCGCCTGTACCCCCGGCCAGACGCCGGGGGTACAGCCGCCACGCTCCCCACCCCAGGACGGCCCGGCGAACCGCTTGCCCTCACCTCTTCAGCATGCTATAGTAGGGTCTCGCAGAGAGCGAGCGCGTCGCAGAGCGAGGGGGATCGAGTATGACTGAACTGACCTGGGACGGCGCGCGCCCGCCAGCTTGACCTCTGGGCCAGCAGACCGACTCGTTCGGCTTTGTCATTCCCTATACGGATAGCTCGGCCAACCTGCGCAACTATCGGCCCGACTTTGTGGCCGTCCTGGCAGGCGGCGAACACTGGCTGGTGGAGACGAAGGGGTAAGAGAATATCGACGTAGCGCGCAAGGGCGCGGCGGCGGCGCCCTGGTGCGCGAATGCCAGCGACCTGACGGGCACGCCCTGGCGCTACCTGAAGGTGGAGCAGAAGCAGTACGAGCAACTGCAACCGGCGGACTTCGCCGACGTGCAAACGCTGGGCATGTGGGCGTGAGGCGCGCGTGGCAGGCACAGCATCGTGAGCATATGAGAAGGACGTGTATGGAGCGGTCATGCTGAGACTGAGCAGAGCAGAGCGATTGATGCGTCAGGACCGGGCGCGCGAGGCATTGGCGGCTCTGGGCGGGAGCAGCGCGCCGCCCAAAGACCTGCCCAGGCGGCATCGCCCAGACTGGTATCGGCTGGCCGGGTGGGCCTTGATAGCAGTTGGTGAGCCACACAAAGCCATTCGCTTGCTGAGGTGCGGAATGAAGCTGGCTGAGGTCCAGCGAGCGCGGGCGTCGGACCTGTGGGAAGCCCGCCGCCTGGCAGAGATGGCCGAGCGGCTGCGCTGTTATCTGGGCGTGGCCTATTGCTCGCTGGACCAGTCGGAGCAGGCGCTGGCGCACTACCGCCAGGGACTGGCCGCCATCGCGCAGAAAATCGTTATCGATCCTGAACTGAAGCTGCTGATCTATAAGGGGCTGGGCCAGGCGGCCCTGACTTTAGGCCGCTTTCAGGATGCCATCTTCTACTATCAGGCAGCCGCCAGGCAGGCTGATGATCTGGATAATGCGCGCCAGCAAGGGCTGGTCTACTGGGGTATGGGGCTGGCTTATCAAAAGAGCGGCGATCTGCTGCGAGCGAGGCAGAGCTACGAACAGGCACTGGAGGCGCTGGAGCGTCATGGGAACAGGCGCCTGCTGGCGTCAATGCAGACGCTCTATGGGCAGGTGTTGACGAACCTGGGGGATTACGAGGGCGCCGAGAAAACGCTGAATGTCAGCCTGGCCCTCGCCCGGTATTTTGGGGATGTCCACACCTGCGGCGTCGCGTTGGTGAACCTGGCGGCCCTTTCCATTGCCAGGGGCGAGCCGGACCAGGCCATCGCGGAAATTCACGAGGCGCTGCCGATGGTCAAGCAAGGCGGCAATCAGCGAGTCGAGGGGCAACTGCACCTGACGCTCGCTTCAGCCTACGAGGCAAAGCAGGACGTGGCAGCGACCGAGCGCGAGGTGAAGGAGGCGCTGCGTCTCTTCGAGCAGATCAAGCACTATGACATGATTTGCCTGGCCCACGAGCGTTACGCGCACTGCCTGGCGCACCAGGGCCACTTTGCGGCAGCCTACGCGCAGATGCGCCAGGCGTACACGGCGAGCAGCAGGTGAGCCAGGCGGCAATCCTTTACCCGGATTGGCTGGAACACAGGTGCAAGGAGCGCAAGCGTATGCGCGATCCCTACAGCGAGAAGATGCAGCGGCTGACGCGGGCGGTTCTTGTTGGGCCGGGGCGGCTGGCCGTTGATGCACGCCAGGCGGCGGCTTCCTCTGGGGCCGTGTCTGCCGAGGCGCTTGGCTATATGCAGAAAGTGGCGCGCGCGGCGTATCGGGTGACGGATGACGATGTGGCAGCCCTGCGGGCGGCGGGCATCAGCCCGGAGGGCATCAACGATGCGACCTACATCTGCGCCCTGTTCAGCATCATTGATCGCATCACCGATGCCCTGGACTTCACGGTTCCCGCTAGCTTCAAAGCCGGGAGGAGCGCGAAACTCTTCCTGTGGCGCGGCTATCGCTGAGCGGCGCAGGCGGGCTGCTCAGACAGATGTCCTAGAGCAACTTCCCCGGCTTGACAAGATCAGCCAACCCGACTACAATCACAGAGGTGAGCAGTAGAGCAGGAAACCCTATCCATGTCGGCCTGCTGCGCGCGGGCGCTGTGCCCGGCGCGGCCCGACGCCTGGAAAGGACAGGATCATGCAGGCAGCCGCCAAGACACATCAGAAGGCGGGCAGCAAAGAGAAGGCCGCGCTCGCAGCCGCCGCTGAGGATACAACCTTGCGGGCAACGCAGGTGCTGGGCCGCAAAGTCATCGACAGCAGCAACGCGCTGATCCTTGGCTATGTGGATGAAATCTATTTTAGCTTCGAGACGCGCCAGATTGTGGCGCTGCGGGTGCGCGCCTATTTCAAGTCGCGCCTGCTGGCGCTGTTGAAGGGGCACAAGAGCCGCTGGGTCGTGCCGATACAGATTGTGCATAGGATCGGCGCCTACGCGGTAGTGATTGACCGCGAGCAGGCCGGGATTCCCGTCGATCCGACCAGACCGACCGAGGCCGAAAAGAAAGCGCGCGCGCCGCAGAAGCCGCCCGCGCAATCCGCAGGGATGCACTCGATGAGCGGGCGCAAGGTAGTCAGCGATGACGGCGAACTGCTGGGCAAGCTGGCGGATGTACTGCTCAGCGATGACAGCCCCCTGATGCAGGGCTTCGAGATTCTCACCGCTGGTGGCTTGCGACAGCTTTTCGGGCTGGGCGACTACACCCAACGGCTCAGTCCGCGCGCCCGCGCGCTGGGCGATGTCTTGCTGGTGCCAGCGCGTGGCCGCCTGGCGCTCACTTCCCCCTCCATCCCCGCTGTGCTGCCTCCGCCCGCCGCTGCCGAGGCCCAGCCCTACGCGCCAGAACCCGCTGAGAACGCGACCCCCGATTGGCTGTGCTAGCAAACCCCACCCCATCGGCGAATGAATTCGCCGCTAGTGGCGTAGTCGTTCCGCCACTAAGTCCCTCTGGGACTTCCTGGCCGCCAAGGCCCGTAGCGGCCATTTTAATGGCCGACGGGCTGGCGGCTTAGGGATGTGCTATAATCAGCAGGAATGATCGGGGCAAGCGCGAGGGGGTGGCACATCCGGTCCCGCGCATGCGGTCGAGGAAAGGGTGATTCATGTCCCACGCAGGCTCTGACGAACAGTTCAGTTCTACCCTCGTATTGACGCTCGTCACCGGACAGGTGGTGACGCTGGACGCGGCGCACACGCGCATCAGTAACCGCTGGTTCTCTGAGCCTGGCGGCCTGGAAACCCTGGAATGGCTGCTCAGCGGGGGCGACGCCCAGCCCGCGCAGGCGTGCGTGGTGGAGGTGGACGACAACGGGCGCCCGATGCGCTTCTTTCCCGCGCGCGCCATCGTTGTTGCCCGCGTTGATCCCTCTCCCCTGGCCGAATAAAAGGCGTCCACACGCGGATTTTGCGCGCCAGACCTTCTGGCCCTTGCTATTCTATCGCAGGCATGGTATAGTTGTCAGAGAGCGCCGATCTAACGGTTCTCATTGTACCCTACCAATCGGCGTTCATGTCAGGCTGGCTAAGACCCGCGTAACGGTACGTAGGCAAGGGCCATCACAGGTCAATTCCCTGATTGCTCTCCTCGTTCGTCTCCCCGTGTGAGTTGATCGCCCGCACAAGTTTTTTGTTTGCGCTCTGTGCGCAAAGGTCCCGCTTCGCCGGGACCAGAAAGAGGTTCAAGTTTCATGTCCGAGTATGCTTCGGGTGCTTCAGGTAGTGACCAGACATTGCAGTGTCGCGATTGTGGTCAGGAGTTCGTCTTCACAGCCGGGGAGCAAGCGTTCTACAACAGCAAGGGTTTCACTCATCCGCCCACGCGCTGCCCGGATTGCCGTGCAGCCCGCAAGGGCCAGGAGCGCGGAGGCGGCGGCGGCTATAGCTCGCAGCGCGCCCCACGCGAAATGTACACCGCCATCTGCGCGAACTGTGGACGCGAGGCCCAGGTGCCGTTCCAGCCGCGCGATGACCGCCCTGTCTATTGCAGCGACTGCTATCAGCCGCGCGCAACCAGCGGCGGTGGCAATCGCAGTGGTGGACGCCGCGAGCGCTGGTAGTCCCACGCAGATTTCTCACCGAGGATGAGCAATCGCACCCCTGGCGTCGCCTGACGCCAGGGGTTTTTTTGCCAACAAGTCGGCGAATACATTCGCCGCTAAGGGCGTGCCGCCGAGCAAGCCTACGCGGGCTATGACGAATGCTGGCTTGAACCTAGCCTGCGCAGGCAGGCTTGGCGGCGCAGCGCCTCTAGCCGCGCGCTTTCGACGCCAGGCTCCGTACTTCGCTATCATCCCTCTCGCCTGAAGCACAGCGCCAACGCCTGGCGATCATCCACCTGGACCATCACACAGTCAATCTTGCGCAACATCGGCGCATGCTCCTTTCTTCCCAGGCTTCTTAGAGAAAGAGATCGGCAGAGACCAGGCACATGCTCATCCTCGTATCTTTCCACCAGATCGCCAAAGTAGCGCAGCACATCGGCCAGCGGGTGTGCTTCATCGCTGCGCACGATGTCAACCAGAGAGTCAACGATAGCAACTGCCCGCTCATAATCCGCTTCTGTTTTGATTGAAGTAACCCCCATCAATTCCCGAAATGGCTGCCATGCCTCAAGAATGGCCTGCGGCGCCGGTATGTCATTATACGTTTGTGCCATTATTATAGGTTATGATAGTATTCTTGGATGGTGGTGGTGGCGAATCATTGGTCTGAAAGAAGGAAGGCCATCATGCCGCAGGCTTCAGCGTCGCCTCCACGCCTGCTCGTGGTGGAAGACGACGACGAGATACAGGCCATTGTGCTGGATGTCCTCACCGAGGAAGGGTATGCTGTCACTGGCGCCGCTTCATTGGCGGAGGCGCTGGCCCAGGTGAACACGCTGGTCTTCGATCTGATCCTGGCCGATGCAATTGGCTGGACGGCCAACGCGCCGCTCCAATCGGTGGAGCGCCTGCGGGACCATGCCCAGCCGACGCCGGTTGGCCTGATCACGGGCTGGCGCATCAGCGAGGAAGAGGTGAAAGAACGCGGCTTTGCCTGCCTGATCAAGAAGCCCTTTGACCTGAATGATCTGCTGACGCGGGTGGCCGAAGGCGTGGCACGCCCGTTGACCCTCGAACAGGAGCGCCAGGCCGAGGTGGCGCGGCGCTATTGCCAGGCCATTGACGCCCACGATTGGCAGGCGTGCGCGGCGCTCTGCCGAGAGGATGTGCGCTACTATCCCTCGCCCAACAGTCTCTTTGACCGCAAGCAGCCGGTCATTGGCCGGGCAGGCGTCCTGGAGCAGCTTGACTATAACAGCCAGGCAGCGCCCGACATCCACTATGAAGCCTATTACCTCTATGGGCGCCCTGACGGGATTGCTGTCCGCTATCTGGCGACCATCGCAACCCCAGCGGGCAGAAAACCGTTTGCCGGGAGCATTCTGTTTCAGGTTGAAGGGGAGCAGGTGATCCAGATTGGCTACGGGCTTGATGCGGAACATCTGCGGGCGTGGACCCAGCTTCAGCAGAAGCAGAAGCCAGGGCAGGGGAGCGCGTAGCTAGCACGCGATGCTCCGCCATCTCGGCGGCGCTCTCAGGGGACGGCCCCACTTTTTGCGAGAACCATCTCACACGCGGGTCTTGACGCGCAGGGCAGGTTGCTCTACAATAGGCTGGCTTGCTGCGCGTTTCAAGGGGCAGCGGCCATGAATATGAGGGCAGCGAGCGACGATTCTCGTTGGCGAGGAGGTTGTCATGGCTGATGCTGATCGCGTGGGCCAGCAGCTTGGAAACTATCGGCTGGAGCGCTTGCTGGGCGCGGGCGGCTTTGCGGAAGTCTATCTGGCAGAACATATCTTCCTTCAGACCCCGGCGGCGATTAAAGTCCTGCATACCAGGCTGGCGCAGGAAGACCTGGACGATTTTCTAAGCGAAGGGCGGACAATTGCCCGGCTGAAGCACCCCAATATCGTGCGCGTGCTGGAGTTTGGGGTGGAGGGCCGCACGCCCTATCTGGTGATGGACTACGCGCCCAACGGCACCCTGCGCCAGAAACACCCCAAAGGCTCCCGGATCGCGCCCGGCGCCATCGTGCCCTATCTGAAGCAGATGGCCGAGGCGCTGCAATACGCGCACGACCAGAAGCTGATTCACCGCGATGTGAAGCCCGAAAACATGCTCATCGGCGAGCGGAATGAGGTCTTGCTTTCGGACTTTGGCATTGCCCTTGTGGCGCAAAGTTCCCGCTCGCAGGGCACCCAGGAAGCCATCGGCACAGTGGCCTATATGGCCCCAGAACAGATTCAGGGCCATCCGCGCCCGGCTAGCGATCAGTATTCGCTGGCGATTGCGGCCTACGAGTGGCTGGGCGGCGCGCGGCCTTTCTCCGGCTCCTTCACGGAACTGTGCAGCCAGCATCTCTTTGCCGCGCCGCCGCCGCTGCGCGAGAAGGTTCCAGGGCTTTCGCCACAGATCGAGCAGGTGGTGCTGACGGCGCTGGCGAAAGACCCCAGGGAACGCTTCGCCAGCGTGCGCGCCTTTGCCACCGCCTTTGAAAATGCTAGCCACGCGCCGACCACATGGCCCGCGCCACAGCCACCCGCGCCCAACGCGACAGCCGATCCGCAGCACAACCAGCCGACTCCCCCATCGCTCTACGACGCGCCCACCCGCCTGACACCACCCGTGCCAGGCGGCTTACCTGCCGATAGGCTGACGCAGCCAGCGCGCCCTCCCTCTGGCGTCACGCCGCCCCTTGCCATGACGCCGCCCTTTTCCGGACAAATCAACACGCCCCCGCCTGGCCCGGCAGCGCACGATACGTGGTTCAGCCCAACGCCGCCGGGCAGGTCACTCCGGCAAGGAGGCGCCGTTGTCGCGCCGGGCGAAGGAGCGGCGCGGCCCCACTGGTGGCAGTCGCGGCGCAAAGTCCTCGTGCGGGCGCTCGTCCTGGTGCTGGTGCTGGCAGTCATCGGGGTCAGCTTTGTCGTGACGCGCCCGCACGGCGGAAGCGGCTTTCAGCAGGACACCATGACCGGGGCGGATATTATTGACATTCAGGTGGGGACCGGCTACGACACGACCACACAAATGATCACAGGCGAAACTGATACGTTCCACGTCAATAATCGGGTGTACGTGGCCTTCACGGTGGCAAGCGATGCTACCAGCGCGGAGGCACGTCTGACCCTCAAGGACGACGCCGACGGCACCGTCTACGAGATGAGCTATCAGGTTGGACTCGACAGCGAGTTTGGCTACTATCAGAGTAACATTGTGGACTCCGCAGCCCTCACCGCGACGGGTGTCTATAAGTGGGAGGTGGACTACAACGGGGCGCCCGAAGCCAGCATCACCTTTCAGGTGATCCCATAACACAAGCAGCGCCACGAGTTTTCGCCAACCCCTTGACAAACTAGAACTTTTGTTCTATACTTAAAGGTGGCCCTGGCGCTATCTGGTGATAGCGCCCTTATTGGGAGTGTGGGCGCCGCCACCCTGGCGGCGCGAAAGGTGGAGGTGGATAAGGCCATGCAAACTATCGATTACCCCAGGACCGCGACGGAAACCGCTCCGGCAGAGCGCCAGAGCAGCACTTCGCTCTTTGTTGTCACCTGTCGGGCGAACCCGCAGAGCGCCGATCTCTATGATAGCCTCACCCTGGGCGCGGGCGATTATCAGGCTGCGTGGGCCACGCCCGCACAGACCACGCCCACCGGCAAAACCCCGCTCGGCTTCAGCTATGGGCGCTGGACGACCATCTCGCACCGCAAGACGCCCGCCGACGTGGCAGACATTCTGCCCACAGGTGACGTGATGGTCGTCGTGCATGGCTTCCACGAGACCGCGCCGGAAGGGGTGTATACCGGCTACGCAGTGGCCGAGGGGCTGACCAACCAGCAGCGCACTGGCGGCCTCGCGGCGGCGGTTGGCGCAAAGCAGCCGACAAGCCAGCCAGGCGCGCTGCGGCTGGCGCAGACCCTCCAGAATCGGCTCCCCAGACAAGGGCAGCTTTATCAGCAGATGATCGCCTTCACCTGGCCCTGCGCGCATCGCCTCTTTCCCGGCTATCTGCTGGATAAAGTGGAGGTCGCGCGCTTCGCCGCCTTCTCGCTGGCAAACTTGCTGGCCGATCTGCGCGCAGCAGAGCCTGAGCGCCGCATCCTGCTGGTCGCGCACAGCATGGGCTGCTTCCTGACGATCAAGGCGCTGCATATTCTCTCAGTGATGCGAGGTGCCCAGGCTGCTCCTGGCGTCTCGAACGTCATCGTGGATCAGATGGTCTTCTACGCCGCCGACGTGAACGCCGACGCGCTGCAATCCGATCTGGCGACTGGCTCCGTCGTGGCGAATTCAATAGACGCAACCCTGATTACCCAGCGGCGCAACGGCTATGGCTATCAGGCGCTGGACTGCGTGGGCCGCCTGACCGTGTATTATTCGTTCCATGATAACGCGCTGGTCTGGTCGCCTTTCGCCAACGTCTTCTCCGAGGAATCCAGCGGCTGGGCCGGGCGGGCGCGCCTGGGGTGGTGCGGTCCCTATGACATCACGCTGACCCACAAAAGCGTCGTCGCCGTTGATTGCTCGGCCTGCATCTTTGACCACGCGGCCTACTTCATCCGCCACGAGATACTAGAAGATACGGCCCGCAGGCTGGCCGAGCCAGCGCCCGCGCGCCCGCAACCCGCCTGCCTCGCCCCGGCGCTGCCGACCACCGCCGAAGGGACGCAGCCGCGCGCCAGACGCCTGTGGACGTGGTACACCCCGGCGGAGATTGCCCGCGAGCGATGGGAACGTTTCTTCCTGTATAAGCCGCGTTGGCTGCGACGGATCGGCTTCGTCCTGGGGCTGCTGCTCCTGCTCGACCTGATCGCCGCGATCCTCTACGGCCTGGCCGAACTGATTCTCTAGAGGAAAACTGTTCGGTTGGCGTGGGAGGGGGGGACCCGGCGCGAGCCCGACCCCCCCCACACCCCCACCAAACCAGCCCAACCCGCGCGGCGGGGAGGCGGAGTGAAAGTACCGAAACCA
>JBJKSJ010000263.1:0-3394 GCA_046704085.1 Ktedonobacterales bacterium | reverse complement strand
CCCGGCCTGCCACCAGTGATACGCGGTTTTATAGGTGACGCCCACCTGTTTGGCGTATTCGCTCAGCTTCATGCTGCTAGGATACTATAAACTATCCCAAAATGTCAATTATTAGCTTTTAGTTATCACCCTGCATTCGCTTCCCGGCAGGACACGTAGCCACTAGCCACTACAGGAATCCCGCTATTCCGGACTGACGTTAATTACGAGGAGTTCAGAGGATTAGGTCCTGCGTACTTGGGCCACTACCGACATCGGTAGTGGCAGACCCGCGCCTGGTAGCACTTGCGGCGGCGCCAATACGACCAAGCCAAACATTCGCGGACACCCCGCTCAGGCAAGGGCAGCGCCACCTCTAGCTCGCCAGTTATCAACACTGAAGGACCCATCTGTTTTTTCGACAGCCACAGCCGCCTCGTACCCAGCGGCTGGAGACCATGCCTCGAATGACCAGCGAGCAACTTCCTGAGGCATACTATCTACGAAAAGCAATCGGGCTGGAACACCAGGATGTAACGAGACGGCAAATCTATCTAAAGGTTGAGAACCCCCCTTTCCGGTTGCTTTGACGTAGGCTTCTTTGCGCGTCCAACAGGTGAAAAAGGCTTGGTGTTTTAGGTGAGGGGGAAGGCTACGCAACTCCAGCCACTCTTGCTCCGAAAAGAGGTGTTTTGCAATGACTTCCACGTCTTCTAGAGGACGTATATATTCGATATCGGCGCCAACTTCCCGGTTTGGCGTTACCGCACACAGAGCAAGCTCGCCAGAATGCGAGAGATTGAATCGAATCGTGTCTCCAACGCAGTCTGCTGATAAGAAAGGCTTCCCATACAGTCCATAGACGAATTTCAGCGATTTGGGAGCAATAGCTACATACAAACTGAGGAGGGATCGAAGCGATCCGTGCGCGATAATGAACCGGCGGCGATCCTGCTCAGAGTGGAAGCTTTGGGCACGAAGATATTCATCGCCCGAGAGGACGTCCAGATAGTGCTGAACAGCAAACTCAAATTGGTCCAGCTTGATGAGCCAGACATGTACGTCTGCCTGTGAACTGAAACGCCTGATAGCTGTTCCTGAATCAAACCATTGAACAACCATGCTGTTATAGCCTCTCTATTGGAATCAACCGTCAGTTTGGTATCAAGCCTACCAGTCGTTGGCTTAAAGTGGGTCAAAATAGCTCATACCGGAACGCGTCTCGCTTGCCTTTGTCCCGCTGCCTTGAAACTGGGGTGGGCACGGGCTTCGCTCCAATTGGTATTCTCAGCAGCATCGTGCTGCTGATTCCCAAAGAAGGAAAAGGCACCAACGACGCTCAGGCTTCTTCTTCGGATATGTTCGCTTGCTCCTTGCTCAGGCAGAGACACAAACGATCAGCCAGATCAGAGAGATGTTCGGTGAAGCAGGTCATATGGACCCCAGAAAGGATTTGAACTTCCACATCGTTAGCTTCCTCGACTTTCCTCCACCCCTTGCGAAAAGGTTCTTTTTTCGACCAAAAGAACGTAATCTTGCCAGGATAGAGGTCTAGTGGCGAATAACCCAATGCTATCCAGTCATATATGCCTGGATAGTCCTGGCGTCCCCACCTCCAAGACTGTTTCGATTTCTGGTAATGCGAATAGCGCAGATAGCGATACGTGTGGCGGGGAAACCTATAGATGTGGCGCATGCGCAGGAACCAGTCCAATTGCTTATCTTGCCCCAGTCGCAACAGATTGCTTACGTGCCTGATTATACTGTGAAGCAATCGGAGATGGTCAGGATAGACCAGTTCCACTGGATCCATCAATATCAGCAAGTCAACCATCTGCCCTACCGCAAGAAGTTGCCGTGCCATTTCATACGCCAAAAGACCCCCATTGCACCAACCTCCGAGCAGATACGGGCCATCTGGCTGGACGGCACGTAGTGATTTCAGATGAGCAGCCGCTATCGCCTCAAATGCAGGTGGGATGGATAGGCCATCAAAACTATACGGTTCTAGAACATAGAACGGCTGATCCGATCCCAGATGTTGTGCGAGAGGATAGCAAAAGAAAGCACCGCTATTCCACTGCCCGTGCAAAAAGAAAAAAGGCCGCTTGGAGCCACCGATCTGAACCCCCACCACTCGTTCCCGTGGAGCTTCCGATTCAACTAGAGGATGGCGCGCGGCCCTGTCGGCATGGATGGCGGTTGGGGGGAGATCTCCACGTAGATATTTTTCAAGCAGGGCGCGCCTGGCTTCGGAGAGTTCATGTATCTTGGGCATCACATTACTTCCTTCCATGGGAACAGGGCAGCAATCGCTGACAATCCAGCGAACATTACTACGCAAAAACGGATACCCAAACGACCTAAAAGGAGACGCTCAATTTTGTCAGCCCTCTCAAGCCCAGATTGTCGCGCCACTTCAGTGGTACTGGCACCAGGCTTAGATTCGGCATTCGCCGCAATACCGACTCAATAGCCACCTGACCCTCGATGCGCGCCAGTGGTGCCCCGAAGCAGAAATGGCTCGCCCAGGCGAATGCCACATGTCGGTTATCCTGGCGTCCCAGATCCAGGCGGTCAGGGTCAGGAAATCGTTCGGGATCTCGGTTCGCTGCTCCCATCACTGCAATTACCGCCTGGCGCTTGCGAATGAGTTTTCCTCCCAATTCGACATCCTCTGGTGCTAAACGTGCTGTATGCTGGCTAGGACTCTCGTAGCGCAGCAACTCCTCCACAGCAGAGGGGATCAATGAGAAATCTGCCCGCAGGCGCTCAAGCTGGTCGGGATGACGGAGGAGGGTCAGGATGCCATTGCCAATCAAGTTGGTTGTAGTTTCCTGTCCACCCACCATGGTAATAATGGTGTTGGCGACGATCTCATCGTCGCTGAGCCGGTCTCCATCCTGTTCAGCTTCCACCAATGCGCTGATGAGACCCTCGCCTGGCTCTGCTCGGTGCTTCTGCACAGCCGCCTGGAAATAAGCGAGCATCTCTTCGACGGTACGCAGTATTTGCGGTACGCGGTCAGGGTTGTGCTGGAAGTTGCCCAACACCTGAGCAAAGTCGGAGGACCAGGTCGTTAACTGCTGCCAATCGGAAGTTGGCAGCCCTAACAACTCAGCCGTGACAATCGCGGGCAGAGGACGCCCCAGATCGGCAAGCACATCCATGTGTCCTTGCTCTTGTAAAGAATCCAGGAGACGATTAGTGATATTCTGGATATGGCCGCGTAAGACCTCCACCCGCCGGGGCGTGAAAGCTTTGGAGGCCAACCCACGCACCCTTCCATGTGCGGGCGGATCCAGAAAGAGCATCTGACGCACCATCAACTGTGCCAGTGGCCTCAACGCTCCAAGCCCCAGCGCCTCTAATTGCTCTGGTGTCGGCGTGCGGTTCGCTGAGAAGTGCTGAAAGA
>JBJKSJ010000262.1:0-10844 GCA_046704085.1 Ktedonobacterales bacterium | reverse complement strand
GCAATACTGGCGTCGCCGAGGCGCACAATCTGGCCTGGAAGCTGGCCGCCGTTCTGCGAGGCGAGGCGGGAGAGGCGCTGCTCGCCACCTACGACACGGAGCGACGCCCGCTGGCGGACTATACTTCCGAGCAAGCGGCACTGCTTTCCCAGCAGCGCCAGAATGAAGGCTCAGCCGGGGTCACGGTGGATGCCATGATGGTCAATATGGGCTATCGCTACCCCGCAGGCGCCATCGCGCGAGAACCAGGCGATGAGCAGCTTCCGCTGGCCCAGCACCCCGATCAGTGGCGGGGGCAGCCGGGAACTCACGCGCCCCATCTTGTCCTCGCCCACCAGGGCGAACAGGTCTCTACCCTGGACCTGTTCGGTTCTCACTTCGTTGTGCTGGCTGGCCCCGATGGGCAGTGCTGGCTGGAGGCTGCCCGACGCGCCAAAGGCACGCTGCATCTCCCGCTGGACAGCTATCAGATCGGCGGGGCAACTGGGGATTTCAGCGATGTCAACAGCGCGTTCTGTCGCGCGTATGGCATCACCGCCAGCGGCGCCGTCATCGTGCGCCCCGACGGATTCATCGGCTGGCGGAGCCTGACCAGCGAGCAAGATGCGGAGCGGGAACTGACGCAGGCGCTCACGACGCTCCTCTTTCGCTAGGTACGAACAGAAGAAAGGAAAACAGACATGCTGACCGTTGCATCGAATGCCACCTTTGACTCTCCAGCCCCCGCCGTCTTCGCTGTCCTCATCAACCTGGAGGCAAGGTCCACCTGGCTGTCGTCAGGCATTCTTGAGGATCGCATCACGCCAGCGGGACCGGCTCGCCTGGGGTCCAGTCTCTTCGAGGTCGGCAAGTTCTCCGGGTTCAAGAGCGAGAAAACGATGGTCGTCACGGAGTTTGAGCAGGATCGCCTGCTGACCCTGGCAACCCCTGCCGAAGTGGCCCAATCGTTCCGCGAGAACTACCGCGTTGAGCCGATCTCCGATGGGAGCTGTCGCCTGCACATCAGCGTTGAGGTTGGCGGCGCTCCCAAGGTGGCCGAGTTCTTCATGCGCCAGGCCATGACCAAAGAGCAGGCGCAGGCAATGGAGCGTCTCAAGTCCATCCTTGCGGAGCAAAAGTAGTATAATGGCAGACGTTATGGATGCTGTGAAACAGCGTAGGACTGTTTGGGGAAGGATAAAGCGATGCAACAACCGGCCATAACCCCTCAGCAAGAGGCCATTCAGCAGGTGCGCGCACGCTATGAGCATGGCGACATCTCCTTTGATCGCTTTGAATACGCCATCAACGCGCTCTTGCAGGCGCAGACGCCAGCGGAATGCCAGGCGATTGTCCAGGAGTTGCCTGCCTCCCCCGTTACCGCGCTGGACAGACCCAACGCCCCATCGGCGCCTGCGCTGCCAAACGCGCCGCGCCAGGTGCGCATGCTCAATATCATCGGCGAACTCAAGCGCACGCGGCGTCCCTGGAAACTGGGCCAGCATACCACTGTCATCATGGGCCTCGGCGCGCTCGAACTGGACCTGAGCCTGGCGGCCATCCCGCCAGAAGCACTGCTGGAGGTCTCTACGCTGATCGGCGAAGCCAAGATATATGTGCCGCGCAGCGTGCGTGTGACGGTGCGGCAGTTTACGCTGATTGGTGAATCCAAAGCATTGGGCGAGGAGCGCAACGGCATCTTCGCCCTGCTGCATGAAGAGGAGTTTCCGGCGGAGGGACCGGACGCCGCTTCTGCGCCGCATCTCACCATTCATATGCGCATGCTGATCGGCTCGTCGAAGGTCATCTACACGGGGGGCGAGCGAAACCTGCTGAGCCGAGTTGGCGCGCGGCTGGGTGGGCTGGGGATCAACGTGCTGAGTGGGCTGGGCGTCAACCTGCGTGGCATCGACCTGAGCGGGCTGAACCTGAAGGGGGCGGACCTCAGCGGCAAGAACCTGGAGGGCGCGAAGCTGATGGGGTCCAACCTGCAAGATGCTAACCTCAGCGGCGCCAATCTGAGCCAGGTGAACCTGATGGGCACGAATCTGGCAGACGCCGACCTGCACGGGGCGAATCTGAGCCAGGCCAACCTGAAGGGCGCCAACCTGAAGGACGCCGATCTCGGCGACGCCGACCTGAGCCGGGCCAGGCTGGATGGAGCGAACCTGCGCGGGGCCAATGTGCGCGGCGCGATCCTGGATGGCGCCAGCCTGCGCGGGAGCAATCTGGACCAGGCTATCCTGCTCGATACCCAGAGCGCCCCGCCGCTGCTGCCAGACTCCGCTCATAGCGAATCCGTGTAACTTGCCAGGTTCATGGAAGTCATCTTAGAAGCTGAAAAAGGCGGAACAAGAGTAACTATCGTCTTCACAAGCCTTCCCCTGGGCATTCGACTGGCGGACAATGAGGCGGGCACGCGGGAGTCACTAGAGAAGCTGGCGAGCTATGTCGAGTAGGAAGTTGGCGGCTCCCACTTCCTGGCGGCACGCCCGTAGCGGCGAATTCATTCGCCATTGCGCGTTGGCCGCATGGGCAAGCTGAACCAGAACGCGCTGCCCTGGCCGGGCTGGCTGATCAGGCCGATCTGGCCGCCCATGCCCTCCACCAGCAGGCGGCTGATATACAGACCCAGGCCGGTCCCTGGGGTCGTGTTGTTGATGCCATCGGTGAGGCGCGCAAACTTCTGGAAGAGGCGCGGCTGGTCCGCCAGCGCAATCCCCTGCCCCTGGTCATGGACGCTGATCGTGGCCGTGCCGCTGGCCTCATCGCTGCTGGCCTCAACCGTGACGGTCGTCTCATGCGAGGAGTATTTCACCGCGTTAGCCAGCAAATTGAGCAGCACCTGCTGCACTTTGATCTCGTCTGCCCAGACACTCAGACCCTCTTGCACACGCGAGACCAGCCGCTGGCGACAGCGGGCGCGAATCAACGTCAGGACATGCGCGACCAGCGGCGCCAGCGCGACCTGCTGAAAGCTCAGCTTGGAGCGATCCACTTCGCCCCGCGTGCCGTCCAGGATATTATTCAGCAGCAGCACGATCTCCTCAGCGGCCAGGCGCGCCTGGCTGAGAAAGTGTTGGGCCTCTTCTGCGGAGGGATGGCTCGTCTCCTCGCTGAGCAATTCCAAAAAGCCCAGCACCGCCGTCAGCGGAGTGCGCAGTTCGTGCGAGGCCATCAGGAGAAAGAGGTCTTTCAACTGGTCCAGTTCGGTGGCCCGCGCCAGCGCCGCGCTGAGGTCTTCGTGCAGGCGCGTTCGGTGGATGGCAATCGCCGCCTGGTCTGCCAGGATGGCAAGCACCTGCTGAAGTTCCGGCGTGAAGACGTGCGGCATGGTATGGCCGATGCTCAGCACGCCAATGGTCTGATTTTCGGCAATCAGGGGCAGCGCCAGCAGCGCCTGAAGCCGCAGGTGGGCGATCTCTGGGCGATGCAGCATGCGCGGGTCATGCTCGGCGTTGTTGACCACGATGCGCTCGCTGTGGGCAAAGCATAGCCCGACGATCCCCCGGCCCGTCTGCGAGCGAAAGCGCCGAATGTCCTCCCAGTCTGGCTCGTCCATCGTGCGCGGCGCGACCAGCAGCAGTTCCTGCCCATCGGGTGTTGGCAGGTGGAGTGAGGCATAGACGCCCCCACTCATCTCCAGGGCCGCGCTGGTGATGCGCTCCAGGATGTCGCTCAGCCGGGGCGCCGTCAACAGTTCGTGCCCGATCCGATGCAGCGTCACAAGCTGATCTGCATAGCGCCGGGCGGCGTCGCGCTCGCGCTGTGTCTGCTGGTAGAGCCGGGCGTTGTGCAGGGCCACAACCATCAAGTCGGCTACCGCCCGCAGCAGGGCGAAGTCCTGGGCGTCCAGGCGACGCTGCGCCGATTCGACGTTGAGAACGCCCAGCACCTCTTGCTGCCGCGCCAGTGGCACGACGATCTCGGAGAGAACTCCTGGTAGCCGCTCGATATAGTCGGGGTCGCCGCGCACGTCGGTCAGCAGCGTGGGCTGCCCGGTGCGCGCCGTGCGCCCAACCACGCCGCGCCTCAGCGAGAGGCTGGCCGGGGCGTGGCTATTGCCGCTTCGGGTGCGCCGAACCAGCCGCCACTGTGCCAGGTTGGCCCCATCGGGCGGCGAGGCAGATTCAGCAGCAGGCACGCAATAGGCGCGCGGGCTGGCAAACCAGGGGATAGCTCCTGGCGCGCGCTCCACTTCCGAGAGCGCGCGCTTTTCTGGCCCGTGCAACAGCGATGTCGCCTCAATCGTGTAGATCGAGACGCGATCATAGGCAAAGGTGTGCTGGAGGAGTCGAACGACCGTCTCGCAGAGTTCTTGCGGGTCTAGATGGGCGTTAATCAGACGGCTAATCTGGGTGAGCGCCAGCAGGTTCCCGCTGGCGCGGGCTTCTGCGCCAGATGCCCCGGACGGTGTGGGTACGTCGTCTCCAGATGCTCTCACAATAACCTCTTCCGTGATTCAGCGGGGAGGCTGGCGGTTAAAACTGCGCCTAAAGGCGTCCCGCCACCAAGTCCCTCTTCAGGAACTCCCCACCCCAGGCGCGCCAGATTGTCGTCCTAACCCGCTTGCGCGGGTTTTCTGGCTGCAAGCCCTTTGCGGCGATTTTAATCGCCGCATGCCTACCCGCGCTCTTTGTCCAGATGCGTCCGCTGATTTTTGTCGCCATCATAGGAGAGCAGCACGCGCCGCCCGTCGTAGCTCGTTTCCAGATGCACTGGCCGCCCCCAGAGTTGATAGACGTATTGCAGCGTCTTCTCGCCATAGACCAGATCAAGCTCCTGCCCCTCGAAGTAGTGCTTGAGGTACAGCTCGGAGTTGCGGTGATAGTCAGCGTCTCCGATCACCAGATACGGATAGCCGAAGTTGGTCATGCTGGCGACAATCGAATCGCGTACCTTCTGCCAATCCTTCTCGACGATGACCCACTCGTCGCCCTCTTTCTTATAGAGATACAGGTCCAGGTCTTCGATCAGTTCTTTGGTCAGATAGTTGCGCAGCAGCGAGACATCGTTCTCCAACTCGCGCACCTCGAAGAGCTTGGCGCGCCCCTGGCCGGGCTTGCGCCCCAGCCGCTCCTGCTCCTCTTTGGTGGGGTTGTCCCAGCGCCGCTCGATGTCCTCCAGGATCTTATAGCCCAGGTGATAGGGGTTGACGTGCATGCGCGACGGCGCCAGCACGCCCGCGTGCATCTGCGCAAACTGCATCACCTCATCGTCGCCCAGGTCCATCTCGCGCACGATCCGCGCGTGCCAGAAGGATGCCCACCCTTCATTGCAGGTTTTCGTTTGCATCTGCGGCAGGAAGTAGAGCATCTCTTCGCGCGCGATCATAATGATGTCGCGCTGCCAGTCTTCCAGATCGGGGGCATGTTCGGCCAGGAAGCGCAGGATGTCTTTCTCCGGCTCTGCCGGAAACTTACGCGGCTTGCGGAAAAACTCCTCTTCCTCCGCTTCGTCCTCATCCGGCTCGCCGAGTTTCTCCAGGCTCCACAGATCGTCGTAGGGGCCGGGCGCGCCGGATTTTTCCTCCTCTTTTTTGTCCGGGCGCTTGCGCGAGAAGGCGTTGGGGTCGATATGCTCTTCTATCGACAGCACGGCATCCAGGAAGCGCTCCACTTCCTGCGTGCCGTGATCGAACTCGTATTTGCGGATGCGGTCGGCGTGGATGCCGACTTTATCGATCATGCGCCGCGAGGTGTGCTGGAAATAGGCGTTGTTCTTGAAGAAATCGCTGTGGCCCATCACATGCGCGATGACCACCTTGTTTTGCAGCAGGTCGTTTTGCTCCATCAGATAGGCGACGGCGGGGTTGGTATTGAAGATCACCTCGTAGATTTTGCTCAGGCCATAGTCGTACTGCGTCTTCATCCGATAGAACGCCTTGCCGCGTGACCAGTGGTTGAAGCGCCCCGGCAGGCCATAGGCGGCGTCCTCGTACATCTTGTAGGAGGTGACAAGTTCAAAAAAGACAGGGAACGGGTCCAGCCCAAAGCGCCGGGCAATCTCGATGATTTGCTCCTCGGCTTTGACGAGTTCGTCCAGGTCTTTATCTTGGACCATCTGCTTGCTCGCTTTCTAGCTGCCGGGCTGCGCGTCTCCACCCCGCCCCAGGACGGCCCGGCGCGTCTCCATCACCGCGTCTTGACGCCGCTGGGGGCTGCCGCGCCGTCGCGCAGCGAGAAGAACTTGCGCAGCGCGGGGTAGACCTCGCGCTTATCCGAGATAGTCACGGCGATGAACTTCTTATCGTTGATCTTGTTATAGGCCGACATCAGCGTGCTGGGCGAGCGGTAATGGCCCTCCCGAATCTCGCCATAGCCGAAGAGATTACACTGCTCCATCAGCTTATGCACCAGTTGCACGCACTTCTCGTTGTCCCAGGGCAGGTTATCGCCATCGGAGAAGTGGAAGGGATAGATATTCCAGTCGTTCGGATTGTAGCGCGCCTGAATGATCTCCAGGGCCAGTTCGTAGGCCGAGGACACCTGCGTGCCGCCACTCTCGCCCTTGTGGAAGAACTCCTCCTCCGTCACCTCTTTCGCCTCGGTGTGATGGCTGATAAAGACGATCTTGACGTTGTTATACTTTGTGCGAAGGAAGCGCACCATCCAGAAATAGAAGCTGCGGGCAATATATTTCTCGAACTCGCCCATCGATCCTGAAATGTCCATCATCGCCATGACGACGGCATTGGACTGGTATTTGATCGTCGGCTCCCAGACCTTGAAGCGCAGGTCTTCGTTCTTCAGGTTGTGGAAGGTCGGGTCGCCATGTGCCGCGTTGCGCTTGATGTTCTCCAGAATCGTGCGCTTCTTGTCCAGGTTCGCCATCGGCCCCTTCTTGCGCACGTCGGTGAAGCGCACCGTTTCGGTCTCCATCTCGGCCAGCTTCTTCTCTTCCAGGAAGGGCAGGCCCAGGTCTTCAAAGATCAGCGCGGCCAGTTCATCCAGCGTGATCTCGGCCTCATAATAGTCGAAGCCAGGGTCTTTGCCCGCCTCGCCCTTGCGGCCTCGGCCCTGGCCCTGGCGCGGCTCCTGGGCGATCACGTCGCCCACCTTGCTCTTGCCATCCCCCTGGCCGGATTGCTCCTGGCGTCCGGGGTCATAGCGGAAGCGATACTCATCCAGCGAGCGGATGGGCACCTTGATGATCGACTTGCCGTCGGACAGGATGATATTTTCTTCGCTGACAATATCGGCGAGGTTCTTTTTCACCGCCTCTTTGATTTTCTGCTTGTGGCGCTCCTGATCGATATGCCCCTTGCGGTGCAGCGACCAGTCGGGACGAGTGACGGGCATGTGTCTGGCCCTCCTCTAAGACAACGGTGGATGGCGCGTGGCAATGGGCGCCATCCACCAGTGCGCTCGCGCTCTCATCCTCCACGCAACGCGAGGACAGCCAACCGCTTAGCGGTTCAGCAGCGTCCCGGCGTACTTGAGCAGTTCATTAGCGCAGACGGGGCAGTAGCCGTGATCGCTGATCAGCCGGTTGACCACCTCATTGACCTTCTTGAGCTGCTCGGCATCAGGCGTGCGCGAGGAGGTAGTGATCTTCACCACGTCGCGCAGGTCCATGAATAGCTTGCGCTCAATCGCTTCCTTAAGCCGCTCGTGGCTGGTATAGTCGAAGGTCTGGCCCCGGCGAGCGAGCGAGGAGATGCGAATCAGGATTTCCTCGCGGAAGGTCTTCTTCGCGTTCTCGGTGATGCCGATCTGCTCCTCGATGGAGCGCATCAACTGTTCGTCCGGCTCCATATCCTCATCCGTGATCGGGTCGCGGACCTTGGTCTTGTTGCAATACGCCTCGACGTTATCGAGATAGTTATTCAGCAGCGTGCGCGCTGACTCCTCGTAGGAGTAGACAAACGCGCGCTGGACCTCTTTCTTCGCCAGCTCGTCGAACTCTTTGCGCGCTTCCGAGATGAAGTTCAGATACCGCTCGCGCTCCTCGCGGGTCAGGCCGGTATGTTGGTCCAGGCCATCGCGTAGGGCGCGCAGGGCATCGATGGGGTTGATGCAGCTTACGTTCTCGCGCACCAGCGCGCTGGAGAGCCGGTTGATCACGTAGCGCGGCGAGATGCCGTCCATGCCCTCGCGCTGCGCCTCATCCTGCATCTCCTTGATGTCCTTCTGCTTGAAGTCCTCCAGGTCTTCGCCGTCGTAGAGTTTCAGCTTCTTCATCAGGCTCATGCCGGCTTTCTTGGACGGCTCCAGCCGCGTCAGCACGGCGAACGTGCTGGCGATGCGCAGCGTGTTGGGGGCGATATGCACATTCTGGAGCGAACTCTGCCGGAGCAGCTTTTCGTAAATCTTGACCTCATCGGAGACGCGCAAGTTGTAGGGCACCTTCACCAGAATGATGCGGTCCTGTAACGCCTCGGACTTGCGGTTGCCCACAAACGCCTGATATTCCGACTCGTTGGTATGGCTGACGATCACCTCGTCAGCGTAGATCATGCTGAAGCGCCCCGTCTTGATGTTCTGCTCTTGAGAGAGTGTGAGGAGTACATAGAGAAATTTCTCATCGACTTTCAATATCTCTACAAACTCCATCAACCCCCGGTTAGCAATGTTGAGTTCGCCATCGAAGCGGTAGGCGCGGGGGTCGCTTTCAACACCGACTTCGCCAATCGTCGAGAGGTCAATACCGCCTACTAGCTCGGCCACGTCCTGAGATTTCGGATCAGACGGGGTAAATGTGCCGATGCCGGTGCGGTTCTTTTCGCTGAAGGCGATGCGTTGAACGGGCACATCCTCGATCCTGCCGCCATATTTCTCTTCGACCATCCAGCGGCAGTGTGGGCACAGGTCGCCCTCGATATACACGCCGAACTCGCGCTCCACGTCCGCGCGCAGTTCAGTGGGGATGAGGTGCAGCGCCTCCTCGTGCATGGGGCAGTCGCGGATGGCGTACACAGCCCCCTCTTTGGCGCGGGTATGCTGTTCCAGCCCGCGCTTGAGCAGAGACACGATGGTTGATTTACCACCACCTACCGGACCCATCAGCAGAAGGATACGCTTGCGCACCTCCAGCCGCTGCGCGGCAGAGTGGAAGTATTCAACGATCTGCTGGAGCGGCTTATCCAGGCCAAAAATATCCTGGTCAAAGAACTTGTAGCGCGGCTCGCCGTTGCGGCCCGTCTCGGCGCCAGCCGCCACAATCATGTTATAAATGCGTTCATGGGACAACTGGGCGACGGAAGGCTGTTTCGTCGCAATCTCAAAATACTGAGCAAAGGTGCCTTCCCAGGCCAGTTCCCGCTCCCGATCTCGATACTCCTCTAGCCGCTTAACCAGGTCCATGTGGGTAAACCTCGCTTCCTGAATCCGGCGTCAAGCTAAAAAAGGCTGGGTTTCACTCAACGCCCGTCGAGGTAAAAACCAGCCCTTCAGCGTCCGCGGCTACTACGTTGCATTCTCGCCTGGTCGTTGATGAAGTTAAAGAACAAAAGAGGGAGAAACTCGCGGTGAGCGCCAGCCCTCTGGCTAAGAAAACTACAATCTCCTACGGCCAGAAAGAGCAAGATGTATGCCGTGTTGCTTGCTCGTTCTGCTGGTATTACGTAGCATAGCCCAGTCGGCTGTCTCTGTCAAGAGCCAGTAATGTGCGCCTCCACCTCTCTTGTCCGCCGGCCACCTCAATACATCGGGGAGAAGCTACCAATGGGGTGCCGCCCTGGCGCCCTGATGGCACAAACCGCGTGCGCATCCGCATCTCTTCGTTATCTCAGTATACCACATCCTGTCGCAGCAGAACTGGCGAATAAATTCGCCGCTAAGGCCGTTCCGCCAGCCCCGTGTTTGAACTTCTGGCCCGGCTCATGCGTATACTATTACAGTAGAAACAGCTATAGGCGCTCATGGGAGCGCGTTGGCTGAATAAGGGGGCAAACATGATGCGCATGAATCCTTCTGGCGGCTATGGCTATCAGCCGCCGCAGTATGGCTACGGTGTGGCCGCCGGGGCTGGCTATCAATCGCTGCTGAGCAAAGTCCTCACGCTGCTCAGCCTCTCGCTGCTTGTCGCGGGCGTCGGCATCGGCGTGGGCATGTATCTGCTGCTGCACGATGGTAACGCAACCTTCCTGCTTCCGGCTATTATCCTTGAATTTATCTCATTGATCGCCTTGATGATCACCGCGCGCGTCTTCAAACGCGCCGCCGCCCTGAACCTGGCGCTGCTCTTCTTCTTCACCTTTTGCAGCGGCCTGACGATCAGCGCGGTGATCGCTGAGTATGTCCTCATCGGGGCCGAGAAAGCCATCGCCGAGGCGCTCGTCCTGACGGGCGTGCTGGCTATTGGTCTGGGCATGTATGCCTGGACGACGCGGCGCAACCTCAGCCGCCTGGGGCCGTTCCTGTTTATTGGACTGATCACCCTGGTCGTCGCCAGCATCTTCAGCCTCTTCTTCTCCTTTGGCTGGCTCTCCTGGCTCATCTCCGTCGGCGGGGTGGTCATCTTCAGCGGCTATATTCTCTATGATGTTCAGCGCATCAAGTTCACCCAGAATACGCTCCCGGCGGCGATCCTGCTGACTGTCAGCCTCTACCTGGACATCATCAACCTCTTCCTCTTTCTGCTGCGCATCCTGAGCTTGCTCGGCGGCGGTGGTGGTAGCCGCCGCAATTAGAACAGGCCGGCGGCGATTTATGATGGTTTTTTTAAGCCAGGACACAGGCGCCGCGTGGCTGGCGGGTAAACCCGCGCCTGCGGTGGCGGGCGCTGGACGGCCCCAGCGGGGGGCAGCCCTTGCGGGAACGGGGTTCCCGCATTCTCGCTCCCGTTGGTCGCTCGCGGGCTGCCGCTGGGCGCCGCCCCTCTCGCTGCGCTCGCGCACCCGCGCCTGGAGGCTGCGCCACGAA
>JBJKSJ010000261.1:0-12823 GCA_046704085.1 Ktedonobacterales bacterium | reverse complement strand
CCGGGACGCGCGGGGGTTTCAGTATGATCGTGTTGTGTGCGGGGGGGGGGGTCGGGCGGGCCCGGCCCGGGGGGCCCCGCCCCCCCCCCCCCCCCCCCAACTTTCCCATCCCTAGCGGATGGTGTGCATGGGCATGATAACGTAGGTATAGTCGGTGGCGCCTACTGGCTTGACCACGCCGGGCTTCTGGGGCGATTCCATTTCCAGGGCCACTTCGGGCGTATCGATCACCGCCAGCACGTCTGTCAGGTAGCGCACGTTGAACATGATACGCAGCCCCTTGCCATCGACTGCCGCGTTAACCACGCTGGTATTGTCGCCCAGTTCCTCAGCCGTCGCCTGGAGCATCGCTGTGCCTGGCTCCACGCCATCGGCCTGGCCCGGCTCAATCGTCAGCGTCACAATATTGTTGCTATCTTTGGCGAAGAGGGCCACCGATTTGGCCGCCGCCTTCACCTCGCCGGTATCCAGCACCGCGCGCGTCTCGTAACCCGACGGCATGATGCGCTGATAGGCCGGAAACGCGCCGTCGATCAGCCGCGAGATCAGGTCCATGCCCTCGGAGTGGAAGAGTACCTGGCTGCGATTGGGCGTGATGACCATTTGCACCGTACCCTCCGCCGGAAGAATGCGCGCCAGTTCGGTCAGCGTGCGCGCCGGGATGAGGATGTCGCCGACGGGGTGGCCGTTTGGCTCCAGATCGGCTGAGCGCACGGCCAGGCGATAGCTATCCGCCGCCGCAAAGGTGATATGGTCTTCGGCAACCTGCGCCAGCACGCCAGTAAAGATGGGCCGGGCCTCGTCGGTAGCAGCGGCAAAGGCCACCTGGGCGATCATCTCTTTGAGCGTCCCCGCGTCCAACAGGACCGGCGGCTCAGTGCTATCGGCGCTGGGGATCGTCGGAAACTCGCCCGCGTCCATCCCCTTGATGTTGGCCGCGTTGCGACTACTTTTGACGCTGAGCGTATAGCTGCCCTTGGACAGATTCATCTCCACCGTGCCCTGGGGTAGCCCGGTCACAAAATCGGTGAGCAGCCGCGCTGGGACCGTTACCGACCCCTCTTCGGCGACATGCGCGGGCACCCAGCAGGTAATGCCAATCTCCAGATTCGTGGCCGAAAGGCGCAGGCGGTTCTCGTCCGTTGCCATCAGGATATTCGACAGCACTGGCAGCGTGCTGCGCGTCGCCACCGCGTGGCTGACCACCGACAGCCCGCGACTCAGATCAGATTGTTTGCAAGTAATTTTCACAAGTCCCCTCCCAGACCTTCACTGTCTGTGCTTCTGTTCTCCGAGGAGTATACACCGCCATGACTTGATGAGCAAGAAGAATGCCGCAACCTGGCATTCTTTCAGAGAGTAGCAAACCCGGTAACGCCAGGATAGCCAGATGGGCTAGCAGGCGTGTACCTTTCAGCTCACCAGCACCGCTAGCTCCCGTTCAAGGGAGGGCGCATAGAGCCGCTCACCAAGCTGCGCGCAGAGCGCCAGCGCTGCCTCGAAGCGTTCACGCGCCTGCTCTGGCCTGCCCTGTTCGGCAAGAAATCGCCCGGCGGCATGAAGCAGGCGCACCTCTTGATGAGGATAGGGCATGCCCCGACAAAACGCCAACGCCTGCTCCAGTCCGGCCTCGAAGGCAGGGTCTGCCCGCTGCTGACGAGCCAGCAGGAGGGCTTGAATGCGTACCGCCTCGATGCGCCCAAATCTGGGCAGATGCTCGTCCTCGCGGGTCAGGAGCGAGTTCACCATGGTCCAGGCTTCCTCCATCTCGCCCAACTCACCCAGCGCCCAGGCCAGCAGCAGGCGCTGCCAGGTCCAGGTATCATTCTCTGCTGGCGCCAGGCGTTCCATTGGCGCCAGCAGGCGCAAGCGTGCCGCCGCTGGATCACCAGCCAGCAGGTCACGCTCGGCCAGCGCCCAGGGGATCACATCCAGCGACAAAACGTCCTCGCCCGCCAACGCCTCCGCCTCAGAGAAATACGTCTGAGCCGCCTCTGCCTTGCCCTCAAACAGACTCAAAACCCCCAGCCAGGAGAGCGCATTAACAATGGCATAGACCACCCCAATCTCGCGGCTAAGCGTGAGCGCGCGTTCCAGTTCCTCGCGCGCCTGGGGCCACTTCCCCAATAAGTAATCATGCGCGCCGCGACGTCCCAGGAAGAGGACGCGATCTGCCGGATCACCCAGGCGCTCGGTGATTGCCAGCCCACGTTCCAGGCACTGGCTCACCCTGGCGAGTTCGCCTCGCTGGAAATAAGCTTCGCACACGTTCGCCAGAGCCACACACAGTCCGGCCAGGTCGTTCTCTGCTTCAAGCGTGGGCAGGGCCGCTTCAATCGCCTGAATGCCTTCCTCATAGCGCGCCAGATCAATGCAAGCCGTCCCCCGGCGGATTTCCGCCTGGGCGACCAGGCGCGAATCGCCAGCAGACCGCGCGAACTCCACTGCTCGTTCAGTTGCGGCAAGACCGTCAAGAGGCTGGGGGCGATCACTGCTTGAATAGAGGCGTGCCAGGGCTGTCCAGAGCATTGCCAACCCGCGCGCGTAGCGGGCCTCCATCTCAGGTGTAGAGAACCGCGCCAGCAGCGCCTTCAGGCGAGCCTCCAGCCGCGTCACCTCGGCTTGATCGGTTGCCACGCGCACACTGACATGCCCGATCAGCGCCGTCACGCGCAGCAGCCCATCCAGGTCGCCCGCCGTCTCATAGTACGCTGCCGCCGCTTCCAGCATCTCCAACGCTTCTTCGTAGCGTGCCAACCTGCTCAGCACCTGTCCAAGCTGTTCGCGCGCCTGCGCTTCTCCCTGGGCGTCGCCCACTTCGCGGGCCAGTTCCAGCGCCGTCCGATAGTGGTCTTCTGCTTCGGCATGCGCGTAGACCGCCTCGGCCTGATCTCCCGCGTGGAGGGCATAGGGCAGCGCCCGTTCGGGGAGATGGCCCTCCAGAAAATGCCAGACGAGTTCGGCGGCGCGGCGCTCATGCCGCCCCTCGCGTTCAAGAGCCTCCCCTGCCGCGCGATGCAGGCGCTGCCTCCGCCGCACCGGCATCTCTGCTGCGAGCGCCTGCTGAATCAGCACATGCTGAAACGCATAGCCTGCCCGACCGGCCTCTCGCAGGACGCCAGCCCTGGTTGCCTCCTCCAACGCCGCCTCCAGCGCCGCCTCATCGCGCCCGCCGATCCCCTGTACGTCCTCAAAGGTAAAGTGCTGGCCCAGCACGCTGGCCTCAGCCAGTACCTCCTGGGTGGTTGGGCGCAGGTGCGCAACGCGCTCGCCAATCGCCGAGCGGACGCTCTCTGGCACAGCAATATCGGCAACGGCACGTCGTTCCCACTGCCCCTCCGCTCGATAGACATCGCGGCGATCAGCCAGGACACGCAGCACTTCCTGAGTAAAAAAGGGGTTGCCCTCTGTGCGCTGGTGGATCGCATCGGCCAGGTCGCTTGAGGCCGCCTGGTCCAGCGTCACGGCGATGAGCGCCGTCGTGCCCTCAACCGACATCCGCCGCACGGCAATCCGTTCCACCAGATGCTCGCGCCCAAGCGTGCGCAGGGCTGCCTCCAGGGGATGCTGCCGATTCACCTCGACATCTCGATAGGCTCCCAGCAGCAGCACACACGCTCCACGGGTATGCCGGGCCAGATGCTGAAGCAGGGCCAGGCTGGCCTCATCCGCCCATTGCAGGTCATCCAGCGCCAGCACGACGGGCGCCTCCCTGGCAAGTTCCTGCACAAAGCCCGTCACAGCCCAGAACAGCCGCTGCTGTTCGTCATAGCCGCGCATCTCAGGCGGCGGCTCAATGCTGCTCAGGCGCCAATCAGGGAGCAGGCGGGTGAGATCAGGCCAGCGGCGCGCCACCTCTGTCTGGAGAGAGGATGGGGCCGCCTGAAGCAGATGGGGCAGCGCCTCCAGAAAGGGATAGTAGGCGACTTTCTGCTGTGCCTCATAGCAACGCCCGGCGGCCAGATACCAATGACGATTGCGCGCCGCCAACGTGGCTTCCTGGGCCAGCCGGGTCTTTCCCACCCCTGGCTCGCCCGCGAGCAGCACCAGGCGTCCACTGCCCGCATCGACTGCATCAAGCGCGCGTAATAACTGCTGGAGTTCATCCGCGCGCGCCACCAGCGGGCTATCGGGCAGCGCCCCCAGGAAGCCCCCAAGGGGCCAGGGCGCCGGTTCGCGCAGGGAACGGCCCCCGAAGATAGGCGCCGGATCGGCAGGGCGCCCTGGCTCCGCTCCTTCTGCTTCGGAGTGTTCTGCGCGGACCTGCACGACGCGCACCGGGTCAGCAAACCCTTTCAGGTGGACCGCGCCGCGCTCAATATATACCAGCGTGTTCACCCGGCGCGCCAGATGAATAACCGTTTCGCTTGCCAAGACCTCGCCTGGCCCAGCCAGGCTGCACAGGCGCGCCGCCAGATTGAGCGCCGCGCCGCGATAGCCTGCCTCAACTGGAACAGCCTCCCCGGCATCTAAGCCAATACCCACCGGAGGAAAGGCGGGGTCTGTCTGCCGGGCTTTCGCCACCCCCGTCTCCAGCTCAACGGCTCCCAATAACGCCTGGCGAGCAGAAGGAAAGACCGCCAGAGCTTCATCTCCACGCAGTTCGATCACCTGCCCGCCCCGCGCCTCGACCACCTGGCGCGCCAGGCTAGCAAAATTCGCCGCCAGGCGCGCGGCGGCTTCGTCCCCGTGTTCCAGAGTGAACCGCGTGTAGCCGCGCAGGTCGGCAATCAGGAATGTATGGATAGCGGAGAACATTGCATGTTCTTGATCCATGGTTAATTTCTCTGGGGTCTGCCTGGTGGTGCCCCTGAAAAGCGTTCTATCGCACGAGCATTCTTGCCCAGGTCGCCAAAAGCGAAATTGGATCTCTCCTCTTGCGCTTCGCAGATATGCCGCTCACCTGCTATTACGATTGCGCGGATTTATTCGCCCGCCTCGCAGCAGTCGCAGGCATGCCCTTTCGCCTCTTCCAGCGCCTCGTGGCCCTCGCGGATAACGAAGTAGAGCAGGCCCAGCGAGGCCAGCGCGTCGGCCCACCACCAGCCAGAGACCCGCGTGAGCGCCAGGCCGACCAGCAGCACCAGCGACATGTAGGCGCAGGTGACGCTGCACGTGGCGTCGGCGCGCAGGGCGGCGCTGCCAATGCGCCGGGCGACGCGCAGCTTGACGCGCCAGAGGATGGGCATGACGATCACCGCCGCGATTGCCAGGCCCAGACCGGCCCAGTTCTCATCGGGATGGGCGCGCATCAGCAGGGCAAAGGCGGCATTGGCGATAATATAGGCGGCCAGCGCGTAGAGCGCCCAGCCAACGATGCGGCTGGCGCGGCGCTCAGTGCGCTCCAGGGCTTCGCCCGCCGCGCCGCGCTGCTCCGCCGAAAGACGCCAGAGCAAGACGCCGCCGCCGATCAGTTCAATGACGCTGTCCAGGCCAAAGGACTCCAGCGAGGCGCTGCGCGCGGCAAAGCCCGCAAAGAGCGCAACGATGGCCTCCGCGATCATCCAGACGATGGTCACAAGCTCGATGCCAATCCCCAGGCGCAGATCAGCGCGCCGGGAGGCAGCAAAAGGCTGATCCTGAGACGGCGCGCTGGAAGAGGTCGAAGAGCGTATCGACACGTTTTGCCTGCCTCACCCTTCGCTACAATGGTTGATGTCGCAATAAAGCGCGTCGGAAGTGCAGGCGCAGTGGCCTTTGTGGCCGCTGTGGGCGCTGCTCTCGAACTGAATCGTCGTATGGTCGATCTGATACTTCTGGGTCAGCATCTTCGAGATGCGATCCAGGATGGGCGCGCTGCCGCTGGGCGGCAGGTCGTCGATCACCGCGTGGCACGAGAGGGCGCGTACGCCCCTGGTGATACTCCAGACGTGCAGGTCATGGACGCCGCGCACGCCCTTCACGCTGCGTATATCCTGCACAAGCGACGGCACAGCGACGCCACGCGGCGTGGACTCCATGAGAATGCCAATGGTTTCGCGGACCAGCCGGAAGGCGCTCACCGAGATCAGCGCGGCTATGCCCAGCGAGAGGATCGGGTCCGCCAGGGTCCAGCCAGTGAGCAGGATGATCACGCCCGCCAGAATGACGCCTACCGACGCGCCGACATCGCCCAGGACGTGCAAGAGCGCGCCGCGCACATTCAGGTTCTCTTTATCCGCGCCTTGCAGGCCAAAGGCGATGACGAGATTGACGCCAATGCCAACCGCAGCGGCCAGGAACATGGCGACAGGCTGCACCGGCTCCGGGCGCATGATGCGCATTGCCGCCTCGAGCAAAATGACGACGGCGATGACAATCAGCGTCACGGAGTTAGTCAGCGCCGCCAGAATGCCGACGCGGTGGTAGCCAAAGGTGTTGCGCGCATTGGCCGGGCGCGTCGCCTGGGCGCTGGCAAACCAGGCCAGCCCCAGGGCAAAGAGATCGGTGACGACATGCCCCGCGTCGCTGAGGACGGCCAGGCTATTGCCGAACAGGCCACCGGCCACCTCCGCCGCGAGGATGAAGAACGTGAGCAGGAAGGCCAGGCGCAAGCGTCCGCTGGTCAGCGAGGCGGCGTGGTCGTGATTGTGACTATGCGAAAGCGCGTGCACCTGGGGGCGCCGAGGCATCTCCTGGAGAGATTTTGTCTTCCTGACCGCCATCAGACTACCTCCCTGCTGGCAGGCGCCTCAGCCACTGGCAGGGGCGTCAACCCCTGGTGGGCCGCGTGCGCCAGCGCCTGCTGAAAGAGCGTCAGCACATGACTATCGGCCAGGCGATAGACGGCCACGCGCCCGCGCTTTTCCCACGTCACCAGATGGTGATCGCGCAGCACGCGCAACTGATGCGAGATGGTGCTGGCGTCGCGGCCCAGGGCACGCGCCAGATCAGAGACGCGTAGTTCCCCGGCGGTTGCCAGGGCATGCAGCACGGAAACACGAGTGGGATCACCCAGCAGCGCAAAGATGCGGGCAACCTCGGCAGCGATAGGCTGCGCCAGTCGCCACTCGTCGGCAAGCTGGACAACGGCAAACTGGCGCTCTTGCTTCTCGCCTACACCTGGAGGCGCCAGGGTCTTTCCCTGATGGGATGGCATACAGGTTGCTCTATCCTCTCGATACCGCATAATATCTGCATGATGATGCAGTAATTCTCGAAAGGAAGTATAACACAAAAAAGCGCCAGCGTCCATATCCGGCGAGCGTTGCAAAGATAAATGGCCCATCTCGGCTAGGGGGCTAGTCTTTCAACTGCCAGCATGGTACAATCGTCTTGCCTGTAGGCGCAGGCGCCAGACTTCTGGAAGCGAGGACGGGCGGAGATGACACCAGGACCACGCGCACGCGCGCGTCGCCGCAGAGTAGCAACCATAGTCGCTGAGGGCGCAGAACCAGCCGCTCCAGCAGAAGAGCCGGTCTTTGGCGAGCCGGAGCTAGCACCCGATCCGACAATTATCGATACGACCGCAACGGTGATCTCTGAGGACGTGCAGCCACTCGCGCCGGAGCCGGAACCAACGGGCGCGCGCACTGACTTTTACTTTCCGCCGCTTCCCCGCACCGATCAGCAGGCGGCAGGCGACACGGATTCCGAAAGCCACGCTGGCTCGCGCGCGCGGCGCGCGAGCAGAGCGCCCGCGCCATCGGCGATGCAGAACACGCTCGGCGCTCTTGGTGCGCTTGCGCGGGCGCTGCGGCGCCTGGCGGCGCTCGGAGCCTTGGGGTTCCGACGTCTGCTCCTTCCCGCGCTGCGCGTGATCTGGCACTGGATGGTCGATGATCCTTATGCCCCGCCGCGCGAACAACCAGCGCAGGCGCTGCTGCAAGGGCATGTGCTGGGTATCTATCGCTATCGTCTCTATCAGCGCATCATCCTGGGCATCCTGGGCGGCGTGCCGCTGGGCCTGAGCTGGCTCTATATCCTCTATACCTTGGCGACAGAACTCCGCTACGGCATCGATGGCCGCCTATTCCTCGTGCAAGACCTCGCCGGGGCCATCGCCGGGCTGTTTGGCAGCCTGATGATCCTGAGTCTGGCAAGTACCTGTGTCACTTTGCACAGCGATGGGGTAGAATATAGGACGATGTTCCGTGTGATCCGCAGCCGATGGGAAGAGATCGGCATGGTGAAAGTTGACTACTTCCGCAGCAGCGAGCGCTGGATTGTCGGGACCGGACGCGGCGCCTGGGCGTTTCTCTATCGCTCGCTCTTCGGTCTTCCCAAGGGTCGTCAGCTTGCCAGGCTTATCACTATCTATGCGCGCCTGAGTCCCACCGGCACGCCCTACTGGCTGCCATCAGTGGGGCGCTTTACGGAGCGTGAAACCGGCTCAAGTAGTACGCCCAGGCCGTCCAAAGAGGGAACGCCAGAGCAGGCTTCCTAGAACTGAGCGAGCAGCCATGAACCCGCCTTCTTCGCGCCAGCAGACCAGCAGCGCCCCCATCGATGCGCTGGGCGCGCCCCGCTACGAATATCGCTATCCCGTTGCAGCCAAGGTTCTCGCCATCGCCATTGTGCTGCTCATCCCGGTCTCGACTACCGCGTTTATCCAGCAGGTGGTGACAGCCCCCACATTCAATGATCGCCTGCTGCCGCTGGTGATGGCGCTGATCCTGATCGGGGCCGGAGTCTACCTGGCCTATCGCCAGGCATACTTTGCCTGGACGGTTGTCACCATTCATGAGCGCGGCCTGCGCCACGACTTCTGGTTCAAGCATGTGGTCATTCCCTGGAGCAAGCTGGGCAAGTTCTATCTGGGGCCAGGGCGTGTCCCACGCTGGCATGTGGTGGATAAAGACGAGCAGATTCTCTGCGAAATCAGAACCGGCGCTATCGGGCGCGCCCTGGGCGAACAGAGGAGCGACCCGGAGCAGGCGCAAACGCCAACGCCGACCATCACCGACGCCATCATCGAGCAGGCCCATCTGACGCTCTACGAAACGCCTTTCCGCTACTACGCGCTGCCGCCAGGAGGGCGGCGCGCGCCGAAGCGAAAAAGCTAGCTCGTCGCTGGCCCGCGTAAGGACAGACCCAGCCATGACATCCGCCAGCGCGCCGCGCCAACTGGTCAGCACGACCTTTCGGGCGATGAACACGCAGATTGAGATGCAGCTTGCCCTCGACGCCGGGGAGGGAGCAGCAGAGCGCGTGGCGGCAGCGCGCGCTGCACTCGCGGCAGCTACAGAAGGGCTGCGTGCGCTGGAGGCGCGGCTGACGCGCTTCGAGCCAACCAGCGAGCTTTCGGCACTCAACCGGACGGCAGGCGAATGGTTCAGCGCCTCTGAAACACTCTTTGAGGTGGTGCGGCTGGCCTGCGCGGCGCGCGATCTTAGCGATGGTCTCTTCGACCCAACCATCCTGGGCGCGCTGGAGGCTGCCGGCTATGATCGCAGCTTCGACGAGATCGGCCAGCGCGAGCTTGGCCCGCGCCCGGCAGCGCCGACGCGACGCGGTGGTGGGCGCGTGGACCTCGATCCCGCCCGGCGCGCCATTCGGCTGGAGCGCGGCGTTCGCCTGGACCTGGGCGGCATCGCCAAAGGCTGGATCGTCGATCAGATCATCGATGGCCCCTTGAGCGCCTATCCGCACGCGCTCGTCTCGGCGGGCGGCGATTTGCGCGCGCGCGGCGGCCCACAGCCCGACCAGCCCTGGATGGTGGGTATTCACGACCCGCGCCCGGACGCGCTGCCCGCGCCAGAAGGGCAGCTTCCCTACCTGGCCGTTGTGCCGCTGGGCAGCGGCGCGCTGGCAACCTCCGGCGCATTGAAACGCTGGTGGCTGGTGGAGGGGCAGCGCCGTCATCACCTGATCGACCCGCGCACCGGCCTGCCCGCCGAAGAGTCCAGCGCGCCCGCGCCGCTGGCGGCTGGCGACGACTCTTCCGCCGAGCGCATCCTGACTGCAACCGCGCTCGCGCCTTTCTGCTGGCAAGCCGATATTCTGGCAAAACTGCTCTTGCTCGTCGCGCCGGAGGAGCGCGCCAGCCTGGCCCCCTGGCCGCAGACGCCCTGCGCCTGGCTGCTCGTGTTGGAAAGCGGACGCATCCTGCCCGCGCCCAACCTCAAAGCCTACATCGACGCCGCCCGGCCTCCGAGCGTTTGACGCCATCGGAGCCAGGCAGCGCCCCACAGGGCAGGGTACCTCTGGCACAGGGTTAGTGCGCGGCGGGAGCAGCGCGAGCGATCTTCGAGGTGTCCTCTTGACAGCAGCCGCTGTTTCTCCGATGATAGGCTCGACAAAGGACATATTCAAGTAGAGCAAAAAGAAAGCGAGCGTTTCATGCGGGTTGTTCGTTTCTATCAGTATGGCGGGCCAGAGGTGCTGAAAGTCGAAGACGCCCCGGCGCCGGAGCCAGGGCCGGGCGAGGCGCTGGTCAGGGTAGAGGCCGCCGGGGTGAATTACGCCGATACGCGCCGTCGGCTGGGCGCCTATGTCGAGCCAACACCGCTGCCCTGGGTCGTGGGTTCGGAGATCGCGGGCACGGTGGCGAAGCTGGGGCCAGGTGTATCGGGCATCGCGGAGGGCCAGCGGGTGATGGCGCTGACGGCTGGCGGCGGCTACGCGGATTACGCGGTCATCCCGGCGCAGACGCTGCTGCCGATACCCGCGCAACTGAGCTTTACGCAGGCGGCGGCGCTGCCCCTGCAAGGGCTGACGGCGTATTATCTGCTCACGCTCTCCGGGCGGATGCAGCCGGGCGAGAGCGTGCTGGTGCATTCGGCGGCAGGTGGCGTGGGGACACTGGCCGTGCAGATGGCGAAGCTGCTGGGCGCGGGCACGGTGATTGGCACCGCCAGTACGCCCGCCAAGCTGGAGTTTGCCTGCTCGTTGGGCGCGGATGTCCAGATCGACTATACCAAGGAAGATGTCGCGGTAAAGGTGCGCGAAGCGACCAACGGCAAGGGCGCGGACATCATTCTGGATGGCGTGGGCGGCGAGGTCTTCGAGCAGAGCCTGCGCTGCCTGGCCCCTTTCGGGCGTTTGATTGTCTATGGCCTTGCCAGCGGCCAGCCGGTGGATTTTAACCCCATCCGGCTGATGCGGCGCAACCAGAGCGTGGTGGGCTTCTATCTAGGGCAGATGATGACCCAGCCAGCGCAGTTGCGGCCCGCGATGGAAGCGATCATCGGGTGGCTGGCGCAGGAGAAACTGCGCCTGATGATCGGGCATGTCCTCAAGCTAGAGGAGGCGGCCACCGCGCATCGCCTGCTGGAATCGCGCGCAACGACGGGCAAAGTGGTGCTGCTCTGTCATCAGCCGTAGAGCGGACTGATAAGCGGAGCAGCGGAGAGGGACAACGCGATGGTGCATACGCTGAAGCGCGTCTATCTGTATACCGCAGCCACGTTTGCGCTGCTCTTTAGCGCGGGCGTAACGATCAACCTGCTCAACAATCTCTTTCATCTGGCCGGTCTGGTGCCGCAAGAGTTCGACTATCAGAGCGGTTCCTACAGCGCCCTGCCGCCGCCCACCAGCCAGGAGGTGGTGCAAAGTGTCGTCCTCTTCATCGTCGTCGCGCTGCTGGTCGGGCTGCTCTTTGGCGGCGGCCACTACTGGCTGATTCGCCGCGATGCGCGCAGCGACCCTGGAGCCGACGCGGGCGCGACGCGCCATGTCTTCCTGAACGGGTTGATGGCGCTGGCGGCGCTGGTGGCTGTGCCCACCGCGCTCTCGGCGCTCTCTGATATAGAGCCTGCGAATACCTACTATTACGATACGGCTGTGCCGCTGGCCTTTGCCCTGGTCTCCGGGCTGGTCTTTGCAGGTGTGGCGCTGGAGCGCGCGCGGATGAATCCGGCTGGTCGCGCGGGGACGATCATCCGCCAGATGCAAGAGGATGGGATGCAGGCGATTCTGCTGGTGATTGCCAGCGTCGTGGTCTTCAGCGCCATCAGCGCGGTGCTTCACTGGATAGTGGTGCAAAGCAACGCGGTTCAGATCACCTGTTTCAACGTTCCGGGTATTCCCAACCCCACTCCAGTTCCCTGTCCTTCGCCCCCGATCCTGGCGCCGATTCTGGAGGCCCTATTTGCTGTGTTTGCCTGGGGTCTCTATGTCTGGTTGGGAGCGTGGAGTCGAGAGGCGGTCCTGCATCGGGTCCTCTGGTATGCGGCCTTTGGCTATGGTCTGGCCTGGCTGCTGTATGGCGTCTCACAAGCCATCTATACCGGCGCCGCAGCCCTCTTTGGCGTCAGTGATGCCTGGCAAGAGGCGCTGAACAACTCGCTCCCCTTTGTGGGGGCGCTGCTGACTGGCACGCTGGTCGCGCTGCCGTATTTCCTCTCGATCCGGCGGCTGGCCGCGCAGATGCTCTCTCGCCGGGAGGCGATCCAGCAGGGGCTGCTCGCCATTCCGGCGGCCTTGAGCCTGGGCTTTTTCCTGGCTGGCGTCATCCTGCTTTTGGAAGGGCTGGTAGAGCGAGTTGTTCCTGCTGGCAACCCACTGGATGCCGATGGCTGGGCCACCGCTCTTGGCGTGCTGGTCGCCGGGCTGGGCTATCCCCCCCTCTGGCTGCGTCTGAGGCGCGCTTCGGACCCCGCCCTGGTCGGCCCGGTGATTCCCCGACGCATCTATGTGCTGGCCGTGCTGGCTGCTACGGCCATTGGAGCCAGCATCGCTCTGGTCATCACCGTCTATCAGATCGTGGCACTCTTCCTGGGATTGGATTCTGCCGATTCCTTCGTGGCACGCCAGGGCGCGGCGGCGCTGGTGGTGTTGGGCGCGGCGGCGCTCTACCACGCGCTGCGCTTGCGCGCGGATCTGCGCGTCAGTCGAACTCGTGTCGGTGTGGCGCGGCTTTCCCTGGCTCCTGCCTTCCCTCCGGGAAGGCAGGAGCCAGGGA
>JBJKSJ010000260.1:0-13418 GCA_046704085.1 Ktedonobacterales bacterium | reverse complement strand
TCCAGGTTCGCCTGGGTCTGGCTCGCCTTCGCGCTGATCATCTGCGCCACGCTGTATCTCGTCTACGCCGACGTCAGGAAGTTTTCGATTTTTAATCCCTTAAAGGGCGGACTCCAGGACCCGTTCTATGTCGGCTTGATTGCCTATCTCCTGGTTCTGAGTGCAGCAGCCTATACCTTGCGCCGCCGCTTTGTGCGTGGCTTGCCCGGCAAGGCGCAAAACTGGCTCTGGGCGCATACCTGGCTGGGCATGGGCGCGCTCCTCCTGGTGTTCTTGCATAGTCGCTATCTCGGCATACTCTCGGGTTATTGCCCAAACCTGAACTGTCTCACCGGGCCAAGCCTCGTCAGGCTCAAGCCGGGGCCGCCTTCCTTTGGCTATACCGCCCTCTACGCGATGGTCCTGTTGATCGTTAGCGGCGTTATAGGACGCCTGCTTGACTTCTGGCAGACGCACACGATTGCGCGCGATGCCAGTGCCAACCACGTTGGGATTGCGACGGCGATCAAAGAACGCCTCCTGGAACTGGAATATACCGTTGAGCGTTTGAGCGCGGGCAAATCGGAGCCGTTCAAGCAGTATTGCTTGCAAGGACTCGATCACCCCAGCATGCTGCACAGCGCGACTCTCACGCTGCTCTCGGAGGAGCAGGCCGATTTTCAGCGCGCGCAGGAGACGCTGGAGGCTTATGGCAACCTGTCGCAATCGCTCCGACGCCAGCAGCGTGCCAGCCGCGTCATGCGCATCTGGCGCTACATTCACATGACCATCGTACCCTTTGCCCTGGTGGTCATCACCTATCATGTCGGGTCAGAACTGCTGGTGAATGTCTTCCATATCATTAAACTCCATTGACGGGCACTGCACTGGATAACAAGCTCCAGGATATGCTGACGGCCATCAACGCCGCACAGACAGCGCTGGCGTGCAGAGATTTGACGAGCCTCATAGGCAATGTCAAGGACAGACCGGTAAGGGGGCATTACCGCCGTGCAGTTCTATGAGAACGAAGTTTCACTGGTACAGGAGGAAAGAAACTATGACCCTCCAGATGCACCAGACTTGGCGGGTGCATGCCGTCGATCAGCGGTTGTCCCTCGCGAAGGTGTTGGAGCAACTGCACGAACTGGTCCCCTGCCATGAGAACCTGGATCTGTTCTGGTTGCCCTTTTGCGATCACCTCTGGGTGAAGACCTGGGATCGGATTGACGCTGAGATTACTGACCGGCCGCGGAAAAGCGTGCGTGCCAGGATGAGCGATCATATCACGCTGTGCATGCTGCGTAATGGTCTCAAGATGTTCACCACGTTTCCTCGCTTGACCCCCGGCTTTTGCCAGACCGTGTCCCTCCAAGCGGAATAAAATTTTGGAAATCAAGGAAGTGAATTCATTATCGGTGCGCGATTGAAGTGGCCAAGATGGGCTGCGTGGAGGTCGCGTTCAAACTCGATCCTGCGTTTCAGAATGTCAGATGGGCCATCCAGACCGTGTTGGACCTGACGTGCGCCTCCGCGGCACGGCGCAAGCATCCGTTCAAAGTCACCATGAATGTGCGCTTCATCCACAACAGTCGGTGCTGGCTGTCGTCGGCGTTTGGCAAGGGACATACCAGCGAGTGGGAGCAGTTTTCCTGTGAGGTAGCGCGGCAGCGGCTGCAACTGCCTCACGCTCGTCCGCACTGTGCCAAGGAGTACCAGCATATTCCCGGCGTGCTGGAGCATATCAGGCGCGAGATGGGTGAAAACATCGCTCGCTTCAACGAGATCAAGACGCACCTTCAGGTGGACCCCGACCAACTGCCAATAGTTGGGGCCCAAAAGCGGGGTTTGACATGAGCCCTGCTATGAGTTGAAAGGAGGGGATACGATTGAGCAGGCTGAAATCAAGCACTCATCCTGCTCAAGGAGGAAGTTATCTGGCAGAGGTTTTTTTATCATGTCAAACCACAATGCTCAATGTTGTTAAATACGCGAAGGGACCTAACATGCCTCATTTGTGGTTAAGCTCCTGCTCCACCTGTGAAAAAAATGTTGAGAGAAGTTCGGTTGCGTCGTCCAGAGACCCTTCTATAACCAATAAAAAGCACGGACGGCTGACCTCCAACATTGCCTGCCAGGTACTTATCGCCTGAGCATGGAGAAAGGTGGGGGTATAATATCCAAGCAAGCACTCTTCTGAGTTCCGCGCCACCAGACGCAGACTGACCAGGGGAGGCGGCCCGTCCATCTCGCTTTGTTCCGTGGAGTGATAGGCGGAGGGCGCCATACGTATCTTTATCGGAATGCCTAAGCTCTCGTTCCCAAGGGCATGTACCTGTTTGCCAAGCGTTGCTAGCAAGTGTGGCGATGCGTGACCGTTGACAGTCACATCAAGATAGCTCAGGGTATCTCCTCTGGAAAAGTTGTGTGCAGCACCTGAATCAGCATGCTGCACTGCATGAGCAAATAACCTTGCCAGCCGAAGCAAGGCTGGCTCCTGCTCTGAGATTTCAGCGCTGCCTCGCCGCGAGTTGCTCTGCTGATACGCATCCTGGTCAATGGCTCCCGGCGGAGCCAGGAGAGTTAGGATGCCCTCTTGCGCTGCTGGCTGCCAATGGGATGCCACCTGCAATGGATCACGCTGCTCCCTTAAAGCTCGCGCCTTTGCCTTGTAATTCTCGACAGCAGGCTGACCTGCAAACGGAATACTCTGCAAATAACCGAAAAGCGCCATGCTAAGCTGCCAACCAAGAAAAGTAGCTGCCAGGGCTGCTAATCGGTGCAGAGGGTCTTTACTTGCCAGGGAGGGCTGAAAGAGCATGAAGTGATGCTCTTGCGCCGCTTGGGTCTTTGCTGTCACGACATGGACATGCAGCGTGCCTTCTTGCCGATAGCGAGGAGCAGTAGCGTTCAGTGGTTGATCGTCAAAGATCACGATCCCATTGCCCCCTTTCCCCAGGCTCTCCTCCATCAATTGTTCTATCCATGAGACCAGAATTTGCCATTCTTCAGGCATGCTCAGGAGCAAGCGGCATGCTCCTGAGCGGCTCGTGTTGCTCAGGGCGACGGCTAATTGCGAAAAGGGATGCGCCGCCGGGTTGGAAGTTGCCAGTTCAAGGTTATACTCGTCCCAGGCATATTGCAGCACCGACCGTAGTTGACCAGACGCATTGGAGAGACGGCTAAGATAGAGGGCCGCAGGCAGTAGAAAGACGCGCGTACCTGGGGCACTCATCCGTCCACCTGTTCCGGTTCCCTCGTCTGGCTGTAATGGAAGGCTGGGGGCTTGCTGCTCATGGGCAAAGCGATCAAGGTAGGAACCGGGGAGCGTCATCACCAGCAGGTGGTTCGCTGGGCGCAACCCTGCCTGCTTTACGAGATCGGTGAACCATTCAAGATGCGTAATCGGCTCTTCAGATGTCATCCCCATAGATACCCCCACCATCATCACATCCTGCAAAAACGAACGGAGGAAGGAAGGCTGGGTGGAAGTCTTGCCTGCTGTCGGCGTAGACAGCGCCAGATTCTTTGCCAGGGCGATCTCGCGGACGATGGCGTTGAGCGCCGCCGGGTCCGTGCTATCTAAGGGATAGATGGCAATGGCGGCATCGCTTTGAGCGAGCGATGCAGCATCGTGTCCGCCACAGAAGCCGAGTGCACGCATGACCTGTATAGTGAGGACCGACCCACCCATCCCTGCCCAGATGATGTGGCGTATTCCACGTTGCCAGATGTCTCGCGCCTCGGCTTCTATCTGTTCCAGCTTGGTTGAATCGGCGAGCAAGCGTGCCACAGCCTCGACCCAATCCAGTTTAAGTATTCCCTCCTCACTTCCTAATGCTGCCATAGGGCCAGTACGACGTCTCAGTTGGCCGACAGCATCATCCGCGATCAGTTGTTGGAGGGCGAATTGGGTCGCATTATCATCGATCATCGTGTTAAACTCCGTTTCCCCAAGAGCCATGAGTGCAGAATATCATCTCATTGACACGTGGGACAAAGAGTATTCTCCTCCTTTGTTCTTCAGATGCCTATCCGCGCTGCGGCACATTTGCGATCAGGTTATGTAGCGCGTGAATGGCAGTACGCATTCCCCCTTCGCCGCTGTAACCGCCTGCCGGTCCGGCAAGACTCAGATGTGGTTCAAGGGTGAGATAGCCGGTGTAATTGCGGGCATTCAGCGCGGCCAGTAACGCGGGAATATCGCCATCTCCCTGGCCGGCTGGGCGTACGCTGCCATCGGCAAAGACGGCATCTTTGATATGCACATGCGTTACCACGTCTTTGAGCAGCGGCCATGCTTCTTCCATTGGGCGCACCCCAGCCTGGATAAAATTGGCCGGGTCAAAGGCCATCCGCAGCGCCAGCGAGTTGAGCGTGTCATGCAGATCATGGCAACGCGTGGCGCTTTCCCCATAGATGCCGCGCTCATTCTCGTGTAGAAGCGTGACGCCCGCTTGTTCTGCTCGCTCTACGAGGAGGCCCAGCCGCTCAATCACTTCGTTGCGCGCTTCATCCAAGGTTTCAGGTGGCACATAAAAGGAGAAGATACGGATGAGTCTGGTACCCAAGCTTGCTGCGACAGCGAGCGCGCGCTCTAGCCGCTCTTGCTCGAAGGCAAGGGCTTCTGAGAGCGACGATTTCCCGATAGGGCTGCCAATCGCGGAAACCTGGAAGCCGCGCTCGCGCAGCAGTTCGCCGACGCGCCGGAATTGATCGTCGGAAAGCTCAAGGACGTTGACGCCCCAGGCGCTGCGTAGTTCCAGAGCAGTGACGCCTTCTGAAGCCAGCACATCAAGCTGCGTCGTCAGGTCATCATCGATCTCGTCGCCAAAAGCGCTCAGAAGAAACGTGGCGGTCATAGCATGACTCCTTTGTCTAGAAAAGAGGGGTATTCGCGGAGTTTGGCGGCATGCTGTGGAAGTGCGATCTCTGGTCCGACCAGTTCTGGATGCCACTTCTTTTCCCATTCAACAGAAACCCAGCCTGGATAGTCATTTGCGCGCAGCGCCGCCAGCATCTCTTGCATTGGGACGTCTCCTTCGCCGAGCAAGGTCAACTTCCATTCTGTCTGCTGTTCCTCTGGGCGTTGCCCATCCTTCACATGGACATGGAGGAGCCGCCCGCCAAGCTGCTGGGCTGTTTCCTGGGCTGTCTCTCCCATACGATAGGGATGCAAGAAGTCCCACAATGCCCCTACTATCGGGTCTTGAATGTGTTTGAGTACCTGGGCAACGACAGCACTCGATGAAAAGGCGTCGTGGGTTTCCAGGGTGATGGCAACACCAAGCTCACGCGCCCGCTGTACAAGTGGCTCAAGAGTCGCAACCGCGCCAGCAATGGCCGCTGCTTCGCTAGCATCTTGAGGGGGACCGGCAAATACCCTCATGAAAGGCGATTCCAGGTCATGAGCCAATTCTAGCAGCGCTAGCCCCTCACGTATCTGTTCGGCGCTGCTGTTGGCGTCTGTCTGCGCAACTCGCAGGGAGGTATCTAGGCCGATAATGGAGAGGCGCGCTTGCGCGGCGAGAGTGGATACGCGCCGCCGCTGCTCCTTGGTGAGCGCGCTGGTGATGATCTCGCCATCCAGCAGGCGAAGCTCTAAACCGTCATAACTAGAGCGCTGTGCTGCCTCGACACACTGCTCGAATGTCCAATCGGGACAGGCGAGCGTGGAAAATGCCAGTTTCATTGGTCTTGCTCCTGATACTTGCTCTTTGTTCTGCCAGATTATTCTGGATGTACACGCTGCCCGGTCCTTGCTGCCTCATAGATTGCCAGCGCCAGGGCGAGTGAGCGACGGCCTTCCTCGCCGTGCACCACCGGCTGCCGCTTTTCTCGGATGGCCGCAACCATGTCCGCGATGAGCCGTCGGTGTCCTTCCAGGCTGATACCACGTGGGCTGCTCCCCGCGCCAGCAGTCGTTATTCCTGGCATGGAGATGGTCAAGCCAGGGACATGGGGCATGCTCTCAGACTCCCAGCGCACCACCTGCTCCCCCTCCATCTGCATGCCTCCGCGTTGGCCATATACCTCGACGCGATGGGGATAGCCTGGAGCGGCAGCTGTTGTCGCGACCACGCTGCCCAGCGCGCCATTGATAAAACGCACGGTAGCAGAAATACAATCCTCGACTTCAATTGAGTGGGCCAGGGTTGGTCATCTGCGCCTGCACCTCGATACTAGCGCCCAGATACCAGAGGAGCAGGTCAAGCAAGTGGATGCCCTGGTTCATCAGCGCGCCCCCGCCGTCAAGTTTCCAGGTGCCACGCCACGCGGCGCTTGCGTAGTAGTCCCGCGTGCGGAGATAGGGAACAGTGACACAGCCCAATACCAGCCTTCCCAGCGCGCCAGCAGCAATGGCCGCCTGCGCGGCGGCAAAGCCAGGGTCAGTGCGCCGCTGAAGCGCTACTCCAAGCAAAACGCCTGACTGGCGGCAGGTGTGAATCATCGCGTCGGCATCCGCCAGCGTCAGCGCCATGGGTTTCTCGACCAGCACATGCTTCCCAGCCTGAGCAGCCGCCAGCGTTTGCTCTGCGTGCAGCCCGCTGGGCGTACAGATGCAAACGACCTCCACATCAGTACGGGCAAGCAACACGGCGTTGCTAGCCTCGCAGGGCACCCCAAAGCGCGCTTCGGTCTCGACGACGCGAGCAGGGTCAGCCCGACATACGGCTACTAACTGCGCGCCTGGTGTCTTGGCAATGGCTTCGGCGTAATAGTGCGCGACCATCCCAGCGCCGACAATGGCAAAGCCAACGGGGGGTTCAGCCGAAAAATCTTGCGCTGCTTGTCTGCCTGGTGTCATCATGGCATCTTCACACGTCCGGCCCGCAGATCGGCGAGCAGGGCCGTATACGCCGCCCGGTCCAATGGAAGGGAAACAGCGTCCCGGCTGAAGCTGGAAAAAGTAATAGCATTGGCAAGTTCCAGCGATGCAACCGCGTCGCGTCCGTCGCAGTGCGGTTTTCTGCCAGTAAGAATGGCCTCGCGCAGGTTACGATGCACTGCCAGATGGCCCTCACCGCCAGGTGGTATCCCTTCTGGCGGTCTGAAGGTTTCAACTGCGACCTCTGGCGTGGCAAATTTTTCCGGGCTGGTTGCGGAGAACTCGGAAAGCGATGGGACAAAGCGGCGGATGGTCAGGGTTTCTCCTAAAAATTCTAGCGCCATTCGGTTGCCGATGATCTGCAATTGGGGCGGTGTCCCGGCTTCCAGGGTACTTACCTCCACATAGCCAGGCGCTCCATTGGGATAGACCAGCATGGCCTGCGCCGTGTCTTCCGTTTCGATGGCGTGCCGGAGGGTACGAGTCCAGCCCCAGAGGCTGGTCGGGGAGCCAGCGAGATAACACAGGCGATCAAGGGAATGGGGAGCCTGATTCATCAAGACGCCGCCACCCTCATTGCTCCAGGAACCTCGCCAGGCGGCAGAGCGATAATATGCTGCGGTGCGAAACCAAGGTTCGACACACAGCACGCGCACCAGATCACCAAGTTCTCCTGCTGCGATCAAGCGGTGCGCAGCCTCGACAGCAGGACGGAACCGTTCTTGAAAATTGACCGCCAGTACTCGCCCGGCAGCCTCCGCAGCGGAAACCATCGCGTCTGCCTCCGCAACTTCTACAGCGATGGGTTTTTCTACCAACACATGCGCGTCGGAGGCGAAACAGTCAAGCGCTTGTGGCAGGTGCAAGGGATGCGGAGCGCAGATCACCACCACATCTGGCGCAACAGCAGAGAGCATCTCGCGGTGGTCAAGGAAGAACGGGCAGCCTACCGTTGCAGCGCGCGGCGCTCCTATGGTCGGGTTGACGTCAGCCATCCCAACGATCTGTGTGCCAGGAAGCCTGGAGAGCGCTTCAAGATGGTTACTGGCGATACTTGCGCCTGCTCCAATGAGCGCGTAGCGTAGGAGCGGCCCTGTATCGAGCGGTTTATTATCCATTTCTATAGATGATCCCCTTTCTGCTTGCGGCCCTGCCTGGCCTATAGCAATTGCAGAAACATTGCCCCGCATTAACGGCGGGCCGGGAGTATTCAGCAAGACATGGGCTATACGGAACGTCACACCCAGACAGTCATCCTTCATAGCCTTGTGCGCGCTACCCCTTCACACCGCCAGCCGTCAAGTCGCCGATCAAGTACCGCTGGAGGAGATCATATACACCACAACTGGTAGCGCGCTGAAGGCCGCTGCCCCCATCAACTGTCCATAGAGGGGCAGCGCCCCTCCCTCCTGCGCCGAACTAAATGCTTGCAGTTGCACGGCGAGAGTCCGGGTATCGGGGTTTGTCAGCACGCTGGCAAACAAGACGTCATTCCAGCCGGTTTAACTGGAGCGGATGGTGGCTTAAACCAAATAACTTGCACATCGGGTTGATTGGCCAAAACTGACGTTACTTGAACGGATTTGATATGAGACCTTCCTCCAGCAGAGGCCAGTCGGCTGGTAGAGAAGTTGGAAATCGCTACACCCCTAAGCATGGTAGCTGGCTCAACATGGCCGAGATCGAACTCACCGTACTCGCCGAGGATTGCTTGAGCCAACGCATTGGCTCACAGGCGCAGTTTGCACGAGAAGGAGCCGACTGGCAACTCCGACGCAACCAGAAAGCGCTCCCAGTGAACTGGCGTTTTCCCACCGAGGATGCGCGTATCAAGCTCAAGCATCTCTACCCTTGAATTGAAGAATGACAGCCCACTAAGAGCAAGCGCCTATCGGCTTTCGCCTTGTTCTTCCAGCGTGAAGAGATCCTTTTCGTACTCTCGTTGAATCTGAGTTGGCTCCCGCTTATCAGGAGGCCCAAAGCCTCCCCCACCAGGAGTCTTCACGATCAGTTCGTCCCCCTTGTGCAGCACGAGAGTGGTTTTAGCAGGAAGCATCTCTGGCGGCTGTTCCCGACGGGTACTTCGCAGCAGGAGACGCTCAGAGCGTTGACCTGGGAAACCTCCCTGGAGACCCGGCGGGGCAAAGCGCGCGCGATCACTGAGCAGAGTCACTATCGCCGTGTCGGCAAGCACCTGGAAACCTCGTTCAAGCCCACACCCACCGCGCCATTGGCCTGCCCCTCCGCTGTTCTCCCTGAATTCATAGCGCGTCATGCGGATAGGAAAGTGCCGCTCCAATGCCTCAACAGGTGTGTTCAGGGTGTTGGTCATGTTGGTCTGAATGCCATCGATGCCATCCAGACCAGGACGTCCACCCATGCCGACGCCTATCGTCTCGTAGAAGGCCCAATTATCTCCACCGATCATCAAATTGGTCATTGTGCCCCCACTACAGGCTGGCACGCGCTCCGGCGCAATGCTGGCAAATGCCTGGAGCAAGACATCGGCGTTGCGCATCGAGGTTTCAACGTTGCCACCTGCCACTGGCGCGGGGAAGCGTGGGTTGAGGATCGTGCCTGCTGGGACGTGGACCGTGACAGGCCGGAAGCAACCTGCATTCATGGGAATCGTGTGGTCCGTCACGCTGCGCAGCACATAATAGACTGCTGAGAGCGTAACGCCAAGGACGGCATTGAGCGGAGCCTGGACCTGGGCATCAGTGCCGGCATAATCCACAAGGAGAGACTCACCCGCCAGGGTAAGAGCGACTTTGAGCCGGATGGGACCATCGCTTTGCCCGGTATCATCGAGGAAATCCTCAGCTTCGTAGCATCCAGGAGGGAAGCGTGCCAGTTGCTGGCGCAGGCGCAGCTCCGATTCATCCAGAATGCGCTTAATGGCGCCGCGAAAGAGCGACCAGCCATAGCGGGCAACCACCTCCTGGAGCCGAAGTTCGCCTCGGAGGTTTCCGGCGATCTGTGCGCGTAGATCGCCCATACGCGCGGTTGGAGTGCGCGAGTTGGCACAGATGATCTGGGCGATGTCCTGCTGGAAGACGTTCTTGACCATCAGCTTGACTGGTGGCAGAATCAGCCCTTCTTGAAAAACCTCCGTTGCATCGCTGGAAATGCTGCCAGGAACTTTGCCGCCAACATCGGTATGATGGGCTTTGCTGGCAGCGTATCCCACCAGATGATGATCAAAATAGATGGGTCGAATAAGCGTGATGTCATTCAGGTGGGTTCCAGCGATATACGGATTATTGACGACGATCATATCGCCTTCAACGAGTTGATAATTGTGGTGTTGCAAATAGGCCAGGGTGTTCGTGATTCCAGCGGGCAGCGATCCAAGGTGTACTGGAATATGTTCGGCCTGGGCGATCAACCTGCCTTGCTCATCAAAGAGGGCGCAGGAGTGATCGAGCCGCTCTTTGATGTTGGGTGAGAAGGAGGCATTGCGGACGACTATCCCCATTTCCTCGCTGGCGTAGAGGAGCGCGTTGCGGATAATCTCAATCATGATGGGGTCCAGTGGCGCTTCCTCAGAAGAGGCAGGGTGTGATAATTGGCTTCTGTCCATAGACATCTCCCTTATTCTGTATCTCGTTCAAGCACCAGATTGGTAAAGGGATCAACGCTGCCTTTCCAGCCAGGCGGCAGGACTGTTGTCGTGTCATACTGCTCGATGATTGCCGGGCCACGCAGTGTATTTCCTGGGAGGAGGGACTCGCGCAGGTAGATCGGGGTCGGGACGAATGCGCCTGTTTCATCGAAATAGACGGACCGTTGCCCCGCTAGCGCCTCTGCGGCGGGCTGACTCTGACCGAGTGGATATGCTGACAGAAAAGGTTTGGCAAGTGGGGCAATGGCTTCCACTCTGGCGGTCACTATTTCGATCTCAGCCTCATAGGCAGCGTAGCCATAGACGCGCTCGTGGAGGGTATGAAATGCTTCCAGCCTCTGTGCAAATGTGATCTGGTCAAGCAAAGGAGGGGCGGGCAAGGCGAGATCAAACGATTGACCTGCGTAGCGCATCTCCAATTCACGCCGAAAGGAGATCTGTCCTGATTGTGTGGTTTCCACCTCAAGCGCCTGCTGCGTTTTGGTTTCGAGTTGATGGAATAGGTACTCTAACCATGTAGGATCACATTCGTTGGCCCTTACAAGGAGGGATTGCAGTTCAGTATGGCTGTGATCTGCTACCAACAGACCCCAGGCAGAGAAGAGTCCAGGGTGCTGCGGGATAATAATACTAGGAATTGCCAGTTCGTCTGCCAACGCGCAGGCGTGCAATGGACCAGCCCCGCCAAAGGCTACCAGGGTAAAAAGCCGGGGATCGTGGCCGCGCTCCAATGAGACAATGCGCAGCACCTTCGCCATATCGGCGTTGACCAGCCGGATAATACCGGCAGCCAGGCGAATGCTGCCAAATCCTGCAAGCTTCTCGGCGAGTCGCGCAAGCGATGCCTCGGCAAGCTCATGTGAGAGCGCCACAGCTCCTCCGGCAATCTGGCCTGAGTGCAGGCGTCCGAGCAAAAGCTGAGCATCTGTAACGGTGGGTTCCTGGTTGCCTCGACCATAACAGGCTGGGCCTGGGTCGGCTCCAGCACTCTGGGGGCCAACGCGCACTGTGCCAGCACTATCCAGCCAGGCAATCGTGCCACCGCCAGCACTCACTTCAGCCAGATCAACAAAGGGGAAACGGACCGGATAGCCGCTCCCGCGGACGGCGCGCCCGCTATGCGTCCGACCGGCGGCCTCAAACTCTCCTACTATCTGAGGCGAGCCATCGAGAATAGTTCCGGCCTTGGCAGTCGTGCCGCCCATATCGAAACTGAGCATGCGCTCAATCCCAAGAAGCCTGCCAAGGTTTGCGGCTCCAATGACACCGCTGGCCGGTCCTGATTCGATAATCGTTGCTGGCCGGGCGATCACGCCAGCGACGCCAGCCATGCCCCCATTGGATTGCATGATAAAGAGCGCGGCGCCCTGCGCTTCCAGGGCAGTCTCCAGCCGGAGGAGGTAGTGACGCACGATGGGAGCCAGCAAGGCATTGATGACGGTGGTACTGGTGCGCTCATATTCACGTTCTTGTGGGTCCACCTCACCTGAGAGCGTAACAGCAAGATGGCGGGCTTCTTCCAGGAGAACCTCACGGGCGCGCTGCTCGTGGACCGGATTCTGATAGGCATGCAGAAAGCAAACTGCGCAATGTTGAATCTGGCGTCTGATGAGTTCGCGGGCGATCTCGCGCAGATGCGGCTCGTCGAGCGGTTCTACCTCAGCGCCACTGGCATCTATCCGCTCCCGTACTCCAAAGCGATCCTGTCGTTCTACCAATGGCGGGGGGCGACGCACGAACAGGTTATATACCTCCGAGCGGCCTTGTCGGCCAATCTCCAGCACATCCCGAAAGCCAGCTGTTGTAATCAATGCCAGACGCGGGAGTTCCAGGTTTAGTTGTCCTAGCAAGGCATTGGTTGCAAGAGTAGTGGAATGACTAATCAAATGAAAGCGGGCATCAAGCTGGTCGTCTTCCAATGCTTGAAGTGCCCGCAAGACCCCCTCTTCAGGAGCCTGGGGTGTGCTGGGCACTTTGTATCGCAGGAGTGTACCTGACTGCGCATCGAACGCCAGCAGGTCAGTAAAGGTGCCTCCCACATCTATGCCGAGGCGATATAGAGCCATCACTTACTCATCCGCAAGGATTGGAGTGGTTGCCACTGTTGGCACTGCGAAGCCAGAACCAGTGGGACAGAGATCAATAAGCACACATTTGTCACAAAGTGGCTTTCGCGCCTGGCAGATAGCGCGCCCGTGATAGATCAAGAGATGAGTGAAGTCGAGCCAATGCTGGCGGGGCACCTTCTTCATTAACTCCTGCTCAATCTTGACTGGATCGTCGCTGCTGGTCAGTTCCAGTCGGCGTGAGATGCGGCCAACGTGGGTATCAACGACCACACCTTCGACAATGCCAAAAGCGTTGCCCAGAACGACATTGGCCGTTTTTCTGGCGACGCCAGGCAGCGCGATGAGTTCCTGCATGCTTTGAGGTAATTGACCAGCATAACGACCTACTAGGATCGCGCAGGTGGCCTGAATATGCTTCGCCTTGTTGCGATAGAAGTTCACCTGCCTTAAATCCTGCTCTAGTTGTGGCAGCGGCGCCACAGCATAGTCTTGCGCCGTCCGATACTTCTTGAAGAGCGTGGCTGTGACCTGGTTGACCCGCTCATCGGTACATTGGGCAGAGAGAATCGTTGCCACCAGCAACTCCAGAGGCGTGGTGAAATTGAGGGAACATTTGGCATCTGGATACACCTGGCGAAGTCGCGTAATTAACTCATTCGCTCGCTCTTGCTCTGTCATCCATGTTCCCTCCCATTGCGCTCAATGCTGCTTTGTCAGCAACAGACTTGCTATTATTCCCTTGATACGGTGACAGGCTGCCCATCACGCATGCGAGACCGCTCGTGCTGGGTGAGGTAGCGCTTGCGCAGCCGAATCGACTGCGGCGTCACTTCCACCAGTTCGTCCGCATTGATAAAATCCAGCGCTTGCTCCAGGCTCAGCTTGACGGCGGGCGTCAGGCGCACCGCGATATCTG
>JBJKSJ010000259.1:0-13568 GCA_046704085.1 Ktedonobacterales bacterium | reverse complement strand
CCCTGATCGGGGAGCGCGCCCGCTTCCAGGTGGATATGCGCGCCCGCCGTCTGGTAATCATAGGCCAGATAGCGCGCCTCGATGGGGAGCGGCGCGCCAATAGCAAACTGCTGGCTTCCGGCAGTTTGCAGCAGCAGCGGATCGCTGAAGAGTGCGCGATGGCTGGAGCCAACCAGCGCGCCAAGATACTGGGGCGCCAGGCCAGTCTGCGCGTCGTCTGCCGCATGGAGCGCCCCGGCGTCCGCCGCGCCAAACTGGACGCTCACCTCCAGGTTGCGCGCCAGCACGTCGCTGGCACGCAGGTCTTGCTGCAAGCCAATATCGGAAACGGTATCGGCAAAGACCGGAACCGTACAGAACAGCACCGTCGCCGCAAGAATCCCCAGGCCCAGACACGCCAGCAGCGGCGCGTTATGCGCAAAGCGCCGCCGCGCCAGCGAGATCGGAGCAAACATACGAGCAATGATAGAACGACGGCGGCGCCGCATCACTGCGGTCACTTTGCGTTGTTGGATCGCCATGCCAGAGCCGATACCCCTCTGAAAATGTGACTGGCGGATACATCCGCGCCTGCGGCGGCGGGCGCTGGACGGCCCCTGCGGGCGGCAGCCCTTGCGGGAACGGGGTTCCCGCATTCTCGCTCCCGTTGGTCGCTCGCGGGCTGCTGCCGGGCGCCGCCCCTCTCGCTCCTGTTGGTCGCTCGTGCGCCCGCGCCTGGAGGCTGCGCCGCCGAGCCTGCCTACACAGGGTAGGACGAAGACGGAGCATGTTGACCAATGCTCCAGCCCAGAAGTGGCTCGGCTGCGCGCATATGGTATCACAGAAGGGGTCGCACGTCAGCAAGCGAGCAGGTTATTCAGAGCGCCGCATAGTGATGCACAACGGGCGCATCCAGAAAAAGGCCGGTGATGTGACTGCGATATTCGGCGAAGCCCGGCGATGTACGAAAGCCCTGCGTGTGCGCCTCCAGGCTGGCCCACTGGATCACGAGCATGAAGCGCGCGGGGTCTTCGATGCAGCGGTGCGAGGCGGCAGAACGACACCCGGCATCGCGGCGTATCACTTCAAGACCTTTCTGGATGCCCTGCGCGAAGGCTTCTTCTTTGCCAGGGACGGCTTGAAAAATGGCGATCTCGGTAATCATGGCTTCTGGTTCCTTTCTTATGTTGAGGCAGCGTAATCTGCCATAAACGTAGTTGCCAGGCTCTGGATGATGGCTGGCGCGGCAACGATGAGGCCAAGTTCGCGGTTGAGGTCCAGCGAGGCGCTGGAGAAGTTCTCGGAGCCGACATAGGCTCTGGCGTCGTCGATCACCATCATCTTGGCGTGGATATACAACTTTGCGTCGTAGCGCACGCTGATGCCTGCCTGGCGCAGCACGGTGACGCCAGCGGCGTTACCATCCTGCCCACCGGAGGGCGCGGGCAGCACGACCTGGATGCTGACGCCGCGATGGGCGGCGCTGGCGAGCGCCTGTTCGACCTGGTTGTCTTGCATCTCCTCGTTTTCTATCAGCAGGCTGCTCCTGGCGCTGTTGATGAGCGCGAGAAGCTTGACACGGGCATTGATCGGGCTGACGAGCAGGTTGGCGTCGCTAAGGGCGGGCGTGCTGCGGTTCCAGTCGGCGATGAAGATGTGCTGGGCTTCCTGAATATCCGGCGCCTCGCCGTCTACCAGCAAGTATTCCCGGTTGGTAGTTTCATTCTTGCCGCCGCCCAGCGCGGATTTGCTGAGATTAGCAGTCATCAGGAAAAGCGTGCTGCCATCAATCAGCATGAACTTGGCATGGGTCAGTTGATAGGCCGGATTGGTCGTGCTGACTTTGATGCTGGTGGCTTTGAGCTTATCCATTGTCTCCTGAACGGAGACCGGGCTGGAGCCTACCGGGTCCGGCTCCAGCATGACGCGCACATCCAGGCCACGATTGGCGGCATCCTCTAACGCCTGAACGACCGGCGTGTCGGTGAGGATATAGACCTCAACCCAGATCGCATGCTGCGCGGCGCGGATGGCGTCCGTCACGGGGCGCACGCCATCATCTGGCTCGGTGATAAGCTGGAGCTTGCTCACGCCGGGGCCAACGGCACAGGCAGCGCCAGAGGTGGACATGCAGGCGGCAAAGCTGCTGGCGCTGACGCTGCTTGCTGAGGTACAGCCGCTCAGCCCGCCCATTGCTATGCAGAGGAGCAGCGCGGCAAGGAGGTTGTCGGCTGAAGATACTTTGTAGCGCCGCTTTCCAGGCGGCCAATCACTGACCGGCGAGACGCCGGGGGTACAAGGAGCATCGGAAACAAGCTGGCGCATAGACCAGTTCCTCATTGCTGCAAAACGCTATCGGCGACCCGCGCCGTCCCATATGAATGAGAGAGCGGAGGGTCGCCGACAGCGTATGCCTTACGGGAGGTGTTGTCAACTCCCGGCTGGTATGCGCCCCCAGCCTTACGGATGAGGGTGGAAGAAGATAAAGAGCGGGGCCAGCACCAGCGTGATAGTGCTGAGCAGCTTGATGAGGATGTGCAGCGATGGCCCGGCGGTGTCCTTGAACGGGTCGCCAACCGTGTCACCAACGACGGCTGCTTGATGCGCCAGAGTTTTCTTCCCCAGGACCACCCCATTTTCATCCTTCAGGAAGCCTGCCTCGATGTACTTCTTGGCGTTGTCCCAGGCGCCGCCGCCGTTGTTCATTACCAGCGCCATCAGGATGCCACCAACGGTGCCCACCATCAGGAAGGCGGCGGCGGCCTCCGGGCCGAGCGTCAGGCCAACGACAATGGGGCTGGCAACGACCAGCACGCCAGGAATGACCATTTGTCGCAGCGCGGAGCGGGTGCTGATGTCTACGCAGCTTGCGTAGTCGGGATCGGCTTCACCAGTCATGATCTTGGGATTGGCCTTGAACTGGCGGCGCACTTCCTCAATCATAGCCTGGGCGGCCCGGCCAACGGCGCGGATTGCCAGCGAGCTAAACAGAAAGACGAGCGTGGCCCCTAGCAACGCGGCAATAAAGATGGGGGGATTCGCCAGGTTGACGCTGTAGCTGGTGTGGCCTGCCGGGGTATACGTTGTGTTACTCTGGAGAACGTCCAGGTAGGCGCTGAAGAGCAGGAAGGCGGCCAGCGCGGCGGAGCCGATGCCGTAGCCCTTGGTGAGCGCCTTGGTGGTGTTGCCCACGCTGTCGAGCGCGTCGGTCACGACGCGCACCTCATCGGGCGCGCCACTCATCTCGACAATGCCACCCGCGTTGTCGGTGATCGGGCCAAAGCTATCCATCGCCAGGATATAGGAGGCGCTCATCAGCATGCCCATTGTGGCTACGGCAGTGGCGTAGATACCACCAGTGCTGATGAGGCCGCCAGTCGTGCTGGGGATGTTAGCCAGCGTGCCAAGGTAGTAGGCGAGGCCAAGCGACGCGCAGATAGACAGCACCGGGAGCGCCGTGTTCTCAAAGCCGACAGACAATCCAGCAATGATATTAGTGGCCGGGCCGGTCTTGCTGGCCTCGGCGATAGTGCGCACCGGGCGCCACTTGCCGGAGGTGTAATATTGGGTGATGTAGACGAAGGCGATGCTGTTGAGGATGCCAACGATGCCCGCAGCGGCAAAGATATACCATGTGCCCTTGTCATTGAGCAGCGCGTAGCTGGCCCCAACAATCGCCAGAACGGAGAGTCCCGCCGTGACATAGTAGCCAAGATTCAGTCGGCCCATTGCAATGACGCCCGCGTCGCGCTCGGCGCCCTCAGTTGGCTCACGCAAGCCAGTGGAGCGAACAGCCAGCAGACCGATCACAGAAGCGATGATGCCAAGGCCGACAGCGACCAGTGGAAAGATGATCCAACCGATGTTGGTGGTGTGCAGACTCTCATAGACGGAAGCGCCCAGAATCATCGCGCCGATGTTTTCAGCGGCAGTGGACTCAAAGAGGTCAGCGCCACGTCCAGCGCAGTCGCCTACATTGTCGCCCACGAGGTCAGCGATCACGGCGGGGTTGCGCGGGTCGTCCTCAGGGATGCCCGCCTCGACCTTGCCGACCAGATCGGCGCCGACATCAGCAGCCTTGGTATAGATGCCGCCGCCCAGTTGGGCAAAGAGGGCCACAAAGCTGGCGCCAAAACCGAACCCGACGATGAGTACGGGGGTATCTTGCACGCTGGAGCCAATGGCATGATAAATCACGTACACCAGCGATACGCCCAGCAGGCTGAGCGCGATGACGAGGAAGCCGGTCACAGCGCCGCCGCGCAGGCCAACCAGCAGCGCGTCGCCCAGCCCTTTACTGGCGGCGCTAGCGACGCGGCTATTGGAGCGGACGGCAACATTCATACCGACCAGGCCCGAAAGGATAGAGCAACCCGCGCCAATCAAGAACGCAACCGATGCGCGCCAGGCAATGCCAAAGGGGGTGACGCCGCCCAGCGTATTGGCGCTGCCGCTCAGGATGGCGAGCAGGCCACCAATTACGACAGCGGCGACAACAGCCAGGATACCAATCGTGCGATATTGGCGCCCGATAAACGCCTGCGCGCCCTGAAAGATGGCGCGCGCGACTTTCTGCATGGCCTCATTCCCCTGATCATGCTGGAGTACCCAGCGGACCAGATAGAGAGCAAGCAGAATCGCCACTCCGCTAGCGGCGAACGGGACAGCAATCCAGAAGATGTTGTTCACGGAAACTATGCCCTCCTAGTGGTATCATCAACGCCGCGCTGCGTTGAGCAGGGCCGCGCGAACAGGTTGTCCATGCCATGCTGCCACCGCCGCCATAAACCGGGGGAAGGGCGCCTGCGGTGTCGCCTGGGGGGACGTGCGGCCATGTAGAAGCCACCCACATGCTGCGGTTCTCTCAGACGTTGAATGTTGGCTTTACTATAGCATAGCGTTTGCGATATTGACAAGTTCCTTGTTACGGAACATTTCTCTAAGATGTTCAGACAACCCGCAACCAGCCTCGCAAGCGAAAAAAAGTCCATCGCCCCAGGCATTCCAGTGATTGGTTGAGTTTGCAAGAATTGTGCCGGATGACACCGCGCGCTATACGGCAAGCACTATGCCATCAGACTGAGCGGCTGAGCGGCTTAACGCTGTGCCGCGCGCGCCAGAGAATCGAGCAAGGCGTTCAGTTCGCGCATGGCCGGTTCGCTGGCTTTGCCCCAGGCCATTGCCTCTAGCGCCTGCCTGGCGGTATTGATCGCTTCGTCAAGTTGATTCTGGCAGCGTCGGCGCACATCGCTCTCAGCAAAGATGGCAAGCGTCTCGGCTACCTGCGCGTCGGCGGCGGCGCCCTCCTGGGCGTAGATCATCTGGAGCCTGGCTCGATCTTCAGGCCCAGCATGCTCCAGCGCGTCGATGATGGGCAGGCTCATTTTCTTGCGGCGGATGTCTCCAGCGGGCGCTTTGCCCAGTTCGGTTTCCGCTGCCCAGACGCCCAGCAGATCATCACGAAGCTGGAAGGCGATGCCCAGCGCGCGTCCAAAGGAGGCAAGCTGGGCGATCTGGTCGTCGTTCCTGGTGGCGAGCCGCGCGCCCATCTCCGCCGCGCATTGCATCAGCGCGGCAGTCTTGCGGCTAATCATGTCGAGGTAGAGCGGCACGGTCATCGCGTGCTGGCGCTCGAAGCTCATATCCAGGTGCTGGCCCTCGCAGAGTTCGAGACAGGCGCTATCGAAGATGCGCGCCAGGGTAAGGATCGTCTGGGCATCCACGCCCGTCTTCGCCAGTTCCCACAGCGCCAGGCGAGCCATACAGAAGAGGCCGTCACCAGTGTTGATCGCCTGGGGCTGGCCCCACAGCTTCCAGACGGTAGGACGATGATGACGCAGCGGGTCGCCGTCTTCGATGTCATCGTGAATTAGGGAGAAATTATGCACCAGTTCAACGGCCACTGCCGCCGGAAGAATCTGCTCAAGCTGATAGGGGGGCTTTCCGGCAGAGGCTGGGGTAGGATAGGCTGGGAGACAGGCTTGATGGGCCAGCAGCAGCAAGGTAGGGCGCAGGAACTTGCCCAGGAACCTGCCGGGGTTCTCGTCAATCGGACTGAGATCGGCGTGCGCCCAGCCAAGATGATAGCGCATCTGCCCATAAAAGATGGAGAGTGCTTCGCCCTGGGCGTCTTGCTGCGCCACATCGAGAAAACGTCGAAGCTCTCTTCCAACCAGCAAGCGATATTTACTCAAAACAGTTTCAAGAGTGAGAACAACGGCCATAGCACCCGCTCAATCTACCTTGTACCTCAACCAGCCTGCTCCCAGATGAGCAGGTTGGCAAAGAAGATTCGCCATGATACGCTGGTCCCTTAGCGGTGGAACCAGAAGAAGACTCCCAGCACACCCGCCAGCCCCGCAACAATCCAGTACCCCATGCCCACCAGCCCATTGAGATAGCGCAGTGGCGAGCAGAGATCGCAGTAACGTATGATGTAGTGATAGCGATGGCTTGACATGCCATCGCGCTCAATGACCATGCGCTCCTGCTTACGCCGCGTGTGGTGGTCATCGCAGACGTAACGCTTGCACCCGGCGCAGCGACCGGAATCAAAGTAGTGGGCGACGAGGTTGGAGGACCATTGGGTCGGGCGCACCGGCTCGCCGCAGACATAGCAGACATACTGATCGGCGTTGCGCTCCTGCACCTGACTGCACGGCTGGTGCTGATCAAGCGGAAAATGCTCGATGCAGTAGCGATGACGGCAGTCGGGGCAGCGCCCGGCAGCCGTTTGCGCGCAGACGTGGCAGGGCTGCTCATTATACTGCTGGAACATCAGGTTCCACCCCTCGATTCTCTGATCTGGCTGCGGCTGAGCCAGTATTTTGCCAGAGTATAACACTCCGGCAAGCAGCAGGTCAATTACATAAGCAAAAGTCCTACCAGGCGCCCCAGCAGGCGCGCACCGGGATGTCTCCCCTATTATAGAGCAGATGTCCCGGCATGCGCCAGAGGGCAGGCGATTAAAACCATGCCTATTGGCGCCCAGGGCCACCAAGTCTCCCTGCGGATGGCTACCCCGCCCACGCAGGCGGGCTTCGTGGCGGAACGCCTTTAGGCGCGGGCGCGGTTGCAACCGCCAGCCGTTTCAGGAGAGCCGTTTGAGCGTGACCGTTACCTGATGGCCGCCCAGCCTGGCAGGAGCAATCGTGTCAGAGTAGGCTCCATCGGCGCTCGCGCCTTGTTGACCGTCGGTCACTACGGTCAGATCGCGCGCCAGCGTTTCTTCCTTGATGTAGTCGGCGTAACGCTGGAGAACCGCCGCGAGTTCGGCATCCGTGACCAGCCGCACGCTGATCGTCTCTTCGATGAGGAAGTCGGCCTTTTTGCGCATATCTTGCAGCGAATGAGTCAGATCGCGCACCAGACCCTCCTCGACGAGTTCGGGCGTCAGAGTCGTTTCGAGAACGGCCACATTGCCTGCCTCTTCGGCGGCCACGTAGCCTGCCCTGGCGGCGCCGACGACCTCTAGCTCTTCGTCGGTCAGCATCACGCTCTGGCCGTCAACGACCAGCGTGACCTGTCCGTTGGCGCGCAGTTGGCGCACGGTCTCGTTGACATCCAGCGCATTGATGGCCGCCAGCAGCGCCTTCATGCGCGCCCCGTATTTCGGACCCAGCACGCTGATGCGCGGCTTCAGCGTGTAGACGAGCATATCACTCTCGTCGGGCAAGAACTCCAGCCGCTTGACATTCAACTCTTCCAGTACCTGATCGGCCAGCCGTGCCAGGCTGGCGCGCTCCTCAGCCGTCGTGACGCGGGCATAGAGCGCCGAGAGCGGCTGGCGCACCCGAATCTGGCCCTTTTCCCGCGCCGCGCGCCCCAGATTCACCATCCGCATGACCAGTTGGGTTTCACGCGCCAGCCGCTCGTCAACGAGCGACGCATCCACCTCAGGCCACCCACAGAGATGTACACTCTCTGGCGTGTCCTGGTTTACGCTGCGCGCCAGATTTTGATAGAGCGACTCGGCCAGGAACGGCGTGAAAGGCGCGAGCAGTTTCACCATCGTAACCAGGCACTCGTAGAGCGTCAAGTACGCGGCCACCTTGTCGTTGTCCTCTTCGCTCTTCCAGAAGCGCCGTCGGCTGCGCCGGACGTACCAGTTGGAGAGGTTATCAAGGAACGTTCCAATGGCTACTGTCGGTCCTTTAGTATCGTACAGGTCAAGCCCCTTCGCTGCGTCGCTGATCGCCTGTTGCAATTCAGAGAGAATCCATCGGTCCAGATCGCTGCGCTCGCTGACAGGCAGGCTGTGGCGTGTCGGATCGAAGTTGTCGATATTAGCGTAGGTCACGAAGAACGAGTAGACGTTCCAGAGCTTGTCCAGCGCCGTGCGCACAGTGAGCCACAGGTCGCTGAGGCGCACCGGCTGGCCCTTCGCCTGCGCCTCCTGGACATCTTTTTCCGTTGGGATGCGTGGGAAACGCAGGTTTTGCTCCGGCGGGTGGTTCATAAAGAGCCAGCGCATCGTGTCGGAGCCGACCAGTTCGGCGGCCTCGTCAAAGGCGATGGAGTTGCCCTTGCTCTTGTGCATCTCCTCACCCTTCTCGTCCAGCAGCGTGGCATAGCCCAGCACCGTCTTGAACGGCTCGGTATTCTCTAGCGCCGCGCTCATCACCAGCATGGAGTAGAACCAGTTGCGGAACTGGCCCGGAAAGCTCTCGGTGATGAAATCTGCCGGGAACCACTCGCGCCAGTAGTCGCGGTTGTGGCGATAGTTCAGCGTGGAGTAGGGCACGATGCCGGCATCCAGCCAGGGGTTGCCCACGTCTTTGATGCGCGAGACGACCGCGCCGCACTTCGCGCAGGCGATCTTGACCGCATCGACCCAGGGACGGTGCGGCGTGTGGCCCTCAAAAGTCTCCCAGCCTTCGACGGCGCGCGCGCGCAGTTCGGTTTCGCTGCCGATGACCTCAAACGCGCCGCACTGCGGGCAGTCGTAGATGGGCAGCGCCAGACCCCAGTAGCGCTTCTTGGAGATCATCCAGTCTTCCATGTTGCGCAGCCAGTCCAATTCGCGCTCCAGGCCAAACGATGGAATCCAGCGGACGTGCTGGACAATCTCCATCATCTGATAGCGCAGTTCACGCATGGAGATGAACCACTCATCCACCAGGCGGAAGATCAGTTCGGTCTGGCAGCGCCAGCAGTGCGGATAGACGTGCTTATAAGATTCGGTCTGGTAGAACAGCCCTTTGGCTTTCAGGTCATCAAACACAAAGCGGGCGACGACATTTGTCTTTTGATCTTCCGCAACCTCGGTCACGCTATGTCCGGTGAGCCAGCCGTAGCCATCCAGATAGACGCCAGACTCATCGACTGGCGCAAGCACGGCCAGATGATGCTCTTTGGAGAGCGCGAAGTCTTCGCGGCCACAGCCCGGCGCGATATGTACGATGCCGGTTCCTTCGGTGGCGCTGACCTCATCCCAGGCGACGACCGTATGCGTGAGACCCTGCGCGGCGGCCAGGTCATCAAATGGGCCACGATAGCTCCAGCCCAGCAGATCGCGCCCGGAGAGCAGTTCGACGACTTCTACCTCGCCTTTGTCGCGCCCACGCAGCTTTTGCAGCCTGGGCAGGGCATCCTGCGAGAGATAGTAGTACGCGCCATCCTGCCGCACCTTGACGTAGGTCAGGTCGGGATTGACGGCGGCGGCGACGTTGGCCGGCAGCGTCCAGGGCGTGGTCGTCCAGACCAGCAGATACTCGTTCTCGCGGCCCGCCAGTGGGAAGCGCACGTAGACGCTGGTGTGCGTGACCTCCCAGCGCCCCTCGTTGATCTCCATGTCGGAGAGGCCGGTGGCGCAGCGTGGGCACCAGGGCATCACATCGGTGCCTTTGTAGATGTAACCCTTCTCGTTGCAGACCTTCAAGAAATGCCAGATGGTGTAGTTGTTCTCATCCGACATCGTGAAGTAGGAATTATTCCAGTCCACCCAATGGCCCAGGCGGATAGATTGGTTGGTGATGCGCTCGGCGAAGCGCAGCACGCGCGCTTTGCATCGCTGGACAAAGGCGTCGATGCCGTAGGATTCGATCTCGCGCTTGTTGGTCAGCCCCAGTTCTTTTTCGACCTCAACCTCCACCCAGAGACCCTGGCAGTCAAAGCCATTCTGGTAACGCTGGCGGTAGCCCTGCATGGTCTTGTAACGCTGAAAGAGGTCTTTGTAGGTACGGCCCCAGGCATGGTGAACGCCCATCGGGTTGTTGGCCGTGATCGGCCCATCGATAAACGAGAAGCGCTTCTTGCTGTTGGCGTTGCGCTGGAGGTATTTGCCCAGCGTGCCATGCGTGTCCCACCACTGCTGCACCTCGCGCTCCAGCGCGGGGTAATCCACCCGATTGGCCGGGGGCGCCGCTTGAAACAGGGTTGTTCTGGCGTGTGCCATCTGCCACCTCGAAACACTGGCGGTTAAAACCGCGTCTAGGGGCGGCCAGAGGCCGCCACAAAGCCCGCCTGCGCGGGTTCGGACGAAGACGTGTCCGCTAACAATACTTTTATTGCTAATCTACCAGGGCAATCTCCAGGCGTTTATTGATCTTGCCCTTGTTCTCTGTTTTGATCACCTTGATGCCTTTGACCTCGGATGTGTCGTGGACATGCGTGCCGCCATCGGCCTGAAGGTCCAGCCCGACAATTTCGACAATGCGGATCGACTGGATGTTGGGCGGCAAGAGGTTAATCTTCGTGCGAATCAGGTCCGGTATCTTGAACGCCTCTTCGCGCGACAGCACCGAGACCTTGATGGGCAGCGCGGCTCGAATCGCAGCGTTGGCGCTCTCTTCTATGGCGCGGATGGTCCCCTGGTCAAATTGCTCCAGCGTGAAGTCCATTCGCGCGCGGTCAACATACATCTGGCCGCCCGTGACCTGCGCGCCAAAGTCGCGGAAGATCAAGCCGCAGAGGATATGCAGCGCCGTGTGCGTGCGCATCATCCGATAGCGGAAATCCCAATCGAGCGCGCCCTCCACCTCGGCGCCAACTGCCGGGAGCGGCCCCGTCAGTTTGTGCCAGACCGCCGCTCCCTCTTCATCTTTGTGGAGTTCTGTCACGGCGCATTCCTGGCCCGCGCAGCGCAGGACGCCACGATCAGCCAACTGGCCGCCGCCGCCGGGATAGAAGGCTGTGCGGTCGAGCGCGATGGCCTGCTCGCGCTGCGCGATGACTCTGGCATTGAAATTGCTGGTATAGCTGTCGGCATGATACAAGAGTTCGGTGTTCATCGTCGTTTCCTCGCTTGGTCCGTTCCAATAAAAAAACCCACCCCAGACAGGGGCGGGCATTGATTCCCACGATACCACCCTGATTCGCGCCCATTCGTATGCGGTTCAGCATACATTCTGATGTACGGCTGATAGCTCGAAAGGTCGCACTCAGTTCAGGCGCGTATTCACGCCTGCCCCGTGAGATAACGGACGAGGAAACCGGCCAGGTCTACTTGCATCCCATAATTGGGAGGGTGTTCGACTGGCAGCTCAGGAAGGATTTTCGGCGCAGCCCTCGCATCCGGTCGCACCATCCCCGGACTCTCTGAGCGAGCGAGCGCGCCTACTCGTTCCGTCGGCGCTCTTGAATTCTCTGGTTCTTTGGATTTTGATTGCGCTTGCTTTAAATAATAGTATCGCATATCGGCGCAGTATTGTCAAGTGATTGTTCGCTTGCCTCCAGCGACCATCGGCGCGTCCAATTCAGGCGCTCGCTGTGATGGAAGGAGAGAACGATGGCTGGACTCCGTGATGGTCTACAGCGTTCACGAGAACTCTACCTGGCGGAATTGGAGAGAGAATACGATGTGGATCGCCGCCTACCTGTAAACCACGCAGGTTCTTTACCACAGCGAGTGCGCCATATCGGTTTTAGCGTGCGGGGCGCCGGGCAGCAGAGCGCATGGAAGCGGCGCTTTGGTCGAGGGACGACGGCGCCTACCGAGACGACCCTCCGCGCGACCCTCCTGACGCGCTGCGCCCTGCTGCATAGCCTGGGCGGCGTCCTGGTGGCGGGCGCCATGACGGTCGTCTTTCTGGAGAGCCAGGTCAAGGACTGGCTCTGGCTGGTGTTGCTTTCCATGCTGGTGGCTATTTATGGGGTGGTCGCCTACTGGTACGCGGAGCATGTTGACCGGCTTGGCCTGGCGCGCTGGATCATCCTGGGTGGTGATCTGCTGGCGCTGACCTGGCTGTGGCTGCTGCTAGGGCCATCGCTGGTATTCGCTCTGCTGCTGCCAGGCATCGCCCTGCTGGCGCTGGTGCTTTCGGATCGGCGCGATCTGCTCATCACTGCCGCTTGGGAAGTGGGTGTGCTGGTCGTGCTGGTGATTGGCAACCTGGCCGGATGGCCCCATCCGCCATTACGCACGCCCCCAGTGGTAACGCTGCTGCTCACGCTCTTGGGATCGCTGGCCTGCCTGGGCTGGATGATCGCCGCCCTGCTGATGGTGCTTGAGCGCCGCGATCAACTTGGCAGCGCCGATCACTGGAACAGCGCAGAGATCGCGCGAGTGCGCATCGAGTCTGATATTCACCTGCGCCAGCTTCAGGATGGGATCGCCACGCTGCAAGGTGTGCTGGGGCGAGTTGCTGGGGGCGAGTTACATGCGCGAGTGGTGATGAAAGAGAGCGAACTGGCGCCCATCGCCGCGAAAGTGAACAGCTTGTTGGACCGCCAGGAGCAGATGTTCGAGGAGGCCCGGCAGCATCGCCAACTGGAGGCAGCGGTGGCCGAGATGGTGACGCTGCTGGAGGCGTTGCATCGCGGCGAGCGTGTGGGTTGGCCCGCGCCAACCGGAACGCAGGTGGATCGGATTCTGGCCCTGATGCGCGCGCCGCTCTCGCCGCGCCCCCTGCCCCGCATCACCACCAAACTTCCGGCGACTTCTGCGCCCGCCGCGCAGGCTCCAGAGGGCGCCGCGCCAGCACCCGCCTCGACCAGAAATCGCGGGCCGGACGCTGCCTCTACGGCTGTGCAGGCGCCCGCACCTATTCGTCGGTCTGAAACAAACTGAAACTGCCGCTTGCTGAAGTGTTCATCACCCCCTCCCAGGCGCATCCTGTAGCAAAGATGCGCCTGTGCAGCATTTCACCTCCAATCAGACGATTAGGAGACTATGGGAGAATGGGCGCCTATGGTATAATACTGAGGGCTGCTCTTCAGGGGAGATCGTCTCTCCAGTCTTGCCGCTGATGGGGGCAGGCCAACTGGTTCTATTATCCCTGCTGTTTTATACGACTGTAGCCCAGCATGCCAACGCTTGTTGGTTGGTGTAGCCAGCCTGTTTCTGGCAAGAGAGGGTGATCGAGAGATGAGCGCGCTTATCGGCAAGAAGCTGGGACAGCTTGAGGTGGTCGAGCAAATCGGGCAGGGTGGCATGGCAACCGTGTACAAAGCCTATCAACCGGCGCTTGATCGTTTTGTCGCCATCAAAGTCTTGCCTGCCGCCTATGCCAAGGACCCGACGTTCATGGAACGGTTTATCCGCGAGGCGCGGGCCATTGCCAAGCTCTATCATCCTCATATCCTCCCGGTGCATGACTTCGGCGAGCAGGACGCCACGACCTTTATCGTGATGGAGTATGTCTCTGGAG
>JBJKSJ010000258.1:0-17630 GCA_046704085.1 Ktedonobacterales bacterium | reverse complement strand
CGTCAGCCCACCCATTCGCCCTGGCAGTGACATCACCATTCATGGCTATGACCCAACTGCAAACCGTCTGCGCACTTCTGTCTCCTCACGTGCCCGCAAAGGCTCGCCATTGGCCGATCCCCCCAATCTCAACGATCCAACCGTTGCCCAGGATGAGTGGGTCCATCATCTCGTCAATCGCTTTGGCTCAGCCAACAGCGGGGGCGTCCGCTTCTACTCAATGGATAATGAGCCTGAACTCTGGTGCATCCTCCAACGTGATATTCGCCCCGCCGAGATCAGTTACCAACAAACGCTCGATTTCTTCCTAGACTATGCGACTGCCGTAAAAGATGTAGACCCCACCGCGCTTATCAGCGGGCCAGTTGTCTGGGGCTGGCCGAATTATTTCTACTCCGCCCTGGATCGTGGCACCGATAACTTCAAAGCCTTGCCCGACTACCATGCGCATAATGACACCCCGCTTCTCATCTGGTGGATGCAGCAAATCCGCCAGCACGATGAAGCCACCGGCAGACGTAACCTGGACCTGCTCGACATGCACTTTTCCCCCGCCGGTATTAACCCTTACGATGCCAATCCCATCAAAGACACGCGCGCAAGCTGGCCGATTCGTCTCCGCTCTACACGCGAACTCTGGGATCGCACCTACAAAGATGAGTTCTGGGTGAACGATTACGTCTATCTTATCCCACGCATGCTCGGCTGGATCGCCCAGAGCTATCCAGGCACAAAGCTGGCTATCTCAGAGTACAGTTGGGGCGCCGAAACACTGATGAATGGAGGACTGGCACAGGCCGAGGTTCTGGGCATCTTTGGGCGTGAAGGACTCTACCTCGCCTGCCGCTGGCCCTACCCGGCCCCGTACAGCCCACCCTATTACGCCTTCAAGCTCTATACCAACTACGACAACCAGGGAGGCTCGTTTCTGGGCGTCTCCATCCAGGTCACAACCACACGGCCAGACACGCTTTCTGGCTATGCTGCCGAGCAAGAGAATGGCGATGTCTTGCTTATGCTCCTCAACAAGAGCGAACAAGAGGCTCTGACCCCAACCATTTACCTACCCAATCTGGCGCCACGCAGCGTTATCGCCTACCGCTACGGTCCTGACCCCGGCAAGCCAATCGCCCAGGTGGATAGGTTCACATTGACTGATCAAACCTTGCGGTATACACTGCCGCCCTATTCCATTACTCTGCTCAAGCTGGCAAAAGCATAGCCAACGACTGGTCGGCTCACCTCAGCTTGAAAACCTGTAGAGAAGGAGCAATGAAGGGTGTTTGTCGTCCTTCCAGTGTTGTGTTTCTGCGGCATCGCGCTGGCCGTCTATCAAGCAGCAAACCGACCTGATCGCCTTCCCTCCTGGCGGCGCTCATTCCTCTTGGCCTGCGTCATATGGGGAGTGGTGCTGCTTGCCATCACCGAGGTTCTCAGCGCCTTTACCATCCTCACCTTTGGCTGGCTCCTCGCGCTCTGGGCGCTGGGCTGCCTGGCTGCACTGGCCCTCAATCTCTGGCTGCGGCGCGGCAAGCTCTTCCCTGGGATGCTTCCCACCTTCGCTGGCGGGAAAACGCCCAGGATACCCCTCTTCCTGACCGTGTTACTCAGCGGTGTGGCAGCCATCGTCGCCGTCGTTGGCCTGATCGCGCTCATTGCTCCCCCCAACACCTGGGACTCCATGACCTATCATATGCCCAGAGTCATGCACTGGATTCAGGATCAGGGGATCGCCTTCTACCCAACTAACAGCATTCGCCAGCTTCACCAGCCGCCCTGGGCTGAATACGTCATCCTGCACCTGCAACTCTTGAGCGGCGGCGACTATTTCGCCAATGGTGTCCAATGGTTCAGCATGATCGGTAGTATCATTGGCGCATCGCTCATCGCCGGGCAGCTTGGGGCCGACCTGCGCGGCCAAATCTTCGCTGCGGTCATCGTCGCAACCATCCCGATGGGTATCCTCCAGGCATCAGGCACCCAGAATGATTACGTCGTGAGCTTCTGGCTGATCTGTTCCATCTCCTTTCTCCTGGCTTATAAAGCACAACCCAACCGGATAGATGCCCTGGCGGCAGGCGCTAGCCTCGGACTGGCCCTCCTGACGAAAGGCACCGCCTATGTCTATGCCTTTCCTTTCTTACTCTGGTTCGGCTTGTGGGGAATACGCACCCTGCGCTGGCATATCTGGCGTCCAGCCCTCCTGGTGCTTGTGCCCGCTCTCTGTCTCAACCTCACTTTCTATGCCCGCAACATCGCGGCATTTGGCAATCCTCTCGGCCCCGGCGACACCACAGCACTCTATTCAAACGGCTCCTTTTCCCCCACCACCCTTATCTCCAATGTCCTCAGAAATTTGAGCCTTGAACTTGGCACTCCAAGCAGCCGTATAAACAATTTGCTGAATCGTGGCTTCAGCAAATTGTTTATTATCCTGGGCATCAACATCAATGATCCACAGACCACCTGGCATGGAACCATCTTTCAGATCAATGGCGCCAATAATACCTGGAACCAGGAGATCACAGCAAGCAATACACTCCACTTCTTCCTCATCCTGCTGGTCATTCTCCTCTGTCTCTGGCTCAAACGCCTGCGCACACAAAAACCGCTGCTCCTGTATCTGGCAGCCCTCATTGGTGCTTTTTTGCTGTTTTCGCTCTATCTGAAGTGGCAGCCCTGGGACAATCGCCTGCTCTTGCCCCTCTTTGTCCTCTTCGCGCCCCTGTGCGGCGTAGTGTTGGCCCACATTCCCCAGGTCAAGCTGGCGAATGCCCTTCTGCTCCTCTTGCTGCTCGCAGCCCTGCCCTGGGTCTTAGACAACCAGAGCCGACCCTTGCTAGGGAGTCAGAATATCTTCACCGCACCTCGCGTGGACCAATACTTCGTGAACCGTCCCACGCTGGAGGCTCCCTACCTCGACACCGCGCACTTCATCCAATCCACCAGTTGCTCAACCATCGGCTTCTACGCCGCTGGCTTGGATGGCTGGGGCTATCCCATCGGCCTGGATGCCTGGGAATATCCCTTGTGGGTGCTGCTTAACCCAAGCGGCAATGGGAACATCCGTATCGAGCATGTCCTGATTCATAATAGTTCTGCGCCGCTGGCCCAGGAAGCCCCTTTTGCTAGCTTTCACCCATGCGCCATCATTGCCGAGCGTTTCCTCTCGGACCAGGGCAGCGCTCTTAGCAGCAATGGGGAACTCTACACCAGGGCATGGTCATCGGGGCCAATTGACCAGACCTTCACGATTGCTGTCTTCATGCAAACGCCTGGGCCGACATCGGCATCCGTCGCAGTGAGCGCAGCGTCTCCCACCACCCGTGCTGCTCCTCCTCCAGTTCACTACCCCTACGAAAGTAGGGCTGGCGCCAGCAGCATCTGGCCCCACGAGATCAAAGCAGGCGCCCCATGGGCATTCTCCCTACCCCTGTTCCCACTCGCTCTTCGCTTGCGGGCCAGACAGTTAGGAAAGAAACGCCGCCGTTCTGGCAGAACGGCGGCGTTTCTTTGAGCTTTCCCAGCTACCCTACTAGTCTATGCCCCTAATCCATAAAACGGAATCGAATCAGCGCCCACATGGCAGGAAAAGCATCGCGCCAGGTGATCTTTTTACCCTCGGCAAAATCACGCCCGGCATAATAGATGGGCACCTCGTAGATGCGATAATGGCGCTTCAGCACCTTCGCCGTGATCTCTGGCTCAAAATCAAAACGGTTCGAGCGAATCTTCATACTCTTCAAGACCGGCGCCCGAAACGCCTTATATCCCGTCTCCATATCCGTCAGCATATTATTGTACAGGATATTGGTAATCAGGGTCAGCAGCTTATTCCCCAGATAGTGCCAGAAGAGAAAAGCCCGGTGAATCCCCAGAAAGCGCGACCCATAGACCACATCGGCTTTGCCATCAATGATCGGCTTCAGAACGATCTCCAGGTCTTTAGGGTCATATTCCAGATCGGCATCCTGAATCACAATCACATCTTTGCTGGCATGCTGCACCGCCGTCCGAATGCCCGCGCCCTTGCCCATGTTCTTCTCATGGTAATAGATTTGCACATTCTCCGGCCATACACTCTGCTGGAGAATGGCGCGCGTCCCATCAGTGGAGCCATCATCAACAATGATAATCTCTTTCGTATAAGGCGCTTGCTGAACCAACTCCACCACTTGCTGAATGGTAGCCTTTTCATTATAGACCGGGATGATAATTGAAATCTCCACGCGAAAGTACGCTCCTTCAAGGGTTCTCACCCCCCAGCGCAAGGAGAGATGCCGGAACGCTGAGCAGAGGGAGGACTGGCAACGCAGGTAAGCCCAGAGGCTGCCAGACCATCATCAACTAATGACGATACAATGCCAGAGCAGTAACCTCGCTAGTCCCTTGAAGCCTTTATGGAAACCCTGTAGCGCATGGCGCTTACCATGCGCTACCCCCGGCACAAACTGATCCCCCAAAGAAAGCCAGCAGCGCAATCCCAGCGGCGCCAGTAGCAACCCGCTAGCAGAGCCTCAACTCCTGACGCGCTCAACATACTCGCCGGTACGTGTATCGATCTTAATCACATCTCCCGTCTCCACAAAAAGCGGCACATTCACCGTCGCCCCCGTCTCCACCGTCGCAGCCTTCAACACATTCGTCGCTGTATCACCACGTACCGCCTGCTCGGTATACGTCACCTCCAGCGGAATAAACGTGGGTAAATCGACGCCGACCACCTGCTCGCCATCGAAGAGCGCCTCCACGACCATGCCCTCTTTGAGAAACTGTGCGCTCTCCCCCAGCATCTCTATCGGCAGCGGAAACTGGTCATAGGTCTCCGTGTTCATAAAGATATACTCCTGGCCGTCCTGGTACAGATACTGGCAGGAGCGATGTTCGACACGCACAATATCTAGCTCCTCGCCGGAGCGCAGCCGGACTTCCTGCACACGCCCGGTCTTCAAGTTTTTCAGCTTCGTGCGAATAAAGGCGCGCCAGTTTCCTGGACTGACGTGATGAAACTCAACAATCGTATGAAGCTCACCATTATAGCGAATAATCAAACCATTCCGAATATCGGACGTTGTACCTGCCATGTGCCTTCCTAACCTCCTGGGCTACTCCCAAATAGACAAAGAACTCTTCCCAACGCGGTAGTATAACACATCTACAGTGGGCGCCTGCTGTTATACAACCATTCCGGCTCGGCTGGTTTGAGCGAATAGCATCCTACACCTTGCGCACGAGATAGATTCGCCCCCATTCGCCCAGGACCGCGACGGAATAGCCGCGCACAATCTGCAAACCGCGCTGCCGTCGCACCGCCTCTTTGATCAGTTCATACTGACTGCTCAAGATCACTGCCCTTCCGCCCGGTTTCAGCACACGCCCTACCTCAGCAATGAAAGCCGGATACAGTTCCTCGATCTCCTGCCGCGAGCCGATCTGCTTGCCAAAGGGCGGATTGGTTGCCAGCGCATCGACCGATCCGGCCTCCAGCGGTAGCTTTCTGGCATCCCACCGAGCAACCCGCCAGCCTTCCCCCAGCCCGGACAGGTTCTGCCGGGCCGCCTCAACAGAGCGCGCGTCACTATCGCCACCCAGCACTTGCTGATACCCGCCCGCCAGTATCCGTTCGGCCAGCAACGTGCCGCTGCCACACATCGGGTCCAGAAACGTATCATGCTCCCCTGGCTCGGTCAGCAAAACCATGGCTGCTGCCACCGACGGGCGCAGCGCCGCAGGCAAATGAACCTTCTGATAGGCTCGATGCCGCATCGTCCGATCCGACAGGCGCAGCCCACACAGCAGCCGCGTCCCCAACAGATTGGCCCAGACCTCCAGATCGGCCTCCTCCTCAACCAGCATCCAGCGATCCCCAAAGCGGCGCGCCAGCCCTTGTACCACTGCCTGCTCAACATCCGCGCGGCGATACTGATGCTGCCCCTCCAGGCGCGTCACCACCCGATAGGTCAGCCGAGGACCGATTCCACGCTGCTTTCTGAACACCTGCGCTGCTTGCCCAAAGAGCGGCGCACCTTCAATTGTCTGCCTCACCTCTTGCAGACCACTCCAGGCGCGCGCAGCAATCTCCGCCGAGATCGCCAGCAGAAAGACATCCTCTGTTGTCCTCAGTTCCAAAAGAGCGTGCGGCGGCCCGTTGTATTCAAAGACCAGGATGCCATTGCGATCTTTTGCAAACAGATATTCCTTGAGCATCGCGTGCGGGAAACGCCTGCGCACCTCCAGCCAGGCGATCTGCTCAACCCCTGGCATTGTCTGCGCGTAGTACAGCATGGACAGCCCCCTCGGCCTCTCGCCGCATTTGACAAAGCCCCGCTTGCCGCGCCATAATCAGGAATGGCGCGTGCGCAGATGCGCTCTACACAGCCAGTTCATCTGAAACAGGCGCTGGTCTTCTTCTGTAGATGGGGAGCATACACGCTTGCAGCATACGCGCTCGTTCGCGCTGCTGTGCGCTGCTCGATACATAGCCTACCACGCCCGAAGGAGCAGGAATGTCGGAACGTATTCTTGTTTGCATCGCCTGGCCCTACGCCCAGAGTTCCACCCATGTCGGCCAGATCATCGGCTCCATTCTGCCAGGAGATGTCTTTGCCCGCTACCATCGCCTCAAAGGCGACGAGGTGCTGATGGTTTCCGGCAGTGATGAACACGGCACACCCATCACCGTGCGCGCCGATAAAGAAGGCATCTCGCCCCGCGAGTTCGTTGCCCGCTACCACGCGCGGATTCTCGAAATCTGGCGGCGGCTCGGCATCTCCTGGGATCTCTATACCGAAACCACGACTGAGAACCATTACCGGGTGACGCAAGACTTCTTCCTGACCCTCCAGCGCAAGGGCTACATCTTCAAAGATACGATGGAGTCGCCCTACTGCCCGACAGATCGGCGCTTCCTGCCCGACCGCTACGTCGAGGGAACCTGCCCCTACTGCGGCTACGAAGATGCGCGCGGCGACCAGTGCGACAACTGCCAGCGCACCCTCGACCCCGTCCAGCTTATCAACCCGCGCTGCAAAATCTGCGGTAGCACAACCAGCCAGATCGAGATTCGCGCCACCGAGCATTTCTTCCTCGATCTGCCGCAGTTCCAGAAGCTGCTGGAAGAGTGGCTGGCAAGCAAAGACTACTGGCGACCCAATACATTGGCCTTCACCAAAAGCTGGCTGGCGGAGGGTCTCAAGCCACGCGCCATCACCCGCGACCTCGACTGGGGTGTGCCCCTGCCGTTCGACGGCTATCCCGATAAGCGCATCTACGTCTGGTTCGATGCCGTCATCGGCTATCTCTCCGCCAGCATCGAATGGGCCGAGCGCCAGGGCCAGCCCGACCGCTGGAAAGACTGGTGGGTCACGACACCAGAGCAGCCACTGCCCTCCAAAGCCTGGTATTTCATCGGCAAGGATAACATCCCCTTTCATACCGTCATCTGGCCCGCCATGCTCATGGGCTATGGCAATCTCGTGCTGGCCTGGGATGTACCCGCAATGGAATATATGAACATGAGCGGGCGCAAAGCCTCGACCAGCCGGGGCAACGTCGTCTGGACCAGCGACGCGCTCGATAAAGTCGGACCAGACCCGCTGCGCTACTATCTACTCGCCAACGCGCCGGAGGGCCGCGACAGCGACTTCACCTATGAAGAGTGCATCCGGCGCAACAATGACGAACTGGTCGCCACCTATGGCAACGCCGTTCACCGCGCGCTCACCTTCATTCAGAGCCGCTTCGAGGGCCGCGTGCCCCAACCAGGCGAACTCCGCGAGGCCGACCACGCCATGCTGGATACTGTCCGCGAAGGCTTCGCCAAGGTTGGGGCCAGCCTGGAGGGCGCGCACTTTAAGAACGGCCTTAACGAAGCCATGAACGTGGCCCGCGCCGCCAACCGTTATCTCGACGAGCAGGCTCCCTGGAAAGCCATCAAAACCGACCCGCAGGCAGCGGCAACCACGCTCTTCACCATGACCCAGGTGATCAGCGGCCTCAAGACGCTCTTCTCACCCTTCCTGCCCTTCTCGTCCGAGAAGTTGCAGAGAACGCTGGGCTTGGAGGGCCAGGCCAGCGGCGGGCGCTGGGAGCCAGAAGAGATTCCGGCGGGCCGGGCGCTGCCCAAACCAGAGCCGCTGTTCGCCAAATTGGAGGAGGAAACGATCAATGGCTGAAGCTACCCCATCCGAACTTGAAACCCGCCTGCGCGCAGACGTGCAGGACGCGCAGCGCCAGCGCGATCAGGTGCGCCTGGACACCTTGCGCCTGGCCCTTAACGCCTTTCATCTGGAAGAAGTCGCCCGCACCGACCACGATAACCCCAACTACGGCAAAGTGCTGACCGAGAACGACCGCCTGGCGCTGCTGGACAAGCAGGTCAAACAGCGCCACGAAGCCGCCGCGCTCTATCGCAAGGGCAACCGCCCCGAACTGGCCGAAAAGGAGGAACGCGAAGCCGCCATCCTCCAGGCGTATCTCCCCGCCAGGCTCAGCGACGATGAACTGCGCCAGATCGTCAGCAATCTGGTTGCCCAGCATGGCCGCGAATTCAAGGCGATCATGCCGCTGGCAGCGAAGGAAACCAGGGGCCGTGCCGAAGGCGCGCGCGTTCAACAGATTGTGCGGGAGCTAACCAGCTAGCCCATGTTTCTCTTCTTTGACATTGGCGATACCCTGATTGACGAGAGTCCATATGCCCGCTTCATTCACGAGAGCCTGCATCGCCTGTTCGCGTCGCGGGATATAGACTACACCATCGATCAGTTTCTCGCCCATTGGGATGCGCTGGTAGACCGCAAGGGCTGGCGCGGCTTTTTCGCCATGCTGACCGATCTGGCCGAGATCAGCGGCCATGATGTCATGTTTGCAATGGAGCTTTTCCAGGAATATGCCCTGCGCATTGCGCCGCTGGCGCCCGAACTCTTCCAACCGTTCCCCGATGCCCAGACGACGCTGGAAGAACTCAGCAGCAGGGCACAAAGCGGCATGCCGCTGCGCTTTGGGATCATTGCAAATCAGCCGCTCTGGATTCGCCAGCGCCTGGAGGAGTGGGGCCTGCTTCAGTTCTTTGAGCCGCAGGCCGTCATCATTTCCGATGAAGTCGGCGTCAGTCAGCAAGCCTAAAGCCGAAATCTTCCAGTTCGCCTTGTATCGAACAGGTATCAAGCCGCAAGAAGCCGTGTTGAGTGGCACCGACTTCCATTTAGCCCTCCGTACCGCCGGGCAGGCGGAAACGGGTTCTGGTTCGCCAGAACACAACGCTTCTGGACAGATGGGCCGCTGCCTGACGCCAGCGATGGCATCAGGTACGCTCGCTGGTTGAAGGAAGAATCCCCCGGCATGTATGCGAGGGAGTGTCAAGCACTTTGCGACGCCAGGCACAGAAGGGCGCCGCGCGTAAGAGTTGCTAGAATTGCTAGAATTGCTTGAATTGCACCTGACGCAGATTTTAGTAGCACAACTGCGCCGCGGTTAGCTCTACCTTGAACGCCCGACTGCACTGCGCCCTTACATGCGAAACACCCCAAACTTCGTCTCTGGGATGGGCGCGTTCAGCGCGGCGGCAATCCCCAGCGCCAGCACCATGCGCGTATCCAGCGGATCGATGATGCCATCGTCCCACAGGCGCGCCGTGCTGTAATATGGATTGCCCTCCGCTTCATACTTCTCCAGCGTCGGCGCCTTGAAAGCTTCCTTCTCTTCAGGACTCATCTCCTGGCCGCGCACGCGCAAGCCTTCCAACCGGACGGTCAGCAGCACGTTGGCCGCTTGCTCTCCGCCCATCACCGAGATGCGCGCGTTCGGCCACATCCAGAGTTGCCGAGGCGCATAGGCGCGCCCGCACATGCCATAGTTGCCCGCGCCAAATGATCCGCCGATTATCACCGTAAACTTGGGCACCTCGGCGTTCGCCACCGCCATCACCATCTTGGCGCCATCCTTGGCAATGCCTCTATTCTCATACTCCTTGCCGATCATAAAGCCGGTAATGTTTTGCAGAAAGATCAGCGGCGTCTTGCGCTCGCAGCAGAGTTCGATAAAATGGGCGGCTTTCAGCGCGCTCTCGGAGAAGAGAATACCGTTATTGGCGATCATGCCCACTGGATAGCCCATGATACGCGCAAAGCCGCAGACCAGCGTCGTTCCATAGAGCGCCTTGAATTCGTGCAGGCGCGAACCATCCACCAGCCGAGCAATCACCTCATGCACATCATAGCTCTTGCGCCAGTCGCGCTGCACAATGCCATAGATTTCGCGCGGGTCATATTTTGGCGGCTCCGGGTCGGCCACCTCCCAGGGATAGCTCTTGCGCCGGTTCAGATTGGCGACAATACTGCGCCCAATCGCCAGCGCGTGTTCGTCGCTGATGGCAAGGTGATCGGTCACGCCAGAGATGCGCGAATGCACATCCGCGCCACCCAGTTCCTCTGCCGTCACCTCCTCGCCCGTCGCCGCCTTCACCAGCGGCGGCCCGCCCAGAAAGATCGTCCCATTGCCCTTCACGATCACCGTCTCATCGCTCATCGCCGGAACATATGCCCCGCCCGCCGTACACGACCCCATTACCAGCGCGATCTGCGTAATACCCTTCGCCGACATCCGCGCCTGGTTATAGAATATGCGCCCAAAGTGATCGCGGTCGGGAAAGACATCGGCCTGGAGCGGCAGAAACGCCCCGCCCGAATCGACCAGATAGATACACGGCATATGGTTCTGCTCAGCGATCTCCTGTGCCCGCAGATGCTTCTTCACCGTCATGGGATAGTACGTACCGCCCTTGACCGTCGCATCATTGGCAACGATCACACATTCCTGGCCCTCGACAACCCCAATCCCCGTCACCATGCCCGCCGAGGGCGCCTCATCCGCATACATATCCCAGGCGGCCAGCGCGCTGAACTCCAGAAACGGCGTCTGTGGATCGCAGAGCAAAGCAATGCGCTCGCGGGGTAGCAGCTTCTTGCGCTTGCGATGCCTGGCTACCGCGTCTTCGCCACCGCCCTGCTCGACCAGGCGTGTGCGCTCGCGCAGTTCGCGCGCCAGCCTCTCAAAGTAGGCGACGTTCTCTTGATAGTCGCTGCTGTGCGTATCAACGTGGGTTTCAATTACCGCCATGATCAGTTGCCCTCGACGCGCAGCATAATATCTTCAATGGCAACCACGCCAGGCACATGCCAGATGTCCTGCTTGGCCGAATTGCGCAGACGCGCCTGAGGCAGCCGTCCTTGCAGATAGACCACGCCGTCCTGCACATCAACGCGCAGCCCGGAGAGATACGGCTGAAGCGCCGGATTCTCATTCAGGATCGCCCAGAGGCGCTCACGCACCTGGAAATCATCCAGGAACTCGACACTACTCGCCACCTGCGCCGGGAACACGTTCAGCACCAGCCCTTCGCGCTCAACGCCCATCACCCAGGCGGGCGACGCCACCAGCCTGCGACCAGCCACCGAAACGAGGGGGGCCAGGGAGTCAGTTGGCCGCGCAACTTCTGCTTCGGGATGCGCCCGCACGCGCACAATCACCCCATTTGCCAGGCCAGTCCTGGCCGCGATGGTCAGCCCCTCCAACTGGCCCACGCGATAGCGCGCGTGCTGAGCTTCATCCGTACAGAAAACCCCCATTTTGGCGCGCAGTTCCACCCCACCTTGCGCCTTCGCTGGAACCAGCGGTGCGCCTGCCGAGAGCGGAATCATCTCCTCTCTGGCGCTGAAAAGATTCTGGCGAATGCGCGTACTCACCGTCACCTGGGCCGTCTTCGGCCAGAGCCACAGTTGCCTGATCTCGCTGCTTCCTCCGCCGAGCCGCTCACGATAGGGCGCTGGAATCCCAAAGACCCGCTCGCTCTTGAAAGTCTTACCCGGCTGAAGCAGCACCCGCGCATATTCACTAAGCTGCATATCCACACTTGCCCCTCCTGCCTGCTGTGATAAAGGGAGTCGAATTGCCAAGGAACCCTCCTGATGAAGAGAAATCTTGATAAAATAGCTGAGAAAGATACTGCTATGCCAACCTTGCATACCCCGCGCCAACGCGCGCCGCAAGGTCCGGCGCTTCTATTCTACGCGCACTACGCCCTGGAAAGCAATGAGCAGCCCTGAGTGCGCAGCAACCATCTTTCCATATTGCTCAACGTGCGATAGAATGAAGAAGCAAAGAGAGATAGCAATCATTTTGAACATCGTATCATCGGAGGGGCAGCAATGAACAGAAGGCTCTGGCTGCAACAACATCGATGGCTGCTGGCTGGCATGCTGCTTGGCTGTATCGTATTGCTCGCCATACTCACCATCTGGGGCGTCCAGGCGCATCAATATCAGCTTGCCCTGGCGCATTATACAGCGACCCTCCACCAGAGCCAGCAACCGTCAGGTCCAGATTACGGCCTGCCCAAAACACCACCCACACCCCCTGGTCCCCCTGTCGATACCTCTGGCCCAGGCGCGTGGGGCTGGTCAGGCTGGATCATCCGCCTTTTCGCTCTCCTGATTCCACTCTCCCTTGGCCTCCTCCTCCAGTGGTGGGAGCAGCGTCGAAGGCAGTATGTCCTCATCCACAAAGCGCACCTGGACCACGCCACCAACAGGCTCGCTGAAGCCATCGGCGTCAACCAGGAATTGCCTACAGGTGTCTTCGACGCCTATAGCAAGCTGCGCGAACTCGAACCACCTGCCCCGCGCACCCGTTCTCTGCCGAGGCTGCGCAGAGGCCATCAGGGGTCAAAACGCTCGAAGTGATCTGCGGCACCATCTGACGCGGATGGTGGCGACACCAGCGGCGGCGCGGGCGGGCCAGGACGCCGCAGCAGGGGAAAGGCTCGCGCCATACGCAGCATCTCGCCTTGCGCAACCACGCCAAGCAACGTCTCACCCTCCATCACCAGCAGGCTTCCCGCCGTATTGGCCGCCATGCGATCAAAGGCTTCCTGTGCGGGCGCGTGCGGCCCGATCACATACTCCGGCCCCAGCGGCGCCATCACCTCACTCACCCGTCGCTCTTCCCAACCCTTCTGGAGCGCCTGCTGTGCCAGCGCGCGCGTGACCACACCAGCAATCTCATCGCCCACCCTGACTGGATAGAGGCTGGCGTCGTAGCGCCCAAAATATTCCCGAATCAGCAATTCCAGGCTCAGTTGCCCTGGCGCCACCAGCGGGTTGGGTCGCACAAATTGCCCCACCTCGTACCCCTGAAGCGCCTCGCGCACCGCCGCCTGATTCATACCCGCCCGTGCAGCCGTCAACAAGAAGAGACCGATCAACAGCAACCAGACCCCCGTCCAGCGCCCGGTGAACAACAGATACCCTCCCAGCAGCAGAAAGAGTAATCCCACGCCCCGGCTCAGCCAGGCTGCAATCCGCGTCGCGAGACTATAATTGCGGCTGACCCCCCAGATAAACGCGCGCAGAATCCGCCCGCCATCCATTGGGAAACCAGGAATGATATTAAACAGAAACAGGGTAATGTTTTGCAGCGCGAGCCAGAACAAGACAGCCGCCGCCACCGAAACGCCCGAATATAAGATATCCACGCCCAGAAACGCTCGTACCAGTGTAATGCCCCCGGCAGCCAGGCACAGCGCCCCACAGACTATCCCGATAAGCAGGCTTGCCAGCGGCCCAGCCAGCGCCATCCAGAACTCCACCCAGGGACTGCGCGGCTCCCCCTCAAGCTGCGAGACGCCTCCCAGCACAAAGAGCGCAATCCCCTTCACCTTCATCCCATGCGTGATCGCCACCAGGGAGTGTGCCAGTTCGTGCAGCAAGACCGACACAAAAAAGAGGAAGATCGTCAGGATCGCCAGCCCCACCGCCACGCCCTGACTCTGCTCTGGGAAGAGCGGCTTAAAAAAGTTCTGCGTAACGAGGTAGACGAAGAGGACAAAGATCAAAATCCACGAAATATCGATGCGGATAGGAATACCAAACAGCCGGGCTATACGGATCGTCGGGCCGATCACGCGCTTCCCTCCTCACACGCTGCGCAAACAACACGCCCAGGACGCGCTATTCACACAGCGCACACTGCCAACGAGTGGCATCTTCCCAGGAGGTCCGGCTCAGGCGTGCGCAAGCAAACCGGCCTGCCCCTTGTCTCTCAGTATCACCCGACGCCAGCGCGCTGTCAAGCAACAGCCAGCGCCAGGAGAAAGGCCCGCATCCAGGCGTCCCCGCGTGAGGGTGAGCAACATCCATACCAGAGGCAGGCATCCTTTTGATCGGCTGTCCTGTTGCTCCTCCCCGCTCATTTCACCCCAATCAAGACCCGTACCAGTTCAATCACGTCCTGGCTGATCGTCTGGCCGCTGCGAATATCTTGCAGGGCAGCAATGATCAGCGGCAGCGGCGTTGCCAAGAGAATCGCCGTAGTCCGCCGTTCCACCGAGAACGGCGCTTCTGGCGTACTGCTCACCTCCTCCATCGCCCCCCGATAATATTCCAGCCAGCCCAGGTGATACTCCAACTCATGCAAGTCTTCCTTGTCCTCACCCTTCAAGGGCAAGCGCGCAATCTCCTCCTCCGCCTGACGCCGCGCCGAGCGCAACTCTTTGAGATGCTTTCCCCGCCAGTGATCGACGCCATAGCGATAGGGCAGATCAACGAAGAACAGGTAAGGCAGCAGAAACGCAAACAGATACAGCACCGTCGAGAGACTCAAACGAAGCGACCCCAACTCCAGCACGGTATAGGTTTGCAGCGCGAAGACTTGCCGCAGCACAATGCTGAGTACCAGCGCGCCCACGATCTCAAAGGGCAACAGGATCAGCGAGTAGCGCAGCGGATAGCGCCTGGCCGGACTTTCCCAATCTGGATGTCCCCCCAGATCACGCGAAAGCAAAATCTGGCTATACAGCACAAAAGGCAGGAAGAAGAGATAGGAGAGCGGCAGCACCAGCACCAGCAGCAAACTCAATTTGCTCGAAAAATCAAGCAGCGTCTGCCCAATATTTCCCGGCGTCTCTAGCACACTCCGAAGCACACCCAAAGCTGCCGCCGCCACAAACCAGATCAGCGGCGCCGCCCCCAGCACCAGGGCAGTCCAGATCTCCAGGAAGCGCCGCATCCGCCGACGGCGCAACGCGGTAGGCACCACGCTGATCCCATCGCTGGTAAAGGCCACTTGTTGGCGCGGCGCCAGCGCATAGCCAACCACAATTGGAATGGTGGCAGATTCCCCTCCGGTCAGCCGAATGATATAGCAACCGGCTAGCAATAGGAGCGCCAGGATGACACCGCTCGTTACTGGCGAGATGTTTTGCATAAACGGGATGCCCACAATGTACGCCAGCAGAACCAGCACTGTCACTCCCATCGTCGCCCAACGGAGCAGCCCCAACGCCCAGATCTCGAAAGTCCGCAACGCCGACAGGCCATAATAGCCATGCACCCGAAACAAGCCCTGGCCGGAGCTACGCGCATCTCCCTGGCGATCCAGCGATTCTTCCCAGGCGCGAATCGCCCGACGATACAGCCTGGTGCGGCTCCGCCAGCTATAGTCCGGGCGCGGCGCCTCTGCGCCCTTCGCGCTCAAATCGGCCAACGCCTCAGCGCAGCGTTTCTGACGGTCCAGCAACCATTGCGTCAGCTTGGCAACCTCAAGTTGATAGCCAGACCCATTGACCACCTCGCTCAAGCGCTCCTGCGCCAGCGCCTCCCAGGCTCCATCCATCACCGTCATATAGGCGCGCATCGCTTGCCGCAGCGGCGTCTCATAGTGGTCCGTCAGTCCGGCGCGCTCCATCGCATCAATGGTTTCCAGAAACAGCGGCGTCAAGGTATCGACATCGGCGCGCAGCTTCTCACTCCCCTGATCGCCGCGCTGACCTTCAGCCTTTTTCGGGGGGAGGGGGCGCTCAGCCATCGCAGTTGCAACCGAAGCGCCAGCCGGAGCAGAACCTGGCGCCGAGGGCGCGGGGCTATACCTCTGGGGGGCATCTCCCGCATCTGTAGGTTCATTGGGAAGATGAGCAGACACTAACAGACCTCCTGAAAGGATGAGAGCAACGCCTCCAACAATCAGCCATTTCAGGCATTCTAGCGTGCCTCAGCCATAAAATCAAGAGGTCTTTATATCTTTTGGAGAAGCGATGCTTCGCTGTTGCGCATCCTGACCCGGCAGAGGCCCGGATTGCCGGAGCGTTCCAGCACGGCCACGTGAAATAGCCCCTGTTCGGCACGTCCCAGCCGACGCAGCACCACCGAATGCGTACTGCCAGTAATCATCGTATCCTCCAGATCACCCCAGCCTCCCATCAGCAGCGCCCTCAGGCTCGATTGCATCACATGCGCCAGGTGATATGCTGGGCTGCCAAGCTCCTGCTCCTGGGCGCTGCGCACTCGATACTCCGCCACCAGCGAACCATCCGCGCGAATCACTGCCGTAGCAACACAGGCGCCCCCTACCTGGGAAGCAAAGGTTTCCAGCGCCCGCTCAAGACGCTGTCTCTTTTCAGCGCCAAGCGCCTCTGGAGGGGACTGTGCCTCGCCGACGGATGCACCAGGCAAAACATTCGCCGCAAGGGCAAGTCCCGCAGCGGGCGCGAGGCCATCCGACAACGCGCCATTCGGCCCAGGAGACACGTCTTCATCGAACTGGCGAGCATCTACATGCTGATTGCCCAGCGGCTCAGCCAGGGGCGCCGCTGTCCTCTCCACCGCCCCATTGGCAGAAAGCAGAGTCGCGCTCCCGTCAGGCGTCTTGAACGCCTCCGCGCCGCCATTGCTGCTCCACCCCCCATACGCCAGTTGCTCTAAAATAGAAAGGCTCGACAGCTTGGGTCCGCTTGCCGCCGGGGGCGCCAGCGGCGTCCCTGACGAGGCAGGCGTCGCTGGAACCTCCTCTGCTGATTCAGGCCACACATTGGCAGTCTGATCTAACAAAGGCTCGGTGGCAAGCTGGGTTATCTTCTCTCGCTGCGACTCCCTGGCCGGGCGTCCCCGCTTAGGGGCATACTCCATCAACCCCCCCTGAACCGTAGGCAATGGCTCAGTTGGCGGGTCATCCTGCTGCGCCAGGGATGGATGGGAGGCAGCCCGGCTCCCGGTGGCAAGCGTTGGCAAGGAAAACTTGCCATTGAGCGCGGAGAGGGGAATAGTTGGCTCAGGAACATCCAGCGCCATCGGCTCCCCTGAAACGACGGGCGACTGCGGCGCCACAAGAGCAGGCGCCGTACCTGCCGGTCCCGACGACAAGGGAAGCGGCGTCATACTACTGGTTGGCTGCGCCGAAAACGCCGCCGCCGCTGATTGAATCTCTCGCACCCACGCGGGCGTCCATTCATCTTCTGGCAAACGTACCTTTGGCGCGGACGGCGTGGCGCGATGCCCCACACGCGACGACCCCTTGGACTCATTCAGTCGCTCACGCATGAGTGCGGGCTCCTGCGATGCCGGGGTCGCCTGGATAGGTCGGCTGCGACTCACGCTGCCTGGCGCTTGCGGAGCCTGTGCCTCTCTGTGCGCATCACGATACTCCACTGCCTGCATAATCAACCGCGCAAGTGGTTGATTCACATTGCGCTCGCCGTTCCCATCCCAGGGGTGTTCCTCGATACTCCCCGCACGCCGCGTCGCCAGCGCCCCAAATGCCTCCTCACCGCGCAGTTCCCCACATTCAGCCCATAACAACTCCCC